>DCVO01000081.1 GCA_002327405.1 Thiobacillus sp. UBA2186 | reverse complement strand
CGACATGGTGCGCGTGGGCGGCATCCAGTACACCGTCAACCCCAACGCCAGGATCGGCAAGCGCATTTCCAACCTGATGCTGAACGGCAAGGCGATCTCCCCCACCAAGACCTACAAGGTGGCGGGCTGGGCCTCGGTGCAGGAAGGCGTCACCGGCGTGCCGATCTGGGACGTGGTGTCCGAGTACCTGCGCAGCAAGAAGACCATCCGCAACGTCAAGCTCAACACGCCGAAGATCGTCGGCCTGGGCAAGAATCCGGGCCTGGCCTGATTCTCCTGCGTTGACGAACGGGGCCTTACGGCCCCGTTTTTTATTGGCCTGCCCTCACTTTGCCTTGGGCCGGCTGATAAAATGGCGGGATTACGCCATCAGCTTTCCAGCCATGACCAGCAACGAAATCCGCAAGCGCTTCCTGGACTTTTTCGCGTCCAAGGGCCACACCATCGTTCCCTCCAGCCCGCTGGTGCCGGGCAACGACCCCACACTGCTGTTCACCAACGCGGGCATGGTGCAGTTCAAGGACGTATTCCTCGGGCTGGAATCGCGCCCCTATGTACGCGCGGCGTCCTCGCAAAGGTGTGTCCGCGCCGGCGGCAAGCACAACGACCTGGAAAATGTCGGCTACACCGCGCGCCACCACACCTTCTTCGAAATGCTGGGCAATTTCAGCTTCGGGGATTATTTCAAGCACGACGCCATCCACTACGCCTGGGAATTCCTCACCGGCGAACTGAAGCTGCCGGCCGAGAAGCTCTGGGTCACGGTCTACCAGGACGACAACGAAGCCTACGACATCTGGGCCAACGAGATCGGCGTGCCCAAGGAGCGCATCGTGCGCATCGGCGACAACAAGGGCGCCAAATACGCTTCCGACAACTTCTGGCAGATGGGCGACACCGGCCCCTGCGGCCCCTGCACCGAGATNNGTTCATGCAGTTCAACCGCGACGAGGCCGGCGTATTGCATCCGCTGCCCAAGCCTTCGGTCGACACCGGAATGGGGCTGGAGCGCATCTCCGCGGTCATGCAGCACGTGCATTCCAACTACGACATCGACCTGTTCCAGGCGCTGATCAAGGCCGCGGCGCGCGAAACCGGACGCAAGGATCTCGAAAGCCCTTCGCTGAAAGTCATCGCCGACCACATCCGCGCCTGCTCCTTCCTCATCGTCGACGGCGTCATCCCCGGCAACGAAGGCCGCGGCTACGTACTGCGCCGCATCATCCGCCGCGCCCTGCGTCATGGCCACAAACTCGGCCAGAACCAGCCCTTCTTCCACAAGCTGGTGGCCGATCTCGCCGCGGTCATGGGCGACGCCTACCCGGAACTGAAGCAGGCGCAGGCGCGCGTGACCGAAACCCTGCTGCAGGAAGAAATCCGCTTCGGCGAAACCCTCACGCACGGCATGACCTTGCTGGAACAGGCCCTGGCCGGCGGCGCCAGGACGCTGGACGGCGAGACCGCCTTCCGCCTTTACGACACCTATGGCTTCCCGCTCGACCTCACTGCCGACGTCTGCCGCGAACGCAATGTTGCCGTGGATGAAACCGGCTTCAATGCCGCTATGGAAAGGCAGCGCGAACAAGCGCGCGCGGCCGGCAAGTTCAAGGCGCACGGCACCCTGGAATACAGCGGCCAGCCCACGAGCTTCCACGGTTACGACAGCCTCAACGTGGACGACGCCACCGTCACCGCGGTCTATGTCGACGGCAGCGAAGTCAAAGAGATCAGTGCCGGACAGTCCGGCGTCATCGTCCTCGACAATACGCCCTTCTACGCCGAATCCGGCGGCCAGGCCGGCGACACCGGCCTCATTGTTTCACTCCCCTCCCCCCCGGGGAGAGGGGCCGGGGGTGAGGGCGCGGCGCGCTTCGAAGTGGGCGACACGCAGAAAATCCGCGCTGACGTGTTCGGCCACCATGGCCGTCTCGTGGACGGCGCGCTCAAAGTGGGCGACAAGGTCGCCGCGCGCGTCGACGGCTTGCGCCGCGCCCGCACCATGCGCAACCACTCCGCCACCCACCTCATGCACAAGGCTCTGCGCCAGGTGCTGGGCGAGCACGTGCAGCAGAAAGGCTCGCTGGTCGATGCGGACAAGACCCGCTTCGACTTCTCCCATACCGGCCCCATGACGGCGGAACAGATTCGTGAAGTGGAAACCCTGGTCAACGCCGAAATCCTGCAAAACCAGCCCACCCGGGCGCGCGTCGTGCCCATGGACGAAGCGCGCAAGCTCGGCGCCATGATGCTGTTCGGCGAGAAGTACGGCGACACCGTGCGCGTGCTCGACATCGGCACCTCGCGCGAACTGTGCGGCGGCACCCATGTGGCGCGCACCGGCGACATCGGCCTGTTCAAGATCGTGATGGAAGGCGGCGTGGCCGCCGGCGTGCGCCGGGTGGAGGCCGTCACCGGCGACAATGCGCTCGCCTGGCTGCAAAACCTCGACGGCCAGTTGCGCGAAGCTGCGTCGGCGCTCAAGGCCCAGCCGGCCGAGCTGCCGCAGAAAATCGCCCAGGTCCAGGACCAGGTGAAAAGCCTGGAAAAGGAACTCGCCCGGCTGAAGGCCAAGATGGCGGCCAGCCAGGGCGACGACCTGGCAGACCAGGCTGTGGCCGTGGGAGAAGCCAGAGTGCTGGCGGCGCAAATCGAGGGGGATGCTCAAGCCCTGCGCGAAACCGCCGATAAATTGAAGGACAAGCTGCAACCCTGCGCCGTGGTGCTGGGATCGGTAGCCGACGGGAAGGTCAACCTCGTAGCCATGGTCAGCCCCGGCCTGACAGCAAAAATCAAGGCAGGCGAATTGGTCAACTTCGTGGCCGGCCAGGTCGGCGGCAAGGGCGGCGGACGCCCCGATATGGCACAGGCAGGAGGAACCGAACCGGGCAAGCTTGCTTCGGCATTGGCTTCGGTGAGAGACTGGGTGGCGACAAAAGCGGGAAACTGAACGGGACAACCAACACCTTCGACCATGGCTGGGATAAAACAGGCTTTATCGGAGCGCTTTGCCCGCATGATGCGGCTGCGCAATCCCGACGACCCCCTATCCAGCGTGCAGGCCACCACGCGCTGGGCCCAGAGCCTGCCCATTGGCGATGCGCTGAAAGCCCAGAGCGAGATACTGGTCGAGGTCAAGCGCTTCAACGACGAAGACGCCCCCCACAGCAAGGAGCGCCTGCTCATCCTGATGCTGCTGGACGAAAAAGGCCAGCACACCCAGGCCGTCCTCAGCCGCCAGTACCTGCGCAACCCGCGCATGTCGCGCACCGTGGAGAGCCAGCTCTGGCACGCCATTTACCACCTGAACTGGGAAATCCTGCGCGCCTACCACAGCTACCTCATCGAGTACGCGCGCAACCCGGCGAAATCCCGCCTCAAGGCGATGATGCCCATCGTCACCCTGCGCGCGCTGCGCGGCTTCCGCCGCGTCATCAAGTGGCGCACCATCCGCTACCTGCACCCCGGCACCAAGACCTGGGCCAGGCTGCATCAGCTCTACCAGCTCGCCGAGACCCAGGGCTTCCACAGAACCCGTTTGCTGGCCTACCCCGACGACGCCCAGGAAAGCACCTGCGAAGGCGAGTACCTGCATACCCTGATGCTGGAACAAGCCAACTCGGGCTCGCTGTATCCGCGACAGATCGACCTCATCGACACCTGGATCACCGGCTGGCGCGACATGCTGAAGCTGGAAAAACTCCTCGATCCGGAACGGCATGTGCTGACCGCGGACATGACCAAGGACCGCGGCGCGAAACGCGTCCGCAACAACAGTCCGGAACTGTCCACGCGCTACTGGTCCACCCAGGACCTGCTGGAGCGGATAAGGAGCTTGCAGTCCGAACTACATGCCGGCACCGCACCCGCCCGCCTGGGCCTGACCGAATACGTGCGCGTTTCGGAAAGCCTCGAGCTGCTCGACCACCTTTCCCGCCAGTGGGCTCCATTGACCGCACGCGAGCAGCGCCGTTCGCCGCGCAAATCCGTAAAGAAAATCGTGGAAATCGTGCACGGCCTGCCTTCGATCATTGCCCGCGTCAAGGAGGATCAGCCTGGCAGCGAAGCCCCCCCCCAGAAAGACAAGCTGGGTTTTGTCGAGCATTCGGACCTGAACATTTACGGTTTTGTCACCAACCGCACGCTCAACCGCGGCCCCTATTCCGAGGCGACAAAGGAACGGTTGCCCGACATCGAACGCTGGGTCATGGAAGACGAAAGCGAGTATGGATTCGGCGCCACGATCGAGGCCCGCGACAAGGACTGGCTGCGCATCGGCACCCTGGTCGGGCTGCGGGCCGACAAAGCGGCCGGCTGGTCGCTTGGCGTCATTCGCCGCCTGTCTCGGCTGAACGAGGCCGAAAGCTCGGTCGGCATCGAAACCCTGCCGGGCAAACCGCTGGAGATCTTTCTCCATGGCCAGCAGGCTTCGTCCTATACGGTCAACGGCATGGGCACCCATAACGGACGCGCCGCCGTTTCGGGGCTGTTGTTCGACGACGAATATGCGCCGTCAATCGTCGTCGATCCCGCCCATTATCAACGCAAGGCCATCGTCGAATACCACTTCCAGCAGAGAAACAAAACCATTCAAATGGACGACCCGGTCGACCATGGCGAAGGCTGGATTCGTGTCGGCATAACGCGGCTGACTTAAGTCTTATCGAGCAGGCAGGCCAGCCAGCCGGCCATATCCAGGATTTCCTGCTGGCAGATGGTATGCGGCATCGCATAGCCATGCCAATCGACTTCCAGGCCGCTTTCCCTGAGGGCGTCGCAGCTGGCCTTGCCCAGTGCGTACGGAACCACTTCGTCCTGCTCGCCATGCGCCATGAACAAACGCGTGCCGCGCAAATTGGCGATCGATGGCAGCAGAAACTGCGGCACATAACCCGACATGGCCGCGACACCGATCAAGCCGGGCATCCCCGATGCGGCCGCCGCCATGCTGACGACCGCCCCCTGGGAGAAACCGGCCAGCACCACCGGCAGGCCCGCATCCCCGCGCAAGGCCTCCACCAGCTCCTTCACCTGCCGTGCGGATTCCAGAATTCCCTGGCGATCTTCCTGCCAGCGCAAGTCGGCTGCAGCAACGTCGAACCAGGCGCGCATGGCCATGCCGCGATTGATTGTCACCGGCCTCACCGGCGCATGGGGAAACACGTGGCGAACATTGCCCAGGCCGACCATTTCAGCAACCGGCTCGAGGTCATAACCGTCCGCTCCCAGGCCGTGCAGCCAGAGCATCAGGGCAGCCGGTTTCTCGGCGGCATCCAGATCGAAGAAATCAAGCATGGACTCTCCCTATCAAACGCAAGCGAGTTTAACCCGGATGCCTCATGCAAGGCCCATGCCCTCCGATACAACAGCATGGGCATGCTAGTATTTCGGCATGTCCGGACACATTCTTCCTCCCCTGCTGATTCCCCTGCTGAAGCGCCTGTCGGACGGGCGCTTTCATTCGGGCCAGGACATGGCAAGGTTCTTCCAGGTATCGCGCGCGACCATCTTCAACCTGTTGCAGACCGCCGAGCAGCACGGCGTGAGGATTCATGCCGTGCGCGGCAAGGGCTATCGGCTGGCGGAACGACTCTCATGGCTGGACAGCGGAGAACTGCAGGCCCTGCTCTCCGCCTCCGGCCATGGCTATGCCATAAAAACCGTCGAGGAGACCTATTCGACCAATAGCCTGCTCACACAGGACGCACTGGCCGGCGCCGCACACCGCACGGTACTGTACGCCGATTACCAGCATGCCGGGCGGGGGCGCCGCGGCCGGGAATGGCAATCCCCCCTGGGCGGGGGACTGGCATTTTCCGTGTTGTGGCGTTTCGAACGCGGCATGGATCAGTTGTCCGGATTGAGCATCGCCGTGGGCCTGGCGCTGGCACGGGCACTGGCAGCGCGTTGTCCTTTGCCCATCAAGTTGAAATGGCCGAACGACGTCCTGGCCGGCTACCGCAAACTGGCGGGAATTCTGGTTGAAGTCCAGGGCGAGCTGTCCGGCCCCTCGTTCGCCGTCATCGGCATCGGGGTCAACGAGCACCTTCCTTCCCTGCACCGCCGGGAAATCGACCAGGCCGTGGTGGACCTGGACGAAATGGGCGTCCAGCTCAGCCGCGCAGAGCTGTTGCATGCCATCCTGTCCGAACTTGCGCATACCATGGCCCTATTCGAACAGGAAGGCGTCCGCCCCATCCTGGCCGAATGGCCGCACTGGCATGCGCACGAAGGCCGTGCCGTCCTGCTGCGTACGCCAGACGGCCACCGACATGCGGGCACTGCCAGCGGCCTGGATGACGCCGGCAATCTGCTGCTGACCCTGGCGAGCGGCGAAGTGCGCAAGTTCACCGCAGGCGAAGTCAGCTTGCGGCCTGCGGCGGCGAAATGACCGGCCCGATCCTGCTGCTGGACGTAGGCAACAGCCGGGTCAAATGGGCCCTGGTGCGGCAGCCCGAAGAATGGGTTGCCGAAGGGACCTGCATGCACGATGAGGCCGACAGCCTGCTGGGAGAATGGGACCGCTTTCCGCAGCCTGCACGGGTAATCGGCTGCAATGTCGCGGGTCAGGGACGCGTGCATGATCTGTATGCATACTGGCAGTCGCGCAATGTCCCGGTACGGTGGATGCAGGCAGCCCAGGAATGCGCAGGCGTACGCAATCTTTACGAGCGGCCGGAACAGCTTGGGAACGACCGCTGGGCGGCGCTTGTCGGCGCATGGGCGCGTATACGCGGCGCGTGCCTGGTGGTTTCCGCAGGCACAGCCGTCACCATCGATGCGCTGAATGCCCGGGGCGAATTTCTGGGCGGCATGATCCTGCCGGGCAAACGCCTGATGCAGGCCGCCCTCGTCGCCGGAACCCACGCGCTGCAGGACATGGGAGGCCAAACCGTCGATTTCCCGCGCAACACCGCCGATGCGGCAAGTACCGGCATCGCCACGGCACTGGCCTGCACCGTACAGAAGGCCTATCAACGCCTGACTGCAACGGATGCAAAATCGCCGTCATGCATTCTGACCGGGGGCGACGCCGACTGGCTGGCCGGACAATTGCAATTTGGCGCTATCATCGCGCCCAGACTGATACTGGAAGGACTGTTGATCATGAGTCGGGAGGACGCGCAGAAATGAAGTGGATCGCAGGCGCTTTGCTGTTGGTCAACCTGGCGGTCGGCGCTTATTTTTTCTGGTCACGGAGCCAGACCAGCGCCCGAGCGGATGCCTATTCACCGATCAATGCCGAGAAAATCACCCTGCTCTCCGCACGCCTCGCGAACAGCCATGCCCCGGCGACGCAGCGCAACGCAGCGCCGCAGGCAAATGAACCGATATGTGTGGAATGGCGTGGCTTGAGCGAGACGGACCTGGAGCGAGCGCGGGATGCGATCAAGTCTTTGACGGCGCAACGCGTGTTGTCGGCGGAGGAATTGCCGGTCGACCGGATGTACTGGGTCATCTTCCCGCCGCTGCCCAGTGAAACGGCAAGCGAAGTGAAATTGAAGGAGTTCATCGCACTCAAGGTGAAGGCCCCATTCGTCATCAAGGACGGAGACTGGAAGAACGGCATCTCCTTCGGGCTTTATTCGACCGAGGACACCGCACGGCGCTACATGCGCGAACTGGAAGCAAAGGGCGTCTCCGGGCTGCGGATCGAGACCAAGCCCAAGCAGGGCACGGCTTATTATTATCTGGTCAGAAGCGAGGATGCCAACACCCTGCGCGACCTGGACGAGATCCGGGCGACTCTGCCAGCAACCACGCTGACGCGCGTGGCCTGCAAGAAGTAAAGCTTAAGAAATGGGTCTTCCCTCAATCACGCGCGTATCAGCGTATCCAGCGCCAGGCCGGCGAAAACTGCAAAGCCGAACCAGGTGTTGTGAAGAAAGGCCTTGAAGCAGGCCGCCCGTTCGCGTTCCCTGATCAGCCAGAGATGATAGAGCGCAATGCCTGCGGCGACCGACAGGCCGGCGTAAAACACCGCCCCCAGCCCGGCCCGCCAGCCGATGTGGCCGAGCAAGGCCAGCGTTGCTGCATAGCATAGAGCGATCGCCGCAATGTCGAATCGGCCGAAGGTGATGGCGGAAGTGCGGATGCCGATCTTCAGGTCGTCGGGGCGATCCACCATCGCATATTCGGTGTCATAGGCGACAGACCAGAACAGATTGGCCAGCAGCAGCAGCCAGGCCTCCAGCGGTACCTCGCCGCGCACGGCGGCGTAGGCCATGGGAATGCCAAAGCCGAAGGCGATACCGAGATAGGCCTGAGGTATCGCGAAGAACCGCTTGGTGAACGGGTAGCTCGCGGCCAGGAACAGGGCCGGGAACGACAGCAGGATCACCAACCGGTTGAGCGGCAGAATCAGCAGAAAGGCGAGCAGGGCAAGGCCCCCCGCCAACAACAGCGCTTCCCTGCGCGAAACCTCCCCGGTCGCCAGCGGACGCTGGCGGGTGCGCTCGACATGCGCGTCGAAATCGCGATCGGCATAGTCGTTGACGGCGCAGCCGACCGAGCGCATCAGCACCACGCCGATGGAAAATATCAACAGGATATGGATGGGGGGAAAGCCCCTGGCGGCAAGCCAAAGCCCCCACATGGTGGGCCATAACAGCAGCAGGATGCCGATGGGCTTGTCCAGCCGCAGCAAACGGATATAAGGGTGGCTCAGCACCGGCCCTTCCCCCTTCCCGCCTCCCCCTTCACCTCCAGCACCGACGGCAGAAAAACTTCCGTCACCATGAGGGGATGCCCATGCAGGGTGAACAACGAGCGCCTAGCCCACATTAATTCTCCGGCTACGGCAATGCCCGCGTGCGCAGCCTGGCGGGCCAGCGCATGGCGCGCGTCGATGCGGCGGTACTGCAAGCAGCCGCGCGTCACCCGGGGATCGCCGAACAAGGCCTCGCCCAGGGGGCGGCTGCCCAGCCCTGTCACAGCAGCCCAGGGACCGCGCAGCGAACTGGCCGCCACCACGCTGTGCGCGAAAACCACGGCCTTCCCATTGCAGTTCAGCAGCACTTCTCGGACATAGGCCTGCTCGTCAGGCCGCAGTTGCAGGACGGCACTTTCATCGCGATTGGGGCGGAGGAAACCGATGCGAACCGGCCGGACGGAAAACGTCCCGCAGCGCTGCCTGAGCCTGTGCGTCAACGAGCCTTGATCGGTGAGCCAGCCGCGGAATTCACGCGGAACAAGGAAGGGGTGCGTGAGCCAGCCTTGTGCGGCGGTCTCCAGTTTGAAACGCACTGCGGTTCGTCCGAAGAAAACAAACCCGCATTATCCCGGAAACGGCGGCAGGAAGCACCACATGGCACATCCTGCATTTTCAGGATTATTTCTTGCTGTCGGCCAACAGCTTCTTCACGTTGTCGTAGTCCTGCAGGCTGGCAGCCTCGAAATTGGGGAAGCCGGTACGCTTGAGATAGCCGTTGGCCATGCCGGAATCCTTGTGTGCAACAAGTAGGGCGTCCCTGACCCTGGCCTTGGTTTCGGCGGAAAGGTCGCCACGCACGGCGAAGGTCAGGTGTGGAGCGCCTGACGACTGCAGCACCAGGTTGAGGTTGTGCCCCTGGGCACTCCATACGTTATAGAGGCCGGAGTTGGCCACGCCGACGTCGATCATTCCAAGCTTGAGCGCGCTGATCACGTCGTTGGCGTCGTTGAACACCATGACGTTGGAAAAATACCTGCGCGGGTCCACTTTCATTTCGCGCAACTTGGCGAAGGCCAGCATGGTCATGAGCGAGTTTTCCTCCGGCATGCCGATGCGCTTGCCCTTCATGTCTTCCGGGAAGGCGATCGGGCCGTTCGCCATGCTCATGAACGCCGCCGAGAGCAGGCCCGGTACCTTGGCTACGGGCTCGTAGCCGGCCAGGGCATTTGCCTCCATCACCATGGAAGGCGGGCCGTACATGAAGTGGTAGCGTTTCTGCTTGGCGCGCTCCATGTAGCGCTGATAGCTTTGCACCGGCTCCACGATCACCGGCTGGCCGAGCTTTGCGCTCAGATATTTCGACATGTCGCGAAACTCGAGCGAGATCATGCGCGGGCTTTTGCCGTAATCCTGCACGCCCAGCACCAGTTCCCCCGCAGCCATGGCGGCGCAGGCAAATATGCCGGATGCAAAAAGAACAACCGCCCTGACTACGCGAGGGATTTTGTACATGACCGTCTCCGCTTCTCTCAATGCTTATCAGCCCATACGTTCGGGCCATGGCATTGATACGGCCATGCTCCATCTTCCCTGAAGGGCCTGGTATGAAAAAACTACCCGGCCGAGAACCCGGCCCGCGCCCCCAGCCAGCGTTCCAGGTGCGCCGCGACCGCCTCCGGGCGGCGTTCGATCAGTTCCGGGCCGAGACGGGCGGCACGTTCGAGCAGATCGCGGTCGCGTTCGGGATTGGCAAACCTCAGCATCGGCGCGCCGCTCTGGCGGGCGCCAAGCAGTTCGCCGGGGCCGCGCAGCAGCAGATCCCGGCGGGCGATTTCAAAACCGTCAGCGGACTCGTAAATAATCCTGAGCCGGCTGCGTGCATCTTCCGACAGCGGGTTCTGGAATAACAGGATGCATACCGATTCGCGCGCTCCCCGCCCTACCCGCCCGCGCAACTGGTGCAGTTGCGAGAGGCCGAAGCGCTCGGCATGCTCGATGACCATCAGCGAAGCGTTGGGCACATCGACGCCGACCTCGATGACCGTGGTGGAAACCAGCAAGTTGATTCGATTGGCCTGGAAGGCTGCCATGACGGCCTGCTTCTCGGACGGCTTCATGCGCCCGTGCACCAGTCCGACCCTCAATTCAGGCAAGTGCGCCTGCAGCATGGCATGCGTGTCGAGCGCGGTCTGCAGGTCGATCTTCTCCGACTCTTCGATCAACGGGCACACCCAGTAGGCCTGCCCGCCTTCGCGACAAACCGCCTGCACCCGCCGCAGGATTTCTTCGCGCCGCGTGTCGGCGACCAGCTTGGTGGCGACAGGTGTCCGGCCGGGCGGCAATTCATTGATGGTCGACACATCCAGATCGGCGAAATAGCTCATGGCCAGGGTGCGCGGAATCGGCGTGGCCGACAGCATCAGCTGGTGCGGCTCCGCGCCCTTTTCGCTGAGCGCGAGTCGCTGCCGGACGCCGAACCGGTGTTGCTCGTCCACGATGGCAAGGCCGAGATTGCGGAAGTGCACGTTTTTCTGGAACAAGGCATGGGTGCCGACTGCGACGCCGGCTTCTCCGGCGGCAATGCGCGCAACTGTCTGTTTTTTCTGTGCCGGTGTCAGTGCCGAAGTCAACCAGGCGATCTCGATACCCAGAGGCTCGAACCAGCCCCTGAGTTTGCTGAAGTGCTGCTCGGCCAGGATTTCGGTCGGCGCCATGATGGCGGCCTGCATGCCGCTCTCGATGGCCTGCAAACACGCCAGCGCAGCAATGACGGTTTTCCCGCTGCCGACATCGCCCTGCAGCAGGCGGCGCATGGGGCGCGCACCGCTCAAATCCCCGCTGATTTCCCGCCAGGCGTTTTCCTGCGCTGCGGTCAGCCTGAACGGCAATGCAGAAAGCAGGGCCTGAGGGAATTTCCCCGGCTTCAATGGCGTTGCGCGCCTGCTCGCGCGCGCCTCGCGTGCAAGCCGCAGGGAAAATTGCTGCGCCAGCAGTTCGTCATATGCCAGCCGCCTGAACGCCGGGTGCTCGCGCGATTCCAGCAATGCCAGGGGCAAGCCGGAGTCCGGGTGATGCAATTGCAGCAGTGCCTCGGCAAAGCCCGGCAAATCCATGCCGGCGTAGATTTCCTGCGGCAGGGTTTCCGCGAGATCGAGTGCATGCAAGGCCTTGTCGACCAGCTTGCGCAAGCCGGCTTGCCCGAGCCCTGCCGTAGTGGGATAAACCGGCGTCAGCCGATCCGGCAGCGGGGTGTCGGGCTGGATCGGCTGGCAACGCGGGTGCACCATTTCCAGGCCGAAAAAGCCGCCGCGTACCTCTCCGACAATGCGGAACAGCCGCCCGGGTTTGAGCGACTGCACCTGGCTGGGATAAAAATTAAGGAAACGGACAATCAACTCGCCGCCGTCGTCGGCAACCGTCGCAACCAGCTGGCGACGCGGACGGTAAAGCACTTCTGCCTCCATTACCTTGGCCTGAACGACCGCCTGCTGCCCCGGAATCAGGTCGCGGATGGCCGTGACGCGGGTTTCGTCTTCCCAGCGCAGCGGCAGGTGCAACGCGAGGTCTGCATCGCCATACAGCCCCAGTTTCTCCAGCCTGGCTTTTACCGCAGGCGAAACAGGGAAGGAGAAACTCACCGTTACAGGACAAGCACGCCGTCTGCTTCGACCAGCGCCCCGCGCGGCAGGCTGGCCACGCCGACTGCAGCGCGCGCCGGGTAAGGCTGCTGGAAATACTGGCCCATGATCTCGTTGACCTTGGCGAAGTTGCCGAGGTCAACGAGAAAAACATTGAGCTTGACGATGTCGGCAAGCGAACCGTCCGCCGCCTCGCACACTGCCGAAAGGTTCTTGAACACCTGATGGATTTGCGCGTCGATGCCATCGACCAGCTGCATGCTGGCAGGGTCGAGTCCGATCTGTCCGGAAAGATAGACCGTGCCGTCGACCTTGACGGCCTGGGAATAGGTGCCGATGGCGGCGGGGGCATTGGCGGTGGAGATGATGGTTTTCATGATAGGGGCTAAGGGCTAAGGGCTAAGGGCTAAGGGCTAAGGGCTAGGGGCTAAGGGCTAGGGGCTAGGGGCTGGGGGTCAGGGGTCAGGGAATAGGGAATAGGGAATAGATTACATTTTTTTGAAAAAGTGCGGCCGCCCCACCCCTGAATCCTGAATCCTGACCCCTGAATCCTGGCTATTGCGCCTGGGCGCGGCCTTCACGCCTGCCCTTCATGCGGAAAATCCTCACCACTTCGGACAGCTGCCGCAGCGCACGCATGATGCGGG
Source organism: Thiobacillus sp. UBA2186 (assembly GCA_002327405.1). Classification (GTDB taxonomy): domain Bacteria; phylum Pseudomonadota; class Gammaproteobacteria; order Burkholderiales; family Thiobacillaceae; genus UBA6918. The sequence continues at coordinate 31,247 of DCVO01000081.1, read as the reverse complement.
CAAGGTGCATGCGATCCTCGACCTTCAGCGTGAAATAGAGCACGGTGTAAGGGCTGCCGTCTTCTTCTTCCATGGCGACATTGCCGATGTTGGAACCCTGTTCCGAAATGGCGGCGGCGACATGCGCCAGCACGCCGCGCTGGTTGGCCACCACCAGTTTGATCGACACGTCGAACAAGCTGCCAGGGGCGGCCTGCCATTCGACATCCAGCCATTTTTCCGGGTCGGAACGGAAATTGTGGATGGCCGGACAATCGTGGGTATGGATGATGAGGCCACGGTCCTTGTGGATGAAGCCCAGGATCGGGTCGCCGGGAATGGGATGGCAGCAGGAAGCCAGCTCCACCGGCACGCCTTCGGTACCGCGTATGGTGACCGTCATGGGGTGCGGCGCGCGCCCGGTTTCGTCGCCCATCAGATGCAAGAGCTGGTGCGCCACCACCATGGCCGGCTTGCGGCCCAGGCCGATTTCGGCATACAGCTCGTCGGCGGACTTGCTGTTGGTTTCGCGCAGCAGTTTTTGCAGCAGCGCCGGCGAGAGCGCCGGCGCTTCGGGGTTGAGCGCCTTGATGGCGTTCTCCAGCAGGCTCTGGCCGAGCTGGGCCGACTCCTCCGCCTTGGCCGTGCGCAGGAACTGGCGGATGTGCGAGCGCGCCTTGCCGGTGACGGCGAAGTTGAGCCACGCCGCATTGGGGGCGGCATTGGCCGCGGTGATGATCTCGACGTGGTCGCCGTTGCGCAATTCGGTACGCAGCGGCATCAGTTCGTGGTTGATCTTGACCGCCACGCAGTGGTGGCCGACGTCGGTATGCACGGCATAGGCGAAATCCACTGCCGTCGCGCCGCGCGGCAGCGCCATGATCTTGCNNAGCGACTGCAGCCAGCGGTGGGTGCGCTGCTGCACGTCCGACAGCGCGGCGTCCGAGCTCTTGTACATCCAGTGCGAGGCCACGCCGGTTTCCGCGAAGCGGTGCATGTCCTGGGTGCGGATCTGGATCTCGATCGGCGTGCCCTGCGGGCCGAACAGGATGGAGTGCAGCGACTGGTAACCGTTGGCCTTGGGGATGGCGATGTAGTCCTTGAACTTGCCCGGAATCGGCTTGTACAGACCGTGCAGCACGCCAAGCGCAAGATAGCAGGAAGGAACGTCCTTCACCACCACGCGGAAGCCGTAGATGTCGAACACTTCGGTAAAACCGAGGTTCTTTTCCTGCATCTTCTTGTAGATGCTGTAAAGGTGCTTTTCGCGGCCGGTGACCGTGGCCTCCACGCCGGCCTGGGCGAGCTTTTCCTGGATGGTTTCGCGGATCTTCTCGACCAGTTCGCGGCGGTTGCCGCGCGCGGCCTTGACCGCCTTCATCACCACGCGGTGGCGGGTGGGGTAAAGGTAGCGGAAACCGAGATCGTCCAGTTCCTGGTAGACCGCATGCAGGCCAAGACGGTTGGCGATGGGCGCGTAGATTTCCAGGGTTTCGGCGGCGATGCGCTTGCGCTTTTCGGACGACAGGTCGCCCAGCGTGCGCATGTTGTGCAGGCGGTCGGCCAGTTTGATCAGGATGACGCGCACGTCGCGCGCCATCGCCAGCAGCATCTTGCGGAAATTCTCCGCCTGCGCATGTTCCTCGCTGGCGAAAGAAAGCTTGTCGAGCTTGGACACCCCCTCGACCAGGTGGGCGACCGCCTTGCCGAAGCGCGCCTTGATGTCATCGGTCGTGGCAGCAGTGTCCTCCACCACGTCATGCAGCAGCGCTGCAGCCAAGGCCTGGGCATCGAGATGCCAGCCGGCGAGGATGCCGGCTACGGCCAGCGGGTGCGAAATATAGGGTTCGCCGCTTTTGCGGAACTGCCCGGCATGGGCGTCGCGGCTGACATAGAAAGCGTCCCGCACCAGCTCGATGTCGGCCGGCGGGAGATAGGCTAGCTGCGGAGCGAGTGCGGAAAAATCAGCCGATGCGCTGGTGCCGGCTGAATGATGGTGCGGAATCGCGGGCGAGGAGTTAGGCCTTGCCCCGGTTGAGGATTTCAAGTCCCACCTTGCCGGATGCAATCTCTCGCAGTGCGGTCACCGTCGGCTTGTCACGGCTCTCCACCATGGGCTGCGAGCCCTGGGCCAGCTGGCGTGCGCGGTAAGTCGCCGCCAGCGTCAGTTCGAAACGGTTGCCGATTTTTGCCATGCAGTCATCAACGGTAATGCGTGCCACGTTCAACTCCCTGGTTCATCCCCGGCTGAAGCGTTCGAACAGCGGCGTGAGTTTCCGCACCTGTCGCGAAGCGACAAGGCGCGAAGCCCTCACCACCGCCAGAAAGTCCAGCAGGGCTTGGTCAAAGTCATCATTGACAATTATATATTCGAACTCGGCGGCATGGCTGATATCGTCGCGCGCGGCGGCCATGCGCTTTTCGATGATTTCCCCGCTGTCCTGGCCGCGATTGGAAAGCCGCTCGCGCAGCGCCTCGATCGAGGGCGGCAGGATGAACAGGGTCACCGCCTCGGGAAAATGTTTCCTGACCTGGGCCGCGCCCTGCCAGTCGATTTCCAGCAGGATGTCACGTCCGGTCGCGATTTCGCCCGAAATCCAGGCCTGCGAGGTGCCATAGTAATTGCCGTAAACCTCGGCGCTTTCCAGGAACTCGCCGCGCGCGGCCATGGCCTTGAATGTTTCGACGTCGACGAAGTGGTAATCCACGCCCTTGGTCTCACCCGGACGCGGCGCCCGCGTGGTGTAGGACACCGAAAGCCGGATGGCCGGATCCTTTTGCAGCAACGCCTTGACCAGGCTGGTTTTTCCCGCGCCGGACGGCGCGGCCACGACGTACAAGACTCCTTGGCTCATGGTTTACTCGATATTCTGAATCTGCTCGCGCATCTGCTNNTGCTCGATCAGCACCTTGAGTTCGACCGAAATCCGTGTCGTTTCCGGCGACACCGACTTGGAGCCCAGGGTGTTGGCCTCGCGGTTCAGTTCCTGCATCAGGAAATCCAGGCGCTTGCCGACCGCTCCGCCCTTGTCCAGGATGCGGCGCACTTCCTTGATATGGGTCGAGAAGCGCGACAGTTCCTCGTCGACATCGATTTTCTGGGCAAACAGGGCGAACTCCTGGGCAAGGCGCTCGTTGGCCGGCTCGCCCAGCGCTTCCTTGAGCCGTGCGGCGAGCTTTTCCTGGTAGGCCGACAGGATCCCGGGCAAAAGGCCGGCGGCTTCCGCAATCAGCGTTTCCGCCCGGTCCAGCCGCTCGACGATGTGTTTCTGCAGCTTCTCGCCTTCCCGCTGGCGGCTGGCGGCGAGGTCGTCGAGTGCCGCCCCCACGGCCGCGAGCAACTCGAGCGCAACATCCGTCGTCTCGCCTTCGGGCAAGGCCAGCGCGCCGTTCCAGCGCAGGATTTCCGCTACGGCAAGCGGCGCGGCATCGGGAAAGCGCTTGCGCACTTCGCCCTGCCAGCGCGCCAGGGACTCAAGAATCGCGTCGTTCAGGCCGATATCCTGAGCAGCTTCCGGCAGCGGCGTCTGGCTGATGCGGCATTCGATCTTGCCGCGCGACAGGCGCTGTACAATGGCTTCGCGGATGGCGGGTTCCTGCGCGCGCAGTTCGTCGGGCAGCCGGAAACCGATTTCCAGGTAGCGCTGGTTGACGGAGCGGAGATCGATCGTGACCAGCGCCCTGCCCACTGCGGCGGTATGGGTGGCATAACCGGTCATGCTGAAAATCATTGGTAACGTTCCTGGATTAGCGGTTAGGATTTGGCTGCAAGCGCCGCGACAAGTGACCAGATAATAGCAGTTTTAATCAAATTCATTTATGGCGACCCAACCCAACCAGGCCCTGCCCAACGGTTACCGGCTGAACGAGTACACCATCGTGCGCAAGATCGGCGGCGGCGGCTTCAGCATGGTTTATCTCGCCACGGACGACCAGAACAACCTGTTCGCCGTCAAGGAATACCTGCCCGGCGCCCTGGTGCTGCGCACCGCCGGCTCGGTGGTGGTGGAGGCCAGCACCGACGACAACCGCAACATTTTCCGCCACGGCATGAAGTGCTTCTTCGAGGAAGGCCGCACGCTGGCCAAGATCAATCACAGCAACGTGGTGCGCGTGACCAACTTCTTCCGCGCCAACGAGACCGTGTACATGGTCATGCAGTACGAGCGCGGCCGCACCCTTCAGCAATACATCCAGACCCACCGCGGCAACATCCGCGAGAGCTTCATCCGCCGAGTGTTCGCGCAGATGCTGACCGGCCTGCGCGAAGTGCACACGCACAAGCTGCTGCACCTGGACATCAAGCCCTCCAACATCTACATCCGCCAGGACGGCTCGCCGGTGCTGATCGACTTCGGNNGCGCCCGAGCAGTACCACAACCGCGAGCGCCTCGGACCCTGGACCGACATCTACAGCACCGGCGCCAGCATCTATGCCTGCCTCGCCGGCCTGCCGCCGCAAGCAGCGGACGCCCGCCTGTTGAACGACAAGCTGACGCCCGCGGCCCGCGCCTGGGCGGGAGAATACTCGAGCCAGTTGCTGGAAACCGTGGACTGGTGCATGCAGCTGAACTACATGGAACGCCCTCAAAGCGTGTTTGCCCTGCAGAAGCGCCTGATGGATGATTCTGCGCTGCAGCTTGGCAAGCCTTCTTTGCTAAGCTCCATCAAACGCTCCCTGAACAAAGAGATTTTCTGAGCGACGCATCATGAAATTCACCATTTATCAGGCATCCCGGCAAGGCGGGCGCAAAAACAACCAGGACAGGGTCGGCTATTCCTACAGTCGCGACTCCCTGCTCATGGTGGTGGCGGACGGCATGGGCGGCCACATGCACGGCGAACTCGCCGCGCACATCTGCGTGCAGACGCTGACCGACCACTTCCAGCGCGTGGCCAATCCGCGCGTAGCCGATCCGCTGCGCTTCCTCGATGACGTCATCCAGCGCTCGCACTACGCCATCAACGATTACGCAGTCGAACACGACCTGCTGGAAATTCCCCATACCACCTGCGTCGCCGCCATCGTGCAGGACAACACCGCCTACTGGGCGCACGTCGGCGACTCGCGCCTGTATTTCTTCAGCGACGGCAAGCTGATCTCGCGCACGCTCGATCACACTGCGGTCGCGCGCATGGTCAAGGACGGCCTCATCACCGAAGAGGAAAGCATCCACCACCCCAACCGCAACCGCGTCAGCAACTGCCTGGGCGGCTATGTCGCGCCCGAGGTGGAATGCGCCCCCCCCATACCGATCACCGACGGCGACACCCTGCTGCTATGCACCGACGGCATCTGGGGCTCGGTCAGCATTCCCGAAATCGCCGCCATCCTGCACTCCTACTCGCTGGAGGACGGCGTGCGCCACCTCATGGACCACGCCGAATTCCGCGGCGGCGAGAAAGGCGACAACCTCTCGCTCGTGGCCATGACCTGGGGCGAATCGCGCCGGGCCGGCGTGGAGGCGATCTCCACCCTGTCGCTGCCCGAATACGCCTTCACCACCGAGATCAAGAAGCCCGAGCCCAGCCGCGCGCCGGCGATTTCGGACGACGAGATCGAGCGCGCCATCGCGGAAATCCAGGAAGCCATCAAGAAGATCAGCGGCGGCAACACCTGATCAAGCCGGGGGCTCTTGCAAATCCGCTAACGGACATGGCGACTGCGCCAACCCGAATCATGAACGCAGCAGCCGCCGTGTCCGTTCCCTCTCCCCGGCCCTCTCCCCGGCCCTCTCCCCGTGGGAGAGGGGGACAAGGAAACGCTTCGCGTTGTTTCACGTTAAAATTTCCCCTTCCCACGAGGAGTTCACAGTGAGCCACCGTCCCAGCGGACGCAGCGCCGACGCCCTGCGCCGGATCCGCATCACCCGTTCCTATACCCGCCACGCCGAGGGTGCCGTGCTGATCGAATGCGGCGACACCAAGGTCATCTGCACCGCCAGCGTGCTGGAGAAGGTCCCGCCGCACAAGAAAGGCAGCGGCGAGGGCTGGGTCACCGCCGAATACGGCATGCTGCCGCGCTCCACCAACACCCGCACCGACCGCGAAGCCGCGCGCGGCAAGCAGTCCGGCCGCACCCAGGAAATCCAGCGCCTGATCGGGCGCAGCCTGCGCGCCGTGGTGGATCTGAAAAAGCTCGGCGAGCGCACTGTCCACATCGACTGCGACGTCATCCAGGCCGACGGCGGCACCCGCACCGCCAGCATCACCGGCGCCTGGGTCGCGCTGGCCGATGCGGTGAACTGGCTGCTGGCTCAGGGAAAAATCAGCGAGTCTCCGCTCGCCGACCAGGTAGCAGCCGTTTCCGTCGGCATCTACCGGGGCGTGCCGGTGCTCGACCTGGATTACGCCGAGGACTCCGGCTGCGACACCGACATGAACGTGGTCATGACCGGCAGCGGCGGGCTCATCGAAGTGCAGGGCACGGCCGAAGGCGCCACCTTCTCGCGCCAGGAACTCAATGCGCTCTTGGACCTGGCCGAGGCCGGCATCCGTCAGCTCACCGCGGCGCAGCGATCCGCTTTGGAAAAAACCTGAACAGGGAGGTTAAGGGAGGCGTGGGAGAAAACCATTTTCCATCCTCTCCCTGAACCTCCCCTCCTCCCTGTTGAAAGGATTCAAGATGCAAAAAATCGTCATCGCCTCCGGCAACCCCGGCAAGCTCAGGGAAATCCGCCGCATCCTCGAACCGCTGGATTTCAACGTGGTGCCGCAGTCGGATTTCGGCGTGCCCGAATGCCCGGAGCCGCACGTCACCTTCATCGAAAACTGCCTTGCCAAGGCGCGTCACGCATCGCTGCACACCGGACTGCCGGCGCTGGCCGACGATTCCGGCATCTGCGTCGACGCCTTGAACGGCGCGCCCGGCGTGTATTCCGCACGCTATGCCGGCGAGCCCAAGTCCGATCAGCGCAACAACGAGAAGCTCATCGCGGCGCTCGCCAACGAGCCCAACCGCCGTGCGCATTACTACTGCGTCATCACTCTGGTGCGCCATCCCGACGACCCGCAGCCGCTGATCGCCGAGGGCAGCTGGCACGGCGAGATCATCGACACGCCCAGAGGCGAAAACGGCTTCGGCTACGATCCCTATTTCTACCTGCCCGAGTTCGGCAAGACCGGCGCCGAGCTCGACCCCGACCACAAGAACGCCATCAGCCACCGCGGCCAGGCGCTCGACCTCCTGGTCAGAAAACTGCGCGGCCTGGCGGCATGATTCTGAAAAAAGTCAGCCACAGAGCACACAGAGTTCACAGAGAAAAAACAGGCCGTTCCAGGATCCCGGCCGCTCAGTTGCTGCCAATTGATATCCTTTGCGCATCATCCGTTCGTTGGTTTTTCTCGTGTTCTCCGTACCCTCCTGGGCTTGAATTGAGACTTTCGGGATGAGCTACCGGCTGCTGGCAAACGCGCTGGTACTGCTGCACCTGGCGTTCATTTTGTTCGTGGTGGGCGGCGGCCTGCTGGTAGCATGGAAAAAGCCATTCATCTGGCTGCATCTCCCCGCCGCCATCTGGGGCGCGGCTATCGAGTTCATGGGCTGGATCTGCCCGCTGACTCCGCTGGAAAACCGTTTCCGGAAACTTTCCGGCGGGGCGGGCTATGAAGGCGGATTCATTGAACATTATCTGCTGCCGCTGATTTATCCCGAAACGCTGACGGCCGCCACGCAATTTGTTCTGGGCGGGCTGGTGCTGGCGATCAACTTCCTGATCTACTTCTGGCTGTGGCGACGAGGCACGTGGAAACCAAACCCTTGATGCGCGCGGGCGCGGGGCTGACGACCCCGCCGCCGCTGACCCTCTACATCCACCTGCCCTGGTGCGTGAGGAAGTGTCCGTATTGCGACTTCAATTCGCATGCTACGAATGGCATTCCCGAAGCCGCCTACATCGACGCGCTCGCGCGCGACCTCGAACTCGCCTTGCCGGAAATCTGGGGTCGCAAAATCCATGCCGTGTTCTTCGGCGGCGGCACGCCCAGCCTGTTTTCGCCCGAGGGCATCGACCGCATCCTCACCGCGGTGCGCACGCTGACCCAGTTGGAGCCGCTGGCCGAAATCACCCTGGAAGCCAATCCCGGCACCGTGGAGGCAGGACGCTTCAGGGGCTACCGCGAAGCCGGCGTCACCCGGGTGTCATTGGGCATCCAGAGCTTCGACGACGACATGCTGCATCGCATCGGGCGCATCCACGGCGCTGCCGAAGCCAGGCAGTCTGCGGAACTGGCGGCAAAGACCTTCGACACCTTCAACCTCGACCTCATGTACGCGCTGCCCGGGCAGACGCTCGACATGCTCCAGGCCGACATCGAGACCGCGCTGGCCTTCGACCCGCCGCACTTGTCCTGCTACCACCTCACGCTCGAGCCCAACACCGCCTTCGGCCACAGCCCGCCGCCCAACTTGCCGGACGACGACACCGCCGCCGCCATGCAGGAATGGCTGGAAGAACGCCTGGGCGCTGCAGGCTACGAACACTACGAGACGTCGGCCTTCGCGAAGCCGCGCCACCGCTGTCGCCACAACCTCAATTACTGGACTTTCGGCGATTACCTCGGCATCGGTGCCGGCGCCCACTCCAAGCTCTCGTTCCACGACCGCATCGTGCGCCAGATGCGAGTGAAGCACCCGGCGCAATACATACAAGGCGTCGAACGCGGCGGACATATTGCCGAAACCCGCATGCTCGCACCCGGCGAGCTGCCTTTCGAGTTCATGATGAACGCGCTCAGGCTCAACGAAGGATTTCCGAGCTCGCTGTTCGCCCGACATACCGGGCTGCCGCTGACCGCCTGTCTGGCCGGCCTGCAAAAGGCGGAAGAAAAAGGGCTCATCGAGCGCGACCCGGACACGTTGCGCCCTACCGACAAAGGCCGGCGCTTCTTGAACGAACTGCTGATGCTGTTTCTTTGAGGTAGGCAAGTTTTGCCGACTGGTGCTATCTTTCCTTAACCCCAACCCATAAGGAGAAAAACCATGAAGTGGTTATTGTCTTTGTTCCTGCTGCTGCCCCTCGCCGCCCAGGCCGCCGTGGTCGGCAAGACCGTCGAATACGTCGCCGACGGCGTCAAGATGAAGGGCTACATGGCCTACGACGACGCCATCAAGGGCAAGCGCCCGGGTGTGCTGGTGGTGCATGAGTGGTGGGGCCTGAACGACTACGCAAAGAAGCGCGCCAACATGCTGGCCGAAGCCGGCTATGTCGCGCTTGCCGTGGACATGTACGGCGACGGCAAGACTGCCGACAACCCCAAGGACGCCGGCGCCATGGCCGGAGCTGTCAACAAGAACCCGCCTCTCATGCGCGCGCGCTTCGCGGCCGCGCAGAAATTCCTCGACGTCCAGCCCATGGTCAAGCGCGGCCAGATTGCCGCGCTGGGCTACTGCTTCGGCGGCGGCATCGTGCTCAACATGGCGCGTGCCGGCGAGCCCTTGAAAGGCGTGGTCAGCTACCACGGCATCCTCGCCACTGACGTTTCTGTGAAACCCGGTGGCATCAAGGCCAAGGTGCGCGTGTTCACCGGCGAGGCCGACCCCATGGTGCCCCCGGAGCATGTGGAGGCCTTCAAGACCGAAATGAGCAACGCCAAGGCTGACTGGCAACTGGTGTCCTATCCCGGCGCACTGCACACCTTCACCAACACCGAAGCTGATGTGTACGCGGCGAAATTCAACCTGCCGCTGAAATACGACGCGCACGCCGACCACAGCTCCTGGGCGCACACCCTGGACTTCCTGAAATCGGTGTTCAAGTAATGACCGGCGACCACGCCTGCTGCGGCGACGACGAGGCCGAGCATCACGGGGGCGGCGGCGCCCGCCCCACGGGCTACGGCATCGCGCAGACCGGCAGCTTCGACGCCGAGGCCTTCGAGCGCGCGGTCAAGGACCTGCTCGCCGCCTGCGGCGTGCCCTCGGACACGGTGCACACGGGGCGCACCGCCCAGCGCGTGCGCGAACTTTGGCAAAGGCGCCTGCTGGGCGGCTATGCCCTCGACCCCGGCGAGGCACTGGGCGAAGGTTTCAATGACGAGCGCCGCGACATGGTGGTGGTGCGCGGCATCGCCATCCATGGCGTGTGCCCGCACCATCTGGTGCCGTTCCGCGGCGTCGCGCATGTCGCCTACATCCCGGGCGGCAGGCTGCACGGCTTCGGCCGTATCGCCCGCCTGGTGGATGCAATCGGCCACCGCTTCACCTATCAGGAGTGGATGACGCGCGACATCGCCGAAGCCATGATGGAGCACGGCAAGGCGGCGGGCGCGGCCTGCATCATCGAGGCCGAACAGCTTTGCCTGCTGCTGGGCGAGGACCGCCGCGGCGACGAGCGCGTGGTGACCCAGGCCTTTTCCGGCTGCTTCGAGAACAGCGACCAGTTGCGCAACGAGTTCCTGCGCGCCATCCAGGGGGCGCGGATTTGAGATTGCGCGGTTTCATCTCTGCTTCGTTCCTTGCCGGAGTGTTTTTTGCCACCGCGCCGCATGCAGCCGCCCCCCAGGAAGGCATTACCCGCCTCAGCCTCGACCCCGATACCGGCATTCCGACCTGGGAGGTCGACACCAAAGGCGTACACCTCAGGCTCACCCAGATCACGCCTGAACAGGCGCGCGCCTTCATGCTGGGGCGCGGCATGGACAAGCAGTCCGTCGAGGAATTCGCCCATGCCTGCGTCTACATGACGGTAGTGCGCAACGAAGGCAAACAAGCCATCGACCACAACCTCGCCGACTGGCATTACCTGCCCGAGGGCAGTGGCCAGCCGAAAGCCTTGCTGACCAAGCACGACTGGCTCACCCGCTGGCAGCCGCGCAATTTTTCCAGGCCGGTCAGGCTCGCATTCGAATGGTCACAGTTCCCGGTGGAACAAACTTTTTTCCCGGGCGACTGGAACCAGGGCATGACCACGTTCGCCCTCCCTGCCGGCAGCCGCTTCGACGTGCTCCACCGCTGGAAGCAAAACGGCAGACTCTACGAAGGAAAGATGCAGAATGTTCAGTGTCCGTCATCTTTTGACTAGTCTCCTTCTGCTGGCCGTGCCGGCACTGGCGACAAGTGCCGAGCCTCCGCTGCAATTCTCGCATACCCCTTTCAATCCTCGCGTCGTGGCGCCGGCGATGAAGCTGAAGGACATGGACGGCCAGGCGGTTGAACTTGCCAAGCTGCGCGGCAAGGTCGTCATCGTCAATTTCTGGGCGACCTGGTGTCCGCCCTGCCGCCGAGAATTTCCCTCCATGGAACGGCTGCGGCTGAAAATGGAGGGCAGGCCCGTCGTGATCCTGGGTGTCAACGAAGGAGAAACCGCCGACATGATCGACCAGTTCAATTCCACGCTGGACCTGCAGCCGCGGTTTCCCATCCTGCTCGATCTCGACGGCGAGGCCATGGCACCCTGGCCTGTGCGCGGACTGCCGACCACCTTCTTCGTCGACAAGCAGGGCCGCCTGGCCCATGGCGCAATCGGCGGCAGGGAATTCGACCATCCGGAAATGCTGCGGCTGATCGAAAGCATGCTCGCAGAAAAATGATCCGCAACAGCCGCAAGCGCCCCGCCACCCTGCTGCCGCCGCCGCTTATCTACGTGGCGGCATTGTGGGCGGCATGGGAACTGCACGAACGGCTGCCGCTGCCCTTGCCCAGACTTCCGGGCATCGGCTGGCTGCTGGTCGCGCTGGGCAGCGTACTGATGCTGTGGGCGGCGTGGACCATGTTCCGCCACCACACCACGGTGAACCCCTACAAAGGCGTGGCGCACCTGGTCCAGCACGGACCCTTCGCCTTTTCGCGCAACCCCATCTACCTTGCCGACAGCACAATCTATTTCGGCGTCATGCTGATCTGGGGCAATCTGTGGCCGCTGCTTCTCTACCCCATCGTGTGGGCCGCCATTCGCTACGGCGTGATCCGCAACGAGGAAGCGCATCTCACCGCCAGATTCGGCGAAACCTACGCACAATATTGCAGGCACGTCAGGCGCTGGCTTTGAGCTTCAATACCTGCTGCGCATTCGCGGTAGTACGCTGCGCCACTTCCTCGACGCTGATGCCGCGCAGTTCGGCCAAAACCTGCGCAATCCCTGGCAGTTCCGCAGGCTCGTTGCGCCGTTTCGCGATCCACTCGGGCGGAATGTCCGGCCCGTCGGTTTCCAGCACGATCGCATCCAGCGGCAGTTCGGCCGCCAGCTTGCGCAGGCTGGTGGCGCGCGTGTAAGTCATGGCGCCGCCGAAGCCCAGCTTGAAGCCGAGCTTGAGGTATTCCCGGGCCTGCTGCATGGAACCGTTGAAGGCGTGCGCAATGCCGCCCGGCACCCTGATGCGGCGCAGCTGCTTGAGTATCTGGTCGTTGGCGCGGCGGATGTGCAGAAGCACCGGCAGATCGTACCTGGCCGCCAGCTTCAGTTGCTCGACGAAAAAGAATTCCTGGCGCTCGAGATCCTCTTCGTGCACGCCGGGCCGGTCCATGCGCGACTGAAAACGATCCAGGCCGATTTCGCCGATGGCCACCGGATGCTCCTTCCGAATCGCCTCATCCAGCAGTGCCAGGTGTTCCTCGCGGTGCACATGCACATACATGGGATGCATGCCCAGCGCGACGTCGATGCCCGCATAGCGGCGGCAATCCACCACAGCCTGGAAATTGAAGGCGGCAACCGCAGGCACGACAATGCGCCCGACCCCGGCCTCACGCGCGCGCCGAGCTACTTCGTCGCGGTCTGCATCGTATTCCGCGGCATCGAGGTGGCAATGCGTATCGATCAGCATCATGCGATCATGTCGCGAGATTTTCCAGTATGGTTTTTACCGGCCTGGGAATGGCGGCGTTCACCGCATCGGCATGATCCATCCACACTGCGCCCGGTTCGGCCGCCGCGGGGGCATGCGTATCGAGCGTCAGCACCAGCGGCAGTATGGACAGCCGGAAATGCGTGAACGTGTGGGCGAAACCCTGCAGCTCTTCAACTCGCGCCGGCGCCCGGCCGGTCAATTGCATGCAGGCGGCAGCGCTGTCGCCTGCGGCTTCGGGCAGGCTCCATAATCCGCCCCAGATTCCCGAAGCCGGACGCCTGACCAGCAGGACGTCACGGCCATGGCGAATGACCATCAGCGTCGCGCTGCGCTCGGGCAGCGCTTTTCTGGGGCGCGGCGCCGGCAGACTGGCGACGCGATCCTGCGCGAAGGCGACGCACTCGGCAGCGAGCGGGCATAGCGCGCACTTTGGTTTCCCGCGTGTGCAGACCGTGGCGCCCAGGTCCATCAGCGCCTGGGTATAAATCCCGATATCCGTTTCCGGCAGCAGGTTTTCGCTCAATTGCCACAAGCGGTCTTCAACCACTTTGCCCCCCGGCCAGCCTTCGATGCCGAATGCGCGCGTCAGCACGCGCTTCACATTGCCATCCAGGATGGCGCGGCGCTCGCCGAAGGCAAAAGCGCCGATGGCGGCAGCGGTCGAGCGCCCGACTCCGGGCAAGGCGAGAATATGGTCGAATTCACGCGGAAATATGCCTTGATGTTTTTCCAGGATTTGCCGCGCGGCCTGATGCAGGTTGCGGCCGCGTGCATAGTACCCAAGCCCAGCCCAGCAAGTGAGCACTTCTTCGACGCCGCTCCCCGCAAGCACGGCGATGTTCGGAAAACGCGCCATGAAGCGCTCGAAATAAGGGATGACGGTACCCACCTGTGTCTGCTGCAGCATGATTTCAGAGACCCAGATTCCATAGGGATCGCGGCTTGTTTGCCACGGTAGGCGGTGGCGTCCATGGCGGCGCTGCCAATCGATCAGCTTGCGGGAAAAATCCATGTCGCCATGCTACCAAATCGGGGAGAGGCGGGCAGCGTCTTCGGCATGCCATGAGCGAAACGACCAAACAAAAACGGGCCAGAGGCCCGTCCTTGTCTTTGCCGGCCCGTTGCGATCAAGCCGACATGACGCGCTGCTTGAAGAAGGATATCAGCTTGCCGAATGCCGATTCGGTTACGGATTCGCGCCCCATCAGCACTGCCCGCCCGGAACGCATCTTGTCCGCCAGGCGCTGGGGGCTGATGGAAAACATGTTGTGGCCATTCATGTCGGCAAACAGGTAATTGCCCTTGAGCCCGCTCACCCATACCACATGCACCCAATTGGAGCTGCCGTCATCGTGATGGAATTGCAGCCTGTCGCCCTTTTGCAGCGACTGCGCGCAAAGCGAGAATTCGTCCTCGATCTCGGGCAGGGGCTCGGCATACCTCGGGTCGTTCAGGCCCGCAGTTTCGGCGTCCGCATCCTCGGACGGCAAATCATCGAGCAGCGCCTCGGCGTCGGGCAAGGGCACCGTCAGGGAACTGGGACGTACGGCATTGGCATGCAAGGTAACGAGGCCGGCAAAGAATTTCTCAACGGCCTCGGCAGGCATGCTGACTTTATCCACGCCCTCGCGCAGGCGTTTCAGCAGTCCCGGCAAAATCCGCACCATCATCAGGCGGCTGTCCATGTCCGGCTTGTTCTGCACGCTCCACAGCAGTTCGCGCATGGTTTCGATGTGGGCGGAAAGATGCGGCGAGGTTTCTCCCTCGTCGATAAATTCGCGGATCAGCAAAGGCGCCCAGTGGTCGCGCAGGAAGATCGCAATGGTTTCCGGAGCGGGCTGTTCGGCAAGGGCGCGGCGGATATGGTCGCGCACCACGGTTTCAGCCATTTCGCTGCGCTCGGCGCGCTGGATCTCAGCGACGCTGTCGGCCATGCCTGCTTCCAGTTCCCGTTCGCGCTTTGTCTGCAGCTCGGCCAAGGCGCCGCAGGCCTGTTCGAATACGCTGGCGTCCTGGTCGAACTCGTTGATGATTTTTTCAATGACCGCTTCCACCTCGGCCTGCAGCGGATCGACCTTGCCTTCCTTGCCTTCCGGCTGCACGGCAAGCGATGCGATCATGTCCAGCACTCGGCGCGCCGGATGGTCGCGTTGCGTGAAGAAACCGCGGTCCAGAATGGCGATCTTGAGTACCGGCACCTGCAGCTTGGCGATCAACTGCTTGAGATGCTCGGGGATGGCCTGGTCCTCGAACAGGTAGTCGAACAGCATGGCCACGGCATCGATCATCACCGTTTCGATCTGGCTGGCCGACAGCATGGCCGGGCTTTGCTGGAGCTCGCGCACCACATTGGGGATCCCGCCGCTGCCGGTGAGCGAACTGCGCAAATCGATCGTCACCCCGCCAGGCAGGTTGAGCGCACCGACCTGGAGGCGATTGAGCGCTTCCAGCATGCTGATGCCGAGCAAGGCCGCGCCGGCGCCGGCCGCCTGCCCGGACGCGGACACCCCGGGAACGCCCGAACCGCCTGCGCCTTGCGCAGAAACCATTTTTTCAAACAAGCCCAGAAGCTCGGTCTGCTCCGGCTGGCGCGATTTCACGCGTCCGGCCTGGTCGGGCCGGCTGCGGATGCCCGCCTTGAAATCGGGCAGGATGCCCTTGCCGAGAAGGAAACGATTGATTTCCTGGTAAATGATCGGAAGCTCGGGGTAGAGCACCAGATCAAACTGGTTCAGCAACACAAGCTGGACTTTTTGCTCGATCTTCAGTTTGCCCATGCCCTCGAGCAGGGCCTCGCAAATCAGCTTGGGGCCCAACGGATTTTCGTCGGCGGCAAGCTGCGGGCGACCCAGCAAAATCCCCATGCGTGCATCCAGGCCGACCAGCTCTTCGGCGCAATTGAAACGCAGGCGCGAACTCGATTTGTTGACGGCAAGCGTGGCTTCGTAATCGGTGTCATCCATCAGGGACAACTCGGCCAGCACAGGTTGCTGCCCGGAGGTTTCGCCCCATTCTGCATTGACGGCCTGGATCAAGGCCTGTTTGCAGGCCTGAAAAAGCTCCGTCCCCTGCCGCGTGAGCAGATTCAGCGCCTGGAAATAATAGTCGCGCGTCTCGACCAGCGGCGCATGATCGGCGAGCCCGAGCAGGCTGCTTTCCATGGCTTCGGTCTGGCCGGACAACTCCCTGATGACACCGGTTGCCAGCATGTCCCTGCCTTCATGCAGGAACTTGAGATGCTCGACGCTGATTGCATTGCGCCGGCCCTTGCTGTAATCGCTTAAATTGACAATGCCACTATCTGACATGTTCTTCTCCTTGGCATATTCCTTGGGTTGCTGAGCGCCGGAAAGCCAAGAATACAAGGGCACAAAATGCTGGGGGAATACCAGTACGCCTGCCGTCATCCGGCAATCCCGCTATCTGGAACGTCCCCAGACCGGAGATTTTGCGTCCCCGCCTCACGACGGGTTTGCCCTTGTCAGATGCTTCCGGGTGGCTGAACAGCCCATTCCCCGATACTCCAGATTACGGGTAATAGCAGCAAAAACTTTAAAGAGTATGCGTTACTTCCTGTCTAAACGTAAAAAAATTGCCCCGAAAAGCTTTTCCGATCAATGGCACTTTATTTCCCTCCAATGGCAGGCAAGCATGATTTCGTGCACCTTTAATCCACAAGCAACAAAAAAAATCCGCCAGCGCGGGTTTTTTTCCATCTGGAGCGGGCGAAGGGAGTCGAACCCTCTTCATCAGCTTGGGAAGCTGAGGTAATGCCGTTATACGACGCCCGCATGGTAAAATTACGGTTTTTCCGAGTCCTGAGATCGGACTCGCATTTTAATGCTAATTTCTCGCCAAATGGAAGCATTTTCCCTGTTTATCAACGGTGAAAGCCGCAATTTTCCGGCGCCCATGACCGTGTCCGGGCTGATCGAGACCTTGGGCTATGCCGGCAAGCGCGTGGCGATCGAGCGCAACGGGGAAATCGTACCGCGCAGCAAGCATAACGAGCTTGCGCTCGAGAATGGCGACAAACTGGAAATCGTGGTTGCCGTAGGCGGCGGCTGAACTGGAAAACCCATGGATCAACTGATTATTGCAGGCAAACCCTATTCTTCGCGCTTGCTGGTGGGAACCGGCAAGTACAAGGATTTCGACGAAACCCGGTGCGCCGTGGAAGCGAGCGGCGCTGGAATCGTCACGGTGGCCATTCGCCGCACCAATATCGGACAGGATGCAGGCCAGCCGTCGCTGCTCGATGCCCTGCCGCCATCCAAGTACACCTACCTGCCCAACACTGCAGGCTGCTACACTGCGGACGAGGCCATCCGCACCTTGCGCCTTGCGCGCGAACTGCTGGACGGCCACAGCCTGGTCAAGCTGGAAGTGCTGGGCGATCCGCAAAGCCTGTACCCCAACGTGGTGGAAACCATCAAGGCCGCTGAAATCCTGGTCAAGGACGGTTTCCAGGTCATGGTCTACACTTCCGACGACCCCATCATCGCCAAACAATTGGAAGACATCGGCTGTGTGGCGATCATGCCGCTGGCCTCGCTCATCGGCTCCGGCATGGGCATCCTCAATCCGTGGAACCTGCAGATCATCATCGACCGAATCAAGGTGCCGGTGGTGGTCGACGCTGGCGTGGGCACCGCATCGGATGCCGCCATCGCCATGGAACTGGGCTGCGACGCGGTGTTGATGAATACCGCCATCGCCGGCGCGCAAAATCCGGTGCTGATGGCCTCGGCCATGAAGAAAGCCGTGGAAGCCGGGCGCGAAGCCTTTCTCGCCGGGCGCATGCCGAAAAAGATCTACACCGCCAGCCCCAGCAGTCCGACTTCCGGCCTGATCGGTTCCTGAATTGGAAACAGCCGATCAAGACGCGCCGCAAAGGCGCATCCGAAGCTATGTCCTGCGTCAGGGCAGGATGTCCGATGCCCAGCGCCGCGCTTACGACGACGGCATGGCGCACTGGGGTATCGCCTATACATCTGCTCCGCTCGACCTTGCCGCGACTTTTGGCCGTATCGCCCCGACCATCCTGGAAATCGGCTTCGGCATGGGCCGCACCACGGCCGAAATTGCCGAGGCGCATCCGCACGGCAACTTCCTGGGCGTGGAAGTGCATACACCCGGCGTGGGCAGCCTGCTCAAGGAAATCCAGGCGCGCGGATTAAGCAATGTCCGCATCGTCCAGCACGATGCGGTGGAAGTCCTTACCAACATGCTTGCCGATAGTGCCTTGGCCGGTATCCATATCTACTTCCCCGACCCTTGGCCGAAGAAGCGCCACCACAAGCGGCGCCTGGTCCAACCCGATTTCGTGGCCTTGCTGGCGCAAAAACTCGCGCCCGGCGGGTATCTGCACTGTGCCACCGACTGGGAAGACTACGCGCTGCAAATGCTGGAAGTATTGAGCGCCGAACCGCAGCTAAGAAATACTGCCGATGGCTTTGCCCCTCGCCCGCAATGGCGCCCGGTCACCAAGTTCGAGCAGCGCGGGCTCGATCTCGGCCATGGGGTATGGGACCTGTTGTTCGGGAAGCATTAGCACCGCTCAGTCGATCGCGCTGTAGCGCACTTCCAGGATTTCCAGCTCGCGCTTGCCCGCCGGCGTCATCAGCGTGACCGTGTCGCCTTCGCGCGCCCTCAAGAGCGTACGCGCCATGGGCGAAACCCAGGAGATGCGGTTTTTCGACGGTTCGGCCTCGTCGATGCCGACGATCGCATAGGTGGCTTCCGCGCCCAGGTCGTCCAGAACCGTGACCGTGGCGCCAAAGAAGATCCGGTCGGTTTCCTCGCGTACCGCAGGATTGACGACTTCCGTGTTCTCCAAACGCTTTCCGAGGTAGCGCAGGCGCCGGTCGATTTCCCGCAGGCGCTTCTTGCCGTAGATGTAGTCGCCGTTCTCCGAGCGGTCGCCGTTGCTTGCCGCCCAGGCGATGGTTTCCACCAGCCTGGGGCGCTCCTGCTTCCAGAGCTGGTCGAACTCGGCTTTCATGCGCGCGTGTCCGGCGGGGGTCATGTAATTCTTGACGCCCGCAGGCAGCGCGCTAACGCCCTCTTCTTCATCGTCTTCGGGCGCAGCATCGTTTTCCCTGGTAAAGGCTTTGCTCATCGTTTGTCTATTGGCTTCAACATGGCCGGAACATCGGCATGGACACTCCGACCATTCTAGAGCCGTATGGTTCAGCAGTGACGATCTTGCAGAAGAATGGCCGGCGCGCCGGCTATTTGGCGTTCTGGCGCAGGAACTGGTCGATGATGCGCAAACGCGTGACGCTGTCATTCATTTCCAGCAGATCCTGTTTGACCTTGAGTTTGAAAGGCAGCAGTTCGGACAGACGATAGCCTACCCAGACCGCGTCCTCATAATGCGTTTGCGGTGGCTCGATCCGGTGGTCGGCCAGCAGATGCTTCAACACCTCGGCGCAGAGCCTGAGATCGCCCGGAATATCGCAAGGCTTTTCTGCGCTGACTTCCTCGGTTTCCGCAACCAGCAATCCGTTGGTCTGGGCCTCCCAACTGCGCGCGATGTAGCGCTCAAGGCCTTCCACGATGACATGGAATATGCCGGGCTGCGGCATGTCCCATTCGACAATGCGCGCCTCGGTGCCGACTTCGTATGGAACCGCAGGCTCGCCGACCTCGCCGCCCTCGCGGATGCCGCATACGCCGAAGGTGCTGTTGTCCTTGAGGCAGGTTTTGGCAAGGTCGAGATAGCGCTGCTCGAAAATCTTCAACGGCATGCGCCCGCCGGGAAACAGCACCGAGGAGAGCGGAAACAGCGGCAGGCTGCGCACCGCCGGCGTAAACAGATTACTCAGTTTTTCAAACATTGACTGTGGTTATCGTACTTCGCCCCAACGGGGAACCAACTCGTTTTGCATGCCCAGTTGGTCGAGGATGCGCGCAACGATGAAATCGATCAGGTCTTCGATGCGCTGGGGGTGATGGTAAAAGCCGGGATTGGCCGGAAGAATAACGACCCCCAGGCGGGAAAGCTTGAACATGTTTTCGAGATGCAAGGCGGAAAAAGGCGTTTCGCGCGGCACCAGGATAAGCTTGCGGTTCTCCTTGATCATCACGTCCGCGGCGCGCTCGATCAGCTTGTCGGACAGCCCTTGCGCAATCGCCGCCAGCGTACCCATGGAGCAGGGGCATATCACCATCGCCTCGCTCGCCCCGCTGCCGGAGGCGACAGGTGCAAACCAGTCTTCGCGCCCGTATACGCGCAGGTTGCCGGGATGGTCGGGGTAACGCTCATGCAGCCAGGCTTCCAATTCGGGCGGGCGGGACGGCAGGGTCAGCCGCAGTTCCTGGGCTGCCACCACATGCGCCGCCTGCGAGACCAGCAAGCGAACATGCGCTCCCTGCGCGAGCAGGTTTTCAAGCAGGCGCAATCCATAGGCCAGGCCGGATGCGCCGGTAAACGCAAGCGTGATCGTTTTAAGCATGGGCCGATTGTGCGCCCGGCATGCGTTCATCCGCAATCAGTCTTGCGACGATCAGGCCGTTCACCGCGCCGAAAACGAGCGCGGCCAGCGCGAACACCGGCACCAGCAGGCTGATGTCGGCAACGGCGAAAAGCCACAGCTTGGCGAGAACAAGTTGTCCGGCGACATGCGCGAACGCCATCGACACCGAGAATGTAACCGGGCCGAACAGCGCATTCGGCAAATAGCGAACGAGGCAAAGCACGCCCATACTCGCCGCCGCTCCGGCAGCCGCAAGCCAGAAACCGGGCGAGAGGAAGCTTCCCAGCATCAGGCCGGCCGCCAGCAGGCGGATGGCCATGACCCAGACGGACGCGGCAAGCCCGTAGCGCAGCATGACCAGCAGGATGACTATGTTGGCAAGGCCGGGCTTGACGCCGGGAATCGGCGTTGGCACGGCCGCCTCCGCAAGCGAAAGGCCGACGGCCAATGCGGCCAGCGCCGCGATGCGGCGGTCCTCAGTTGTCACGGCAAGGCGGATTTCACGCGCCGGCATCAAAAGCTCACCGTATCGAAGGCCTTGTCATGACCGCCTATTTCCAGGCTCACCTGATTGGCCAGGCACAAGGCCGCTTCGCCGGCCCGGCTTACCCAGCCCTGCTTGACGCATACCTGTCTCGGCCCGGGGTCGGCGGCGACACGGGCGCGGCCCTGGCGTATCTCGATTCTGCTGATGCCCAGCGTCCCGGGGACGGAATAATCGGCATCGCGTTCCAGCGCAGCGCGCACCATCACCCTGCCCTGCGCCCGAACCACCACCGTGCTTCCCGTCGGCGCTGTCCAGGCATGAAAAAAGAATCCTGCTGTGAGAAGGCTTGCAAATACCAGCACCAGCAGATCGCCCGGCCGAACGAGCTGTCTAAGTGAGTTCACGGTGGCGCACCAGCACTTGCTCGGCATCCCGAAACGAGCGGCCGAGCGACTCGACAAAATATACCGATCGATGCTGCCCGCCGGTACAGCCAATCGCCACGGTCAGATAGGCGCGATTGTCCCGAATGAAGCAGGGCAGCCAGCTTTCGACGTAGCTGCGAATATCCGCCAGCATTTTCATGGCGTCGGGGCTGGCCTCGATATAAGCGCGCACGGCCTCATCCTTTCCGGTCAGCGGACGCAGTTCCGGCACGTAATGCGGATTGGGCAGGCAACGCACGTCAAACACGATATCGGCATCCAGCGGGATGCCGTGCTTGTAGCCGAAGGACTGGAACAGCAGCGTGATGCGCGAACGATCCTGCGCGACCAGGTCCTTGACCCAAAGAGACAAGGCGCTCGGCGCAAGATCGCTGGTGTCGATGCGGTGCGCGTGCTGCATGACATCGACCAGCTTGTCGCGCTCCAGATCGATGGCTTCCGGAAGCGAAACCTTGTCCGATGTCAGGGGGTGCTTGCGGCGTGTTTCGGAAAAGCGCTTGACGAGGGTAGGCGTCTTGGCCTCCAGGAAAATCACGCGCACATCGAAACCAGCCTCCCTGAGCCTGTCCACCAGCGCCGGGAAACCGGCGAAATCCTCGCCGCCGCGCGCATCGACAGCGATGCCTATTTTTTCCTGACCGGCCCGTGACAGGTGCAGCACGACTTGCTCGACCAGGGACAGCGGCAGGTTGTCGATACAGTAATAGCCGGAATCCTCGAGCACGGCGCTGGCAATGCTTTTGCCCGATCCGGATAGCCCGGACACCAACACCAACTGCATCAGGATTCCTCTTCCATGAATGCTTCCTGACGCGCCATGAGTTCGGAAACCGGGTCGATTCCGCGGCTTCTGAGTATCTGGTTGCGCACTGCAACCTCCACCAGCACGGCAAGGTTGCGGCCGGCCGCAACCGGGATGCGCACGGTCAGCACATCCACGCCGAGTATGCCGGTTTTGGAGGCTTCCATGTCGAGACGATTTATCGGCTCGCTGCCCGTGCCTGGTTTGACCAGCATGACGATAAGCTTGAGATTCTTTTTGAGCTTGACCGAAGTTTCGCCGAACAGCGAGCGGATATTGAGAATGCCCAGGCCGCGCACTTCCAGAAAATCGCGCAACATGGACGGACAGCTACCCTCCAGAGTGTCCGGCGCGACATGGCGCAGTTCGACTGCATCATCGGCAATGAGCCGATGTCCGCGCGTAACCAGTTCCAGCGCCAGTTCGCTCTTGCCGACCGCCGCCTCGCCCTGGATCAGCACGCCCACACCGGTAACTTCCATGAACACGCCGTGCACAACCGTGGTTTCCGCCAGGTTCTGCATCAGATAATGGCTCAAGTGCGAAACCACCGACGGGCTGGAATGCGTGGAAACGAACAACGGGGTATTCGTATTGCTGGCAGTTTCCCGAAGAACTGCCGGCGGCTCCTCGCCTTCCGCCACCACTACGGCGGCAAGCTCTTCGGAAAAAAGGTGGTGCAGCGCCTCTTCCAGCGCATCTGCGCTGAGTTTGCGCAAGTAGTCCATTTCCGCGCTGCCGAGCACCTGTACGCGGTTGGGATGCACCAGATTCAGATGCCCGATCGGCGCCAGATTGGTTTTATGCAGGGCCTCGGAAGTGAGCGAACGCCTGCCGCCGTCATGGCCGGTAAGCCAGATCAGGTCCAGCGCATCGACATTGTCACGAAACAGCTTGTCGACCGTAACGATGCTCAGGGCGTCCATGTGGTCAGCAGCTTGTGCAATTCAGCCGGCTCGGCGGCGAGCAGGCGCTCGCGCATGCCGGCGTCGCCCAGCATTTGCGCAAGCTCGCCCAAGATCTGGAGATGCAGCTCGTTTGCATTCTGCGGAACCAGCAGGATGAAACACAGATCGATTGGAAGGCCATCGGGAGAATCGAACTCCAATGGCGGCCGCAGGCGGTAGAAAGCGCCTGCGGCCTCTTTCAGGCTCTTGATGCGGCCGTGCGGAATTGCCACGCCGTAGCCCAGCGCCGTGGAGCCGAGACGTTCGCGTTCGAACAGGCTGTCGAAAACTTCCTGACGCTTGAGGCCGATCAGCCGCTCGAACAGGTCAGCGGCATGCTCAAGCAATTTTTTTTTGCTGGAAAATGTCTGGTCGGCGACGATGCCGGCCTGGCTGAGGAGTGGCGCAATCAGGTTCATAGGCTCTTGGCCCGGGCCGGAAATCCGGCCCGTTTGCAATGCTACGCGCCCGATACTTGGCGCTTTGCCGCACCTTCGGGATGATGGTCGGTGTTCTTTTCCTTGTGTTTCACGATCTGGCGGTCGAGCTTGTCCGCCATCATGTCGATTGCCGCATACATGCTGCCGTCCTCGGCATGGGCATGAAAATCACGGCCGCTCACATGCAGGCTGACTTCGACCTTGTGCACCAGCTTTTCCACCTGCATGATCACTTTTGCATCGATCACCTGGTCGAAATGGCGCTTCACGCGATCAAGTTTCTCGGCGACATAGTCACGGATGGCAGGAGTGACTTCGAGATGATGGCCGGAAATATTGAGATTCATGGTGTCTCCTGAAAAAACCCGAAAAAACCCGCCCTTCACGAGGACGGGATAGATTTGCCGAACATGGAACCAAAAAAGGAAACCCACATCGCTAAATTAGGCGAATTTTGCCGTATTTTCAAGCGCATGGCGAGTATTGCTTTTATGCGGATTTGCGCATGTTCGCGGTCGGGATATGCAGGGACTCCCGGTATTTGGCGACTGTGCGGCGGGCCACCACAATCCCTTGCTGGGCAAGGATTTCCGCTATCTGTCCATCGGACAGCGGTTTTCCAGCATCTTCGGCCGCCACCAGCTGCTTGATCAAGGCGCGAATAGCCGTGGACGAACAAACCCCGCCGGCCTCGGTGGCGACGTGGCTGCCGAAGAAATATTTCAATTCATACAGGCCGCGCGGGGTCATCATGTATTTTTGCGTGGTGACACGGGAAATGGTCGATTCATGCAGGTCGACCGCCTCGGCAATCTCGCGCAGAACCAGGGGGCGCATGGCGACTTCGCCATGTTCGAAGAAGTTTCTTTGCCGGTCCACGATCGCCTGGGAGACGCGCAGGATGGTGTCAAACCGCTGTTGCACGTTCTTGATCAGCCATTTCGCCTCCTGCAGCTGGTTGGCCAATTGCCCTGCATTGTCCCGATGGCGCGCAAGAATGTCTGCGTAGACCCGGTTGATGCGTAGCCTGGGCATGGCATCGGGATTGAGGCTGGCGATCCATGCGCCTTTGTACTTCCTGACGTAGACGTCGGGAATGACGTATTGGGTATCGCCCGCGCCGAACTGGGCGCCAGGCTTGGGATTGAGCTTCAGGATGAGCTGCCGCGCCGCGCGCAATTCAGCGTCGTCGATATGCAGCACCCTCTTGAGTTTGCCCACGTCACGGGCCGCCAGGAGGTCTAGCAGGCCGTCGGCGATTTTCAGCGCAGTTTCACGTGCCGGCGTCGACTCGGGCAGGGCTTTCAACTGCAAGCCCAGGCATTCACCCAGTTTTCTCGCGCCGACGCCGGCAGGCTCGAGATTCTGCAGGTACCTGAGCGCAACCTCCATCTCTTCCGGCTCGATCGGCGGCTCCGCTTCGAAGCTGGCAACCACTTCCTCAAGCGGCTGTTCCAGATAACCATCTTCATTGAGCGCATCCACCAGCGCGCTCACCAAAGCCCGGTCGCGCGCGGACAAGGGCAGCAGGGCTACCTGCCCGAGCAGGTGTTCGCGCAGGGTGGCCGATGCCGCCGGGGTCTGCACCCCGCCTTCGTCTTCATCCTCGCCGCCCCCCACGCTGTAATCGTTCCAGTCCGGCTCATCCGGCGCGTGCTGGATTTCATCGGGCACCGCGGCAGTTTCACTGCTTGCGGCGCTCTGTTCCGCAGGGAGTTCCAGGCCGGCAGCATCGGGGCCAGCCTCTTCCCCTTCGCCCTCGCGCTCGAGCAAGGGGTTGTCCTGCAACATCTGTTCGATTTCCTGGTTGAGCTCCAGCGTAGACAGCTGCAGCAGGCGGATGGACTGCTGCAGTTGCGGGGTCAGCGTGAGATGCTGGCCTAGTTTGAGTTGGAGGTGATGCTTCATAGGACAAATCGGATAAGGCTAGCTTCTGGCATCGCTCAGTATGCCATATGCGCCGAAGCATGTCGGAAACCACAAAATACCGGGAGGGAGGCAGCTATGGGCTTATAGCCTGAAATGTTCGCCCAGGTAAACCTTGCGCACGGTCTCGTCGCGGATGATTTCATCCGGGTGCCCGGACGCCAGAACGCTGCCGTCGTTGATGATATAAGCGCGATCGCAGATGCCCAGGGTCTCGCGCACATTGTGGTCGGTAATCAGCACGCCGATACCGCGCTCGGCCAGAAAGCGGATCAGTTTCTGGATGTCCAGCACCGCGATCGGATCGATGCCGGCAAAAGGCTCGTCCAGCAGGATGAAGCGCGGATTCATCGCCAGCGCCCGCGCGATTTCGACACGCCGTCGCTCTCCGCCAGACAGGCTCATCGCGGAGGCGTCGCGCAAATGGCCGACATGCAGGTCTTCCAGCAGGTTGTTGAGATGCTGCTCCAGTTCCGCCTCGTCATAGCCCTTGAGTTGCAGGACCGCGCGCACATTGTCGGCCACCGTCATCTTGCGAAAAATCGAAGGCTCCTGCGGAAGATAGGACAACCCAAGTTGCGCGCGCCTGTGTATCGGCATGTGGGTGACGTCGTGTCCATCGAGATGAATGGCTCCGCCATCCGCGATGACCAGGCCGACGATCATGTAGAAGCAAGTCGTCTTGCCCGCGCCGTTGGGTCCAAGCAGACCGACGATCTCGCCGCTGCCGACGGTAAGCGAAACATCATGCACGACCGTGCGCTTTTTGTAGTTTTTTTGCAGATGTCCTGCAACCAGCTGCTTCATTGTTTGGGCGCCTGTACCTTGCTCTGCTCCTGCGCGGTTTTCGGCTTGGGCCGGATGATGACCCTTACCCTGCTGCTCGGTCCCACTGCGCCTTCCTGGCCGATGACCTTGTAGAACTCGGTTCGGGCATCATAGGTAATCTGATTGCCGCGGATCTCGTCCCCGCCCTTGCGCAGGCGGGCATCGCCGATCAGGCGCAGGATGCTTTGCACGTTGTCATATTCCATCTGGCTGGCAAAGCCCTCGATGTATTCCTCCACGCCGTCGCGCTTCTGCCGGAAGCTGACCGGCTTGCCCCTGGCCGAAACGTTCTGCAGCCCGTCGCCGTTCTGTTTCGCCTCCATCCTGTCGGCGCGCAGCATCAGCGTACCCTGGACCAGCAGGACATTGCTCTCGAAGACACTGACTTTTTTTATGTCGTCCAGGGTGACATTGTCGGCCTCGATGTGCACGGGCTTTTCGCGATCCGCCTTTTCGGCGAAGACAGGCAGCGACAGCAGTGCGAGAAAGGGGACAAGCAGCAGTTTAAGCACGATTGGCATTCTGATATTGGGCTTTTACCCGGCCCTTGAGTTTAAGCACCCGCGTGTCGGCGAACAAGTGCAGGCCGGCGGCTGTAATCTGCATACCGGGCTGCCGGATGACGACAGGCTGGCCGGTAAAAGCCTCGTTCTTCCCCGTCTGGACCTCCAAATAGGAAGTTTGCATGGACATTTCGTTTTCCCCTTCCGCCGCCGGACGCAGCAGGTTTACTTGCCCGGTAAAAACCACCCTCTCTCCATCCGGGGTGACGCTGGCCTTGCTTGAGGAAATCTGCATCTCCCCCTGTTTTTCATGGAAATGGGTCAGCCTGGGATTGTCCAGCAAGGTCAGTTTGTTGCCCGAAAAGTGACTGAGCTTCTCGGCCGTCAGCCGATAACGCGGCACGCCGGCTGCGTCGGTGCTGACCGCCAGGAAGCTCTCCACAATTGAGTCAGGCTCTTCCAGATTGACCTCGTTCCGGCTCCCTGCCTCCTTGACGCTCTGGTCGATCCAGAACGTAAGCAAGGCCAGCATGACCAGCAAGGCCATCGGCAGCCAGAGCGCGAAACGATCCCTCATGACAAGTAGAGCGCCATCCGCTCGTCGAAAGTGCCCTGGGCACGCATGATGAACTCGCAGGCCTCGCGCACGGCGCCACGGCCGCCTTCGCGCCGGGTGACATAGTGCGAGTGCGCTTTGACCAGATCGGGCGCTGCCGGCACCGCTACCGCCAGCCTGGCGCGCCGCATCACCGGCAGGTCTACGACGTCGTCGCCCATGAACGCCGTCTGTTCGGTGCCGAGATTCAGATCCTCGAGAAGCTGACGGTAAACCACGAGCTTGTCATGCGCCCCTTGATGCAGGTGGGTAATGCCCAGATTGCGTGCACGGTGAACGACCACCTGGGAATTGCGGCCGGTGATGATGGCCAGTTCCACGCCCGTGCTCTTGAGCATCTTCAATCCGTGGCCGTCCAGCGAGTTGAAGCCCTTGTATTCCTGCCCGTCGTCGGCAAGAAAAAGGGTGCCGTCGGTCATCACGCCGTCCACGTCGAAAACGATGAGCTTGACGTCGCGCGCGCGCTCGATCGCGTCCTGGGTCATACCACGCCCGCTTTCAGAAGATCGTGCATGTTCAATGCACCCACCAGTTTGCGGTCGGCATCGACCACCAGCAATCCGTTGATTTTCAATTCCTGCATTCTTTCCACCGCCTCGACCGCCAATTGGTCGGGGCCGATGCTTTTGGGATTCCGCGTCATCAGGTCGGCGATATTCGACGCATGCACGTCCACGGATTTTTCCAGGGTGCGCCGCAAATCCCCATCGGTAAACACGCCGACCAGTTTCCCTGCCCCATCGACGACCGCCGTCATGCCCAGCCCCTTGCGGGTCATTTCCAGCAGCGCGTCCTTGAGCGAGGCCGACTGGCCGACGACCGGCAGTTTCTCGCCGCCATGCATGACATCGCGCACGTGCACCAATAACCTGCGACCCAGGCTGCCGCCGGGATGCGTGCGGGCGAAATCCTCGGGGGTAAAGCCGCGGGCATCCAGCAAGGCGACCGCCAGCGCATCGCCCAAGGCCAGTGCGGCCGTGGTGCTGGCGGTTGGAGCCAAATTGTGAGGGCAGGCCTCCTTGTCCACCGCGGCATTGAGATGCGCGTCGGATTCGCGTGCCAGCGTCGATGCGGGATTGCCGCTCATGCCGATCAGCTTGGCGCCGCGCCGTTTGATCAGCGGCAGGATGGTCGTGACTTCAGCGCTCTCGCCGGAATTGGACAGCGCAATCACCACGTCGTCCTGCGTGATCATGCCCAGGTCGCCATGGCTGGCCTCGCCTGGATGCACAAAGAAAGCCGGAGTCCCGGTGCTGGCAAGCGTCGCGGCGATCTTGCGGGCGACATGGCCGGACTTGCCCATGCCCGTCACCACCACTCTTCCCTTGCAGTTCAGGATGATCGTCAAGGCCTGGTTGAACTGCCCGTCAAGACGATCCGCGAGATGGCGCACGGCGTCCGCCTCGATGGTCAACACCTGTCGAGCCAGGGCAAGAGAGCGAGAGGAATCTGCTGAATTCATGTAGTTCGTAAGTATACTAGCTAAGCCCATGCAGACCACCTTGGAACTCGTCCTTATACTCCTGGCCGCCGCCGTCATCGTGGCTGCCGTGGCACGCGCCTTCAAGCTGCCCACCATGCTGGGCTACCTGTTGACCGGCATCGCCATCGGCCCCTATGCCCTGGGCTGGCTGCCCGACACCCCGCAAACCCGCTATCTCGCGGAGTTTGGCTTGGTCTTCCTGATGTTCTCCGTTGGGCTGGAGTTCAGCCTGCCGCGCATGCTCGCCATGCGCGGCATCGTATTCGGATTCGGCGGGGCGCAAGTCACCCTGGCCATGCTGGCAGCCCTGGCGCTTGCTTTCCTGCTGGATTTGTCCTTGCCGGCAGGAGCGGCCCTGGGCGGTGCCTTGGCCATGTCCTCCACGGCAATCGTGTCAAAACTCCTGTCCGAGCGCGTCGAACTGCAATCACCGCACGGTCGTCTCGCCATGGGTACCCTGCTGTTCCAGGATTTGGCGGTCGTTCCGCTGCTGATCCTGATCCCGGCTTTTGCCATGCCGGCGGACTCACTGGCCAAGGAGCTTTTCTCTGCCCTGCTCAAGGCGGCTGCAGTCTTGTTCGTGTTGCTCTTCTTCGGCCAGAAGATCATGCGCGCCTGGTTCCACCGCATCGCCGAAACAAAATCACCCGAGCTTTTCACGCTCAACCTGCTTCTCATCACGCTCGGCCTGTCCTACCTGACCGAACACGCGGGCTTGTCATTGGCCCTTGGTGCCTTTCTCGCGGGCATGCTGGTTTCGGAAACCGAGTACCGCTACCAGGTGGAGGACGATATCAAGCCGTTCCGCGATGTCCTGCTGGGACTGTTTTTCGTCACGATCGGCATGCGGCTCGATGTTGCAGTGGTCTGGAACCACATACTCCTGGTATTGCTGCTGCTGTGCATCGTCATCATTGGCAAGGGGCTGTCCATCTGGCTGCTTACGCGGCTCTTCGGGCATGGCCAGAACACCGCAGTGCGCACTGCCCTGTCCCTGTCCCAGGGCGGCGAGTTCGGCCTTGTATTGCTGGCCCTGGCTGCCGACAGCGGCCTCCTGGAACCGCAGATCACGCAGCCCGTTCTTGCCGCCCTGGTCATCTCCATGCTGCTGGCACCCATCATCATCCACCGCATGGAGTGGATCACCCAGAAGTTCGTCGCCAGCGAATGGACCAACCGTGCCAAGGAAGTACATGACATCGCCCTCACGACTTTCGGCAAAAGCGGACACGTCGTTCTCTGCGGCTACGGCCGCAGCGGGCAAAGCCTTGCGCGATTCCTGGAGGCCGAAAACATCCCCTTTGTCGCCCTGGACTCCGACCCCACCCGCGTCAGGGCCGCAGCCGCGGCCGGCGAAAGCGTCGTCTTCGGAGATCCTTCCAAGCGCGAGGTGCTGATAGCCGCAGGCATTTCGCGCGCGCGCGCAATGGCCATCACCTTTTCGGATCTGAACGCTTCCATGTCCATACTGCGCCATGCGCGCGATCTCAAACCCGAGCTGCCGATCGTCGTCAGAACCGTGGATGACACGCACATCGACAAGCTGAAAGATGCCGGCGCCACCGAGGTCGTTTCCGAAGTCATGGAAGGCTCGCTCATGCTGGCCTCGCATGCGCTGATGCTCCTTGGCGTACCCTTGTCGCAGGTGCTCAAGCGCATCCGCGCCGTGCGCGAATCGCGTTACGCACTGATGCGCGGCTTTTTCCGCGGCGCCACGGACATCAACGAAGACCTGAGTGATGAAGCCCAGCCCAGGCTGTTTTCGCTGCTGATTACCCCCCAGGCAGCCGCCGCAGGCAAATCACTCGAGGAGCTGGCCCTGGATCAACTGCTCGTGGAAGTCGCCGCCATCCGCCGCCATGGCATCCGCGGCATCAACCCAGGACCGGAAACTCGCATCGATGCCGGCGACGTCATCGTCTTGCGCGGCACTGCCGAGAACCTGGCCGCAGCTGAAATCAGGCTGCTGCAAGGTTAGACGCCACCCACCATCGATAGGCCCGAGCTTAACGCCGCAGCAGGTCATGCGCTGTGGTGACTTTTTTTGTGTATATCTGCCGCTTGGGGTATTTGGCTGCGTCTCGCTGGCGCGAGTCTTCGCCGCGGCAGGTCCGGGCTGACGCAAGGCCACAATAAAAAAGCCCTCCGGGAGGAGGGCTTTTGGGGGTGTAATTGTCTGACGATGACCTACTTTCGCAAGCGGTGAGCTCACTATCATTGGCGCGAAGGCGTTTCACGGTCCTGTTCGGGATGGGAAGGCGTGGGACCACCTTGCTATGGTCGTCAGACGTAACGGGTATCAGGGATCAGGAGTCAGGGATCAGGGATCGGATCGTCTGACGGCCACCCCCGAAGATCGGGTTTGCGTCGTCTTTAAAATTGGGAAGAAGGTTGGGTTGCTTGCTGTATCAATTTATTTAACCGAACATGTCTTAAGGCTTCAGTTGCCGGTTTGCAGGGCTTTCCGATCCCTGATTCCTGACCTCTGATACCTGTTGACTCAAAATTATAGGATCAAGCCTG
>DCVO01000157.1 GCA_002327405.1 Thiobacillus sp. UBA2186 | reverse complement strand
GGCCCCTATCAGCTCCTGGTGGCGGACGCCTGCTCGGGCCTGCATTCCATGTTCAGCCTCAGCGCCCTCGGGCTGCTTTACGTGCATATGCTGCAGCGCCGCAACTGGCTGCGCAACGGCATCCTCATCGCCGCCATCCTGCCCATCGCCTTCGCTGCCAACGTCGCCCGCGTCATGATCCTGGTGCTGGTCACCTACCATTTCGGCGACGCGGCGGCACAGGGCATCGTGCACGACTCCGCCGGCATCCTGCTTTTCATCCTCGCATTGCTGCTGCTGTTCGGGCTGGATGCGGTGCTCGGCTTGCTGCCGGCCAGGCGCGCCAAGGCATGACGGCCGGCGGCGTCCAGCCCGGGTTACGAACGGAATACTCCCCATGCGCATCGTGAATCTCCGCCACCTCGCCATCGGCCTCGCCATGCTGGCCGCTGCCGGCCTTGCCTTCGCCCTGACCCCGCGCGATAAGATTGCAGACCACGGAACCAGGATCGATCTCGAGAACATGATCCCGAAGCAGTTCGGGGACTGGGAGGTGGACGGGAATATCGTTCCCCTGCGCGCCGACCCCGAGCAGACCGCCCTGCTCAACAAGCTTTACACCCAGATCCTGGAGCGCACCTACGTCAACGGCAAAGGCCAGAGGATCATGCTGTCCATCGCCTACGGCGGCGAGCAAAGCGAATCCATGCAGGTGCACAAGCCCGAAGTGTGCTATCCGGCGCAGGGATTCCAGGTGACGAAACAGTTCGACAGCCGATTGAACACGGGTTTCGGCGACATCCCCGTGCGCCGCCTCGTGGCCGAGCAGGGACGGCGGGTCGAGCCCATCACCTACTGGATCACCATCGGCGAACAGGTCGCCGGATCGAACTTCAAGTGGAAGCTGGAACAGCTGAAATACGGACTGACCGGAAAAATCCCGGATGGCATGATCTTCCGCGTCTCCAGCATAACGGTCGACGAGGCCTCGGCCTACCAGGCGCAGCAGGAGTTCGTGAAGGAATTGCTGAAGTTCATGCCGGACTCGTCCCGCACCCGCTTCATCGGCGCCGATTCCTGAGCAGCCCTTCCCGGCAAACGGCATCCCCGCGCGTTCGGCTCATGCAATGAGCGGGTTGCGGTCATCCTGATGCAACAGTAGATTTGCATATTTGGCGGATGCTGCACCAGTCCGCCAATCCCTCCGACCTGAAGTCCTATCTCGCCGAAATTCGCTCGGCCGAGCTTGTCCGCTTCGCCCTGGCGTTCGGTGTGCTGTTTTTCTTTCTGTTATGGACCTACCAGGCCGTGCAGGACACGCAGGCCTACCGCTACTACCTGGATGAAATGCTGGTAAAGCCGAGCGCTGCGCTCATAAGGCTGATCGGAGAAAACGAAACCCTACGCGCCGAAGGATATCGCCTGGCCTGGGATGGCGGGCGCCTCTCCGTGCTTACCGGCTGCGATGGAGCGGATGCGATGATGCTGCTGCTTGCGGCCCTGATGGCGTCATCCCTGCCGTGGCGTTCCAGGCTGATCGGCTCGCTGACGGGTATCGGCCTGGTTTACGCGCTGAATCTGGCGCGCATCGTTTCTCTTTATTTTGCCTACCGCCATGACCGCGGCCTTTTCGAACTGGCACACGGATTACTCGGGCCGCTGGCCGTCATCGGCGCGATCCTGCTTTTCGTGCTTGCATTCAGGAACCTGCATGAGCCGGCGGCAACCGCTTGAAAGCGCGATGTTCTTCCTGGCCGTTGCCGGCGCCATGAGCTGGCTGGCATACGCCGCCGGCGACAGCCTGCCGCAGGCCTTGCTGCCGTTGTACCGACGGGAACTGCAGTGGCTGATGGACGGCTTCCGCGTCGATTACCTCGACCTGCAGGAACAGGGCGGCGAAACCGTCCTGATGATGCAGGCGACCCTGCAAGCCCCCCTCGTCATCATGGGCCGGATTCTGCCCGCCGGCGGAAGCGTCGGCGCCTCCACCCTGGCCATGCACGCATGGGCCCATCCCGTCCTGCTCTTCAGCCTGCTTGCGGCCTGGCCCGGCGTTCCTCTCGGGCAAAAGCCGCGTCTGTTGCTGATCGGCGTGCCATGGGTGCTGCTGGCGGAATCGATCGATATTCCGCTCGTTCTCTGGGGCTCGGTCGAGGACATTCTGTACTGGCAGGTCGATCCGGCCATGACGAACCCGCCGCCCGGTTCGGCCGTGCAGCACGCCCTGGATGGGGGCGGACGTTACGGCATGACGATCCTGTTCTCGCTGTTCGCCGTCATGATGCACCAGTCTTTGCCGGCCGGAACACGAGCCATCCATGAACCTGCCGCCGATATCCGCATGGCAAGAGCAGTCTCACGATAAAGAATGGCGGCGGCACGATGCATCTCTCACCCTGGCGATTTTGCTTCCCCCTGTTGGCGGCGCTGAGTTTTTCGGCACTGACGGGCAGCGCATTCGCCGACAAACCGACCATCCTGGAATCGGCCAAGATACCCGCGAAAATCCTCGACAAGGCGCTGGCGGGAGAAACGCAAAGCCTCCTCGTCCTGTTCGAGGATCCGGACATCGAGACCGCCATCAAGTCCCATCTGGCCCAGCGCGGTCTCGATGTGGAAGACGATGCGGCGCTGGCCCTGCGCGCAGGTCGCTACCGCCAGCTGAAGGCGCCGGTTCTGGCGCTGCTCGAGCCGGAAGAAGCCGAACTTCGCAGGGACTATGCGCACGTCCCCATGTCCTTCGTCCGCTTTCACGGTTCGGCCGCACTCCTCAAGCTGCTTTCACGCAATGAAGTCGCGGCGGTCTACGAAGACGCCAGGCTGCACGCCGTTCTCGCCCAGAGCCTCCCGCTCATCGGCCAGCCCCCGGTGGCGCAGGTCATGGGCCAGACCGGAACGGGCACGACGGTCGCGGTCCTGGATACCGGCGTGAACTACGCCCGCGGCGAATTCGGCTCCTGCACCGCTCCCGGCGTTCCGGCCGGCTGCCGCGTGGCGGTTGCCTTCGACACCGCCCCCGACGACAGCGCCCTGGACGACATCGGCCACGGCACCTCGGTTTCCGCCACGGTGGCGGCGACCGCACCCGGGACGAGGCTCGCCGTGCTGGACGTGTTCGACGGCAACGGCGCCTACAGCTCGGACATCATCGCGGGCATCGACTGGGCAATCGGCAACAAGTCCGCCTACAACATCGCCGCCATCAACATGAGCCTGGGGGATGGCGTCAACAACACCAGCCCCTGCACCCTCAAGAGCGGCCCGCTCGGCAATCCCTTCCGGCAGCCGATCATCGATGCGCGCAATGCCGGCATCCTGAGCGTAATCGCCAGCGGCAACGAAGGCTACGCCGACGCCATTTCCGGCCCCGCCTGCACGCCCGAAGCGATATCGGTGGGGGCCGTGTACGACGCGAACGTGGGCGGATTGAGCTGGACCCTCTATCCGGTAACCGGACAGACAAGCTGCACCGACAGCACGACGGCCGCGGACAAGGTAAGCTGCTTCTCCAACAGCGCCGGTTTTCTGACCATGCTTGCCCCGGGGGCGCTGATTACCGTCGCCGGCGCCACGGTGGGCGGCACTTCCCTGTCCTCGCCCTTCGTTGCCGGCGCCGTGGCCGTGCTCAAGGCCGCCTTCCCGGCGGAGACGCCCGACCAGACCCAGTCCCGGCTCGCCGCTGCCGGAACCTCCGTCACCGACAGCCGCAACGGCATAGCCAAGCCGCGCCTCGCCCTGATCGCCACCCAGAGCGCCCCGGCCAACGACAACTTTTCCGCTGCGGCGAACATGGCCGGCGACAGCGGGTCGGCTGCGGGATGGAACTACAACGCCGGCAAGGAATCCGGCGAACCCGGCCACGCCGGCGACGGCGGGGGAAAATCCGTCTGGTGGCAGTGGACGGCCACTGCCGGCGGCACGCTGACCGTGGATACCCATGGCAGCGATTTCGATACCCTCCTCGCCG
This sequence comes from Thiobacillus sp. UBA2186, assembly GCA_002327405.1. Taxonomy (GTDB): domain Bacteria; phylum Pseudomonadota; class Gammaproteobacteria; order Burkholderiales; family Thiobacillaceae; genus UBA6918. Next base: position 32,555 of record DCVO01000157.1, on the reverse strand, counting down.
TCTACACGGGCGGCGAAGTTTCCGCGCTCGCGGCGGCGGCATCCAGCGACAACGACGGAACGCCGGGCAATGTCAGCGGGCTCGATGTCGCCGTACAGTCCGGCATGACCTACCGCGTGGCCGTCGACGGCAAGTCCGGCGCCGCCGGTGCAATCGCCCTGAACTGGAGTTTCGCGCCTGCCCTGCCCGTCAGCGATCTTGAAATCACGCTGACCGACAGCCCCGATCCCGTCGCTGCCGGCTCGCCGCTGACCTACACCCTGACAGTCGTCAATCATGGCCCCGATCCGGCCGCGGGCGTGGTTGCCATTCTCGTTCTCGACGCCGGCACGAATTTCAGCTCGGCCGGCAGCGAATGCACGGCGAGTGCCGGCACGGTGACTTGCGATCTCGGCAGCATGGCAAACGGCGAGATGCATTCCCTGACGGTCGTGGCAATTCCCCTGGCGGCCGGGACCGCAGGCGCATCCGCCAGCGTCGGCAGCGGCACCCAGAATCCGGTTGCGGGCAACGACTCGATATCCGCTCAAACCCTGGTGGAACAAGCATCGTCATCATCGGGGGATGACGCGGACGTTCCGCTGCTGCCTCCGTGGGCGATGCTGCTTCTTGGCGCAGCGCTCTATGGAGCGTTCGCTCCCAAGCGCCGGCCATTGAACTCATGAGCCGTTCGGCTCAGTTTGCCCCTTGTCCGCGACACGCGTTCTTCATCATGTCTGAATAAGATTTTCACTTTCATTTGCTCAGGCCAAAGGCAAATCATGCGCGGTCCCATCCAGAAAATCTTCGCGGCGGCATCGATACTGGCATGCGTGCTTGGCGCAAGCCTGTCCGCCCATGCGTCCGGCAAAATGCCGCCGGCCTTCCAGGTTCTTGAAGCGGGCGATCAGACTCGGTATCCCGGCTTCATCGATCTCCTTGCCAGCCATGCGCCCGCCAATCCCGATGGACAATGGCCGTTCCAGTGGAGCGGCGACAGCCAGGGCCAGCCCGATCCTCAAGCCTGGCAGCGCATTCTCGCCCGCCGGGCCCAGCTCTTTCCTCCGCCGTACCTGTTCTTCGGAAATGATGCTCCGGGCTTTCCGGCATACGGAAATTACGTCATCGGCAACCACGGCCTGCCGTTCGGCGGGCATGACTGCCGTTCGGAAAGAGCTGCCTGCGGGCATCCCCTGGCTCACGTTCCCGACAAGGTCTCGATACCTTCGTCGGTGCCCTTCATGCCCTCCGACGTCACGCCCGCAATACCGGAACCCGAATCCTATGCCCTGATGCTGGCCGGCCTGGCAGCAATCGGCCTCGCCCTTCGCCGCCGAAAATCCCATTGAGCCCCCGTGGCTGATTGAATGGCCGACGCAAGACGGGACAGTTCCGTCAACCTCCGGTCTTGCGCCGCAATCCGTCCCGGAACGCTTTCCATTCATTTCACGGCACGCCGATTCGTTCTCGATTCCATGCACGGATTACGGTTTGGTTAAGAACCACACCTTATTCATGAGCCATTCGGCTCATTGCTTTATGACGGCATGACGGGCGGTTGAAACAAGGGATTCGGCCATCCAAAGCCGAATCCATGCATGTTCAATCAGTGAATTGATTTACTTGCACTTATGTCCAATTCACATCACGGCCACGCTGGCCGATCATCAAAAAACATTCAGCGAATAGCGGAGCCGAGCTCATGAGACCGAACAAGTTTTTATCTGCCGCCCTGGCGTGTCTCGCCATTTCATTTCCCGCGGTGTCCTCGGCGGCCGACCTGTCCTTCTACAAGATAAGCGGGAACCCGTCCGACTCGTTCGCTGAAATATCGAACGAACTGCGAGTCGACGTGATCGACCTCGGCGGCGATCAAGTGCAGTTCAGGTTCCACAACGACTCCGACATTTCGGTCCTCACCGGCATCTACTTCGACGACAGTTCCCTGCTGTCCCTTGCCGGGATCACCGGCTCCGGCAGTGCCGGGGTGAGCTTTGCCGCCGATGCCCACACCGGCAAGCTGCCCGGCTGGCAATTGCCTTCCGAACCGTTCCTTACTTCCGATGGACTTTCCTTTCATGCCGACAGCCCTTCCCCCGTTCATGGCATTGGCAACAGCGACGCCACCGGCGAATGGCTGGCCATCAGCTTCGACCTGCTGGGCGGCATGCACTACGAGGATGTCCTGGCTGCGCTGTCCCAGCCCGCAGACGGCAACTGGCTGCGCATAGGATTGCAGGTCCGGGGTTTCGCCGGCCGCGACGGCGGAAGCTTCGTCAGTACCCGTTTTGCGTCATCGGGGCCGGAGGTCCTGCCGGCGGTTCCCGAGCCCGGCAGTCTTGCGCTGCTGATGGCAGGACTGATTCCATTGGGCATGCTGGCGAGGCGGCGCAAGACCTGATCGCCCGGCAGGCGCAGCCGTAAACCACGCAAGAAAATCCCGTCATGAGCCGAACGGCTCAGTCCGGAACGGATTCGCGGCAATTCTGGCTTCATCTCGATCAGGTAAAGTGACAGACGTCATATTGCCATTCGGGGTCATCCTTGAAATTCCGAGCCATGAAATTCCTGAAGCCGATGATTGCCGCACTCATCGCCGCCTCCGCGATGGCAGCCGTTCCTGCCCGGGCGGCGAGCTATACATTCGCCTGCCTCAGCAACACCTATGCGCAAAACTGCGCCGACGGCGAAACAAGCCTTTTCATGGACGTCACCGATGCCGGCGGCGGACTGGTCGATTTCACTTTCTACAATTATTCAGGCCTGGGTTCGGCCATTACCGAGGTCTATTTCGACGACGGCTCGCTGCTGGACATCGCCACCCTCATCGATTCGGGGAGTGGCGTGAATTTCACCAGCGCGGGCGCGACCCCTCCCAACCTGCCGTCCGGATCGAATGCCGAGCCCGGCTTCGAAACCACTGCCGGATTTTCGGTGGACGTGGAAAAGAAAACCTCGGACGGCGTCGAGAACGTGCTGGATGGCGGAACACAGGAATTCATCACCATCCGCTTCAGTCTCATTGACGGCAAGACCTTTCAGGACACCCTCGATTCACTGGATGGCATCGTCATGGATGCAAATGGCGCGCCGGCGCTGCGGGTAGGCTTGCACGTGCGTTCTTTCGACAGCAACAGCCTCAGCGAAAGCTTCATCAACACCGTCACCGCCATTCCGGAAGCGCACAACTACGCCATGATCATTGCCGGCCTTGGCCTGCTGGGCGCGGCGATGCGCCGCAGGGCCAGGCGATGAACGCCGGCACACCTTCAGCTTTTTCGCCAGTCAATCCGTCTCGATCTGCAGGCTGAAGTCCGGCGGATACTCATCATCCTCCTGGCCGGCGTCCATTGCGGCAGGCTCGGGCAACGCCGCCAGTTCGGCCGGTTCCGTTTCCTCCACGGGAAGGCAAACGGAATCGTCATCCCACAGCTCCGGGATGAAAGCGGCTTCCAGTCCGATTGACTCCAGATCCAGATCGTCGTCGTTAACGTCGTAAGACAAATCCCGCTCCTGACAGTTGGGCTGACTTCACGGTCCATCCTATGCCGCCAACATTTAGGCGCGGTTACACGACACATGAAATTTTCGTGATTCAGTCCGGATGTGGAAACGACGCCACAGGCCGTCGTCATGCGTTCGTATTCGCCGCCGGCCTGTGCGCTGAAAACAATTTGTAGCTTGAGTCGGGTATGTTTTACGCCATGATCCGAGCCGCCCTCGCAATCTTCCGCATCCTGCCGGCATTGCTGCTTTATACAAGTCCGGCCTGCGCGATCATGGGAGGCGCGGGCAGCGACCCGAACACCCTGGATTCGCCATGGGCCGGGGTCGGCTCCATCACCGTCCGCAACGGCGGCATCTACAGCGGCGCGCTGATAGGGCCCCGCCATGTGCTCACTGCCGCGCATGCAGTGGCCGGCATACCGGACCCGGCGGCGGACATCACCTTCAATCTCAACTATGGCGGCAGGCTGAGCCATCGCTTCCGTGCCAGGGCTGTCCACATTCTGCCCGGCTTCCAGGGCGCGCGTCCCGGTCCCGGCGGCGTATGGTTCGGCGACATGGCGGTCGTCGAACTCGCCGAGAATGTGCCGAAGGGGGTGCCCATCTATGAGATGTACACGCTTCCCAGCCTGGGTCTGCCGCGCGATACCACCCTGACCCTGGTCGGGTACGGCGCCCATGGCGACGGCTTCGGCGAACTGGCCGCAAAAGGCGACCCGGGCGTGAAGCGCGTTGGACAAAACAGGCTGGAGGCACAGATCGGCCAGCGCGGCAGCAGCGTTCCCGAGGTGTTCGTGTTCGGATTCGACGCCCCGCCCGGCGGCCCGACGGCGAATGCGGCGCCCCGCGCCCTGCATGCCGAAGCCGGATTTGCCGGCGGCGATTCGGGCAGCCCGGTCTTCGTCCTGCAAGACCATGTCTGGAAGATCCTCGGCATCGCCACCTTCAACGCAGGCACGCCGGCCTCGCGCGGCAGCGGCGTCAAGTTCGGCGCCATCGATGGCGGCACCTTCGTGGCGCCCCACATGGACTGGATCGAATCGGTGCTCCGCGCCGACCCAAAGCCCTCCGTCCCCGAGGAAGTACCGACCGGCGCGCCTGCCCCGGCGCTGCCGGAAATGAATGCCGGCGTGCTCATTCTCGCCGGACTGGCGCTGCTGATCCGGCTCGCCTCCCTTGCCGGTTCCAGGACCGGGCGCTGAACAGGCCCGATCGGCTTCCGTAACATGCCTTTCACAAAGGCGGCATAGGATTCCGCACTTGCCGAGAAATTCCCCTTGAACACATGCAACGCAAACTGCTGCTCCCACTCATCATGACCCTGCAAACAGCCATGCCGGCTTACGCCGCCGACAACGACATCGTCGCGCGCATGGGAGATATCGCCCTTACCGTTCAGGATGCGCGCCTGCTGATCGAACAGAATTCCGTGAATGCGCAATCGCCCGAAGCGCTGGAGCGCCTGATCCGCACCGAGGTCATACGCCGGAGCCTGGCCCGGGAGGCACGCAGCCAGTCATTCGACAAAAAGCCGGAGGTTGCATCGCGCATGCAGCGCGCGGCCGAGCAGACGCTGGTGGCCGCCTACATGAACGAGCGCGCCCGCCCGCCCAGGGACTTCCCTTCCGAAGAACTGATCAAGCAGGCCTACGAAGCCAACAAGGCCGGCTTCACGACCCTGCCCCAGTACCATGTAAGCCAGATCTACGTGCCGGGCACGGACAAGGCCGCGCTCAGAAAAGCCGAGGACTTGCGCGCGCAGGTCGGCAAAAAGGGCGAATTCGAGGAAATCGCCCGCAAGTTCTCGCAGCATGCCGCCAGCGCGGCCAAGGGCGGCGACATGGGCTGGCTGTCGGAAAAGGACCTGGTGCCGTCGATCCGCAAGCCTCTGTCGGAACTCAAAAAGGGCGAAGTCAGCGAACCGGTTGCGGGAAGCGACGGCTATCACGTCCTCAGGCTGACCGACGTCCGCAAGTCCGAAGTGCTGCCCCTGGAGAAAGTCAGGCCCTTGCTGGTCCAGAACCTGCGCGCGCGCAAGGCCGCGGAACTGGAGGCCGCCTATCTGGACAGCCTGGTGGCGAAAACCCCGGTGGCGGTCAACGGCATCAGCCTGAGCGAACTGGTGAAGAAATAAGCAAACAACGGTGGCAATTGGCGGTTGGCGGGTGGCAAAACACCAATCACTCGACACCAATGGCCAGTTGCCAATCGCTGACCGTTAATTGCCAACTGCCAATTGCCGGAAATCGCATAGGCTCATATGCGATGTCATCCGATTGACATCCGGCATTGCTAATTTCTTCTGCATCCTTGAACGACAAACCGATGGAGTCAACAAGATGAAGAAGAACGTCCTCGCAAGCGCCCTGTCCCTGCTGTTCGCAGGCATTTCATGCAGCGCCTCCGCGGCCCCGACCATTGCCTTTGAAGAACTCGGCCGTTACGCCACCGGGCTGGCCGATATCGATGAAGAAGTCTCTTCCGGCGAAACCGTCGCCCTGCGCGGGGACAAGATGTACGTCACCAACGCCAATGACGTCTCCCTGGACATCGTGGACGTATCCGATCCAGCGGCGCCGCTGCTGGTCAAGCGGGTCGACCTCAAAGCCTTCGGCGCCGGCGTCAACAGCGTCGACGTCTCTTCGAAGAATTTGATCGCGGTGGCCGTCGCCGCGCCCAAGAAAACCGATCCCGGCACCGTGGTGTTCCTGACGCCCGGGGGCCAGGTCATCAACAGCGCCGTGGTCGGCGCCAATCCCGACATGGTGGTCTTCACGCCGAAAGGCGACCGCCTGCTGGCGGCCAACGAAGGCGAGCCGGACTGCTACGGCCTGGGCTGCACGGACCCCGAGGGCTCCGTCAGCGTCATCGACGTCCTGCCCATGAAGCCCGTGCTGCCGGTACACACCATCGGCTTCAACGGCGTGACCGTGCCAGCCGGCGTGCGCATTTTCGGACCCGGCGCCAGCGCCGCCCAGGACCTCGAGCCGGAATACATTGCCGTCAGCGAGGACGGAAGCACCGCTTGGGTGAGCCTGCAGGAAAACAACGCCATCGCCAGGCTCGATCTCAACAGCCTGGCGGTCACCGGCATTTTCCCGCTCGGCTACAAGGATCACGGCGCCAGCGGCAACGGCCTGGACGCCAGCGACAAGGACGATGCCATCAAGATCCGGCCCTGGAGCAACGTGCTGGGCATGTACATGCCCGACGCGCTGGCCCAGTTCAAGGCCGGCGGCCAGGCCTATCTGGTCACCGCCAACGAGGGCGATGCGCGCGATTATGACGGCTTCTCGGAAGAGGAGCGCGCCAAGAATCTTGCCGAAGAGCACCCCACGCTGGCCGACATCCCCGGCATCGACGAAAAGACAGAACTGGGCCGCCTCACCGTCACCAACACCCCGCCGAATGGCGATTTCGAGAACATCTACGTCTTCGGCGCCCGCTCCTTCACCATCTGGAATGCGGATACCGGCGCTCGCGTGTGGGATTCCGGCGATCAGCTGGAGCTGCTGACCGCCGCGGCGCAGCCCGACTACTTCAACAGCCACAACGACGAGAACGAATTCGACAACCGTTCAGACAACAAGGGTCCGGAGCCCGAAGGCGTGGCCGTCGGCCGGCTAGGCGGCCATGTCTACGCCTTCGTCGGCCTCGAACGCATCGGCGGCGTGATGGTATACGACATCACCGACCCCAGCGCCCCCGAGTTCCAGGATTACCTCGTCACCCGCGATTTCTCGTCTGACGAGGTCGGACCGGACAGCGGCCCCGAGATCATCCGCTTCATCAAGCCCGAGGTCAGCCCGACGGGAGCGCCGATGCTCGTCATCGCCAACGAGATCACCGGAACGGTCAACCTCATGGGACTGAAGCCGCTTCCGTAATAGCGAAAGGCAGTTGGCAATTGGCAATTGGCAATTGAAGGCGCGAAGCACCATCCCGCCAATTGCTAATGGCCAAGGGCCAATGGCCTTTTTGGCAGAAACGTAGGGCGGCATACCCATGCCGCCATCCATCCATTCATGTCGGCAAGGGATTGCCGACCTACGCCGCTACTTCCCCGGCGCCCTGGTGATCTTTTCCGTATCCAGCCTGTCGCGGTATTCCTCCAGCAGGTTCTCGATCTCCACCTGCCTGAAGCCTACAAAGGGTTCCTTCTGCTTCAAGGCATCCCCGCAGAAACGTAGGGCGGCATACCCATGCCGCCATCCATCCATGTCGGCAAGGGATTGCCGACCTACGCCGTTACTTCCCCGGCGCCCTGGTGATCTTTTCAGCGTCCAGCCTGTCGCGGTATTCCTCCAGCAGGTTCTCGATTTCCACCTGCCTGAAGCCTACGAAGGGTTCCTTCTGCTTCAGGGCATCCCCGCAGAAACGTAGGGCGGCATACCCATGCCGCCATCCATCCATTCATGTCGGCAAGGGATTGCCGACCTACGCCGCTACTTTCCCGGCGCCCTGGTGATCTTTTCCGTATCCAGCCTGTCGCGGTATTCCTCCAGCAGGTTCTCGATTTCCACCTGCCTGAAGCCTACGAAGGGTTCCTTCTGCTTCAGGGCATCCCCGCAGCTCTTCTGCTCGTAGCGCTCCATCAATTCGCGGCCGTATTTGTACAGTTTGCCGTTCTTGTCTTCGCACAGCGCGATTTCGCGCTCATTGTGCGCCTTGACGGTTTCCAGGTTCCTTTTCGCCGCCTCGGTTGTTGCAAGGGCGTGTCGGGTATCGTTCAGGTTCCTGGTCGTTTCTTCCAGGCGGGTCTGCGTCTTCCCGAGCTGCTCGCGGGTCGACGCCAGTTCCTTCTCCGACTCTTCCAGCTTCTGTTTCTCCGCCTTCAACTCCCTGCCCAGTCGGGATGCAGTCCGCTTTGCGGATTGCAGCTCCTTGCCGGCGGCATCCAGTTCCTGGCCGAGCCTGGCCTTTTCCTGTTCCAGCACGGACACCTGGCCCTGCATCTGCTGCACCTGCTGCTGCATGCGGCGCAGCATCTCCCGTTCGCGCTTTGCGCTCTTGTCCGAGGCAAGTACGGATCCCGATGCCAGGACACCGATGATCAGCAAACTTGTCAGTCTGGTTCGATTGTTCATCCTGTTTTCCTTTGGCGGCACCATGCTCACTGCGTGGCTCCGTGCTTCACCAGCAGCGCCTCGATATCCTTGCCGCTGGCCATGTCGAGCGCCGTATTGCCGTTTCTGTCCAGCACCGCCGCATCCACCCCGCCTTCCAGCATGATGCGCACCGCCTCTTCGAATCCCTCCATGGCCGCCACGCTCAGCGCGGTGCGGCCTTGCAGGTTGTAGAGCGTGTAGTCGGGACGCGCGGGCAGCAGCGCGCGGATCACTTGCAGGCGGTTCAGGCTTGCGGCGGCAGTCAGCGGGGTATTGCCGTCGCTGCTCTTGATATCCGGATCGGCGCCGTATTTCAGCAGCATTCTGACGATATGCGCATGGCCATGTATTGCCGCCTTGCCCAAAGGCGTGTAGCCGCCGCCCCTGAGGTCGGGATCGGCCCCTGCATCGAGCAGCAGCCGCGTCATTTCCATGTCGCCCCGCTCCGCGGCATGGACCAGCGCGGTCGCGCCAAGGATGTCCGGCTTGCCGTTCGGATTGACGCCCTCGTTCAGCAACTTCTCCAGTTGCGGGCGATCGCCCTTGAGCACGGCGTCGATGAGAGCGAGCTGGTCGGGCGTCGCGAATTCCGGTTCCGCGTCGTTGCCCGTCGCCCGGATGCGTGCGAACTCGAGGGGGTCGATCGCGCGGCGCGGCGCGGCCTTTCCTTCAGCGCCTCCTTCGGGCAGCAGCCAGGCATCCCGTTCGGGGTCGTATGCCCACGAAGGAGTCGCCAATGCGGCCAGCGCCAGCACGATCAGGCTGCATTTGAACAGCCCGTCAGAACTTGGCATTCAGGTCCACCTGCAGCACATCCACGCCGAACGGCAGGCCGTCGATCTCGTCGGCCGACAGCCACTTGGCGGAAAGCCAGGTATTGCGATCCACGCCATAGGAACCGCCAAGGTAATAGCCCTTGGCATCCGTGCCGCCGAGGCGGAAATCGGAATCGGTGAAGGCATCCAGCACGGCATCGCGCTCGAGGTAGCGATAGCCCAGGAACACCTGCCAGTCGCCCGGCAGGCTGATGCCGGGATGGCCGAGGGTGAGCTTGGCATTCCAGCCCAGGGTCCGCTCGTCATAGCCGGAACCCACGTGGGATGCCATCTCTGACTTGTTGTAGCCGATGTTCTTCACCACGTCCCCGCTCAGGATCACGTGCACGGGGTCGAAATGGGCGAGATCCGCGGAAGCGGTGAAGTTGAGCAGGCGGTAATCCGAAGCCAGGCCCCAGACGTAATCCGTCTGGACGCCGTCGTTGTTGGCGTCGGTATCGATGGGATAAAGGGTGTTGCCCTTCTGCCTGAACTGCGGAGCGGTGGCGTCGTATTTGCCGTCGAGCGTAGGCGTGGGATTGCGGACGCCGGCCACGTTGCGGTAATCATAGTAGGCCAGGCCGAAGCGCCAGCGCGTGAAGGCGCCGCTGCGCCAATCGAGTCCTGCCTGGGCTGCGTACAGCCATTTGTCCGAGGCATGATTGGTGTCCGAGGATTCAACCTCCTGCAGGGGGAAGGCACCGACCGTAAAGAAGGGCTTGGCCGTCATGCTTTCGTGAGGCCAGGGCTTGAAGGTCGCCGCCAGGCCTTCGAAATTCAGGTCGTCATCCCAGACCAGATCGGTGCTGAAAAACGGATTGGGGATGCGACCGCCGCTGGCCGACAGCCAGTCCCAGGGCTCGACCTTGATGAAGGCGCGGTCCAGCACCAGAGAGTACTTGTTTCCGGTCTTGCCCAGGGTGTCGTTGGTGGACACCGGATCGGAAGTGTTGCCGGTCGTGATGCGCACGCCTGCCGAAACTTCGTCGGTCAGCTTGGCGTTCAGGCCAAGGCGCGCGCGCACCCGCCAGCGGTTTCTGTCCTCGGTGGTGTTGCCCAGGTCGACGCCGCCGGCCTGGAAGACCGCCGGCGGCGCATTCCCCGCGGCGAACAGGTCGCTCTGGTGGCGCACGCGCAGATCGCCTTCCCACTTCAGGCGGCTTACCCACTCGGGCATGGCATTGACATCGCCCCAGCGCTCGCTCTTGGCCTGGGCCACGACTTCCTGGCGAATCTGCTCGCGGATTTCGCGCTTCACCGACTCGGGCACGTACTGCACGCGCACCACGCCCTCATCGGCCTTGACCGCGGCGGCGGCCTTTTCGCGGCCCTTGTCCTCGGCCTGCTTGACCATCCCTTCGGCGGCTTCCCTGGTGAGGATGCCCTTTTCCACCAGGGCCTCGATCAGAGCCCTGGTCGTCTCGCGCAGGGTCTCGAGATCCTCGCGTTCCCCGGCATGCGCCGGGGCCAGGGCGATCAGCCCGCTCAGGGCCAGGATGGCGACAAGTTTTTTCCGTTTCATCGATTCATTCCAAAAAAATCGTTTCGCGCGACGGCACACCCGCGCCCCGCATGCAGGGCGGCATGCCCATGCCCCCGAAGGCATCCCCGCCGCCGTTCGTTGTCGGCAAAGGTTTGCCGACCTACACCATTGCATCCACCCCCAACAATCCGTAGGGCGGCATACCCATGCCGCCGCATTTTTGTCGGCAAAGCTTGCCGACCTACCCGCGTGAGGCGATGCGGATGCGCACCGGCTGCGGTATGTCCGGCGGGATGGTTTCCCTGAGCGGCGGCAAGGCCAGCAACTCCTGGCGCAACAGGTCATCGGTCTGCGCATTGCCGCTGCCTTGCACCAGCTGCACGCGATCGATGCCGCTGCCGCCGAACCACACGTTCACCACCACGCGGTAGCTGGCGCCCCGCAGTTTCTTCGACTGTTGCAGCGCTTGCTCCAGATGGCGCGAGATCAGGCGGCCATACCAGGCATCCCTATCGCCGCCGCGCCCGCCCAGCTCGCGCACGCCCTTCTTGCCCAGCAGGCCGAAGGCATCTCCGCCTGCCCCGCCTTCGCCTTCCACCGCAAGGTCCTCTCCCGGCGGCGGCTCGTCGGATGCTTCCGGCGTTTCCGGCTGCGGCTCTTCCAGCGGCACTTCATCCTTGGGCTGATCGAGCTTCTCCGGTTCCGGCGGCGGTTCGTCCGGCGGCTTGGGCGGCGGCGGCTTGACCAGGGAAATCCTCTGCACCCTGGACGCCTGGGGTTTCTCGGCGCTGCCGATGAAACCCACCACCCAATAGACGATGCCGGCGGTGAACAGCAGCAGGAAGCCGCCGCCGATGAGTGCGGGCAGCTTGCTGCGCAGGGGATGCCGCTTGGCGCCCGTCAAGCCGCGGCCCTCACTTGCCCAGCTTCCCGGTCACCAGTCCGAGCTGGGTGATGTCCAGCCGGCCGCACAAATCCATGACATCGATGACTTTCTGGTACTGGACGCTGGCATCGCCCTTGATCACCACGGGCAGGTCGGGCACGGCCGCCTTGAAGGCTTGCAGGCGGCTCTCCAGTTCGCTCATGGTCACCGGATAGGTGTCGAGGTAAACCTGGCCCTGGGCGTCGATGGTGATGGCCTTGGTCTTCGGTTTCGACAGGCTGGGCGTGTTGCTGGCCTTGGGCAGGTTGACCTGGATGCCCTGCACCGTGGCCGTGGTCATGATGATGAAAATCACCAGCAGCACGTAGGCGAGGTCCAGCATCGGCGTGACGTTGATGTCGTCGAACGGTTCGTTGTCTTCGCGAAGCTCAGCCATGCCGCTTTCCCATCCATCCAATCCGGCGGCATAGGTATGCCGCCCTACACCAACCACAAACTCGTAGGTCGGCAACCCCTTGCCGACAATTCCCTACCTGCTGTGGCTTTCGGCGATCTTCGCCACGAACTCGTCCACGAATACATGCATGTCCGCGGAAATCGACTTGATGCGCGAGCCCAGGTAGTTGTAGCCGAACAAGGCGGGAATCGCGACGGCCAGGCCGGCCACCGTGGCCACCAGGGCCGCGGCGATGCCGGGCGCGATGGCCGCGATGTTCACGTCGCCGGTGGCGGCGATGGCCGCGAAGGTAATCATCACCCCCACCACGGTACCGAGCAGGCCGAGGAAGGGACCGCCGGAAATGGCGATGGTGAGCAGCACCATCAGGTTGTTGAGCTTCTGGTTCTCGCGCACCAGGGTGCCGTCCAGGGTGGCCTTGATGACGTCGATGGCCTGCGGCGAAAGCTCTCCGCTCGCCTTGTCGCCGAAGCGGTGCTTCAGCTCCTGGACGCCGGCGTGGTAGATGCGGTAGAGCGAGGAGTTCTGGTAGTGGTCGTGCCTGCCGAACATGGCCGTCAGCAGGGCGGAATCCTTCAGGTCCGCCTCGTCCGGGTCGTCTTCCGCATCCAGCCTGGTGGCATCGCTCTCGCGCAGATTGCGGAAAGCCTCGAGAAACTCGGCGTTCGATTTGTCCGTCTTGCTCACCACCAGGGCCTTGCTGATCATGACCATGAAGGCGATGACCATCATCACCATCAGGATGACGATCACCACCCAGCCGTCCAGGGTCACGTTCTGCAGGATGACGCCGAAGTAGGAAGCGTCGCCGCCGCCCTCCTCGCTCTCGTCCTCGCCGTACACCACGAGTTTCGCCTCCGGGCCCTGGCCCAGGGCGGCAATCCGCACCCAGTCCGCCGTGCGCGCCGCGCTGGACAGGCTCAGTTCGTCCATCTGGCCCACGAAGCCCTCGCCCACCGTGATGGCACCGCCCATGTCAGGGACTGCTGCTGCGGCTTCGCCGGACGGGTTGCCGTTGACGTAGACCGACACGGTCTGGCCGATGCTTGCCGCCACGTGGTTCCATGCGCCGGCTGCCAGCTCGGCCAGCGGCGCGCTGCGCACCCCGTTCACTTCTGCATAGAGCCTGCCGTCTTCCAGCGCCACGACGACCGCGTTGGCGCCGTCGCGCTGCGCGAACAGGACGGCATTCTGTCCGTCGGCTTCCGGCCTGACCCAGGCGGAGAAGGTGAACCCCCCGGCCGGCGCGAGTTTCAGGGACGGCGAGGCGGGAATATTCAGGGCGCCCTTGCCGTCGAAACCCAGGCCGCCGCCGATCAATGCCGCGAGGCGCGCGCCGGCGAAGTCGCCGGCATGATTGGCATAGCCGGTCGCATCCTGCGGTGCGCCGGCCGTCTCGCCGAAGTGATACACCGCGGTCTGGCCGACATCGTACGTGCCCTTGGGATCGCCGGCCGAGCCGGCCGTCTCGTTGCCGGAATACAGCCACACATGCTGGCTCTTGCTGCCCGGCTGCAGCTTGGGGACCTGAACCCAAACGAGCGCAAGCTCGTTGGTCGAGTCGAATTTCTCGACATGGAATTTCAGCGGCGTCTTGTCGTCCTCGGCGATGAAACGCAGGTCCGAGCCGTCGATGTTGGCGGACAGGAAATCGAAGTTGCCGGTATGCAGGCGCACCAGCACCGGCACGTTTTCCAGGCCGGCCTTGGTCTCCGCGCCGCTGGCGGAGGTATCCAGCATGAGCTGCTTGCGAACGGTCCAGTCGCCGTTCCACCAGGCCTGGGCCTGGGCAGCTAAAGCGAACAGGGCGAAAAACAACAGGGCACGTTTCATGTCGTCACGGCATGTTTGCTAAAGCGTGGAATTCTCGCCGCGCGCGGTTACATCGCCATGATGTGCGCATGAGCCGAACGGCTCATGCGCCTGCAAGTTCGTAGATCGGCAAACCTTTGCCGACATTCATATCAACGGCGGCATGGGTATGCCGCCCTACGACCCCACACCCCAAACCCGTAGGTCGGCAATCCTTTGCCGACGTCCATCGAAACTTTGCCGACGTCCATCGAAACCCGGCGGCATGGGTATGCCGCCCTACTGTGCCGAACGAGCGCCGCACCACTTGCGCCACACGCCGCGCAGCGCCGACTCGAAATGGCGTGCGAAGCGCTGCGCATCGCATACCGGCGACGACAGGAGTTGCGCGCGCAGCCCGCTGCGCAGCTGTGACAGGGCCATGGTATCGCCGGCAAAGGCGGCCGCCCTGGCCGCATAGTCATCGGCATCCTGTGCGATCCAGCCGGACAGCCCGGCATTGTGCAGGATGGTCTCGCCCTGGCGGCCGATGAAGCGGTCTCCCTTCAGCGTCAACACCGGCACGCCCATCCAAAGTCCCTCCACCGAGGTGGTGCCGCCGGGATAGGGGAAAGGGTCCAGAGCGATATCGACCTTGCGGTAAGCTGCAAGGTATTCCGCGCGCGGCGAACTGCCTTCCAGCACGAGCCGCGCCGTGTCGATGCCGTGTGCGGCGAAACGCGCATGCATGGCTCGCTGCTGCACGGGATCGTTCAGTTCCGGCGCTTTCAACATCAGCTTCGAGCGGGGCACGGACAGCAGTACCTGCGACCAGGTCCGCACCACCGCATCGTTCACCTTCGAGAGCTTGTTGAAGCAGCCGAAGGTGACATGCCCATTCTCCAGCGCGGGCAGCGGGCCCGGATCGATATCCGCGTCCGGCGGCGTGAAGCAGTAGTAGATTTCCGGCAGACGCAGGACCGATTCACTGAAAAATTTCGCCTCGCCGGACGGAACGACCCTGGGATCGCCGATAAAGTAGTCCATCTGCGCGAGACCGGTGGTGGCGAAATAGCCGAGCCAGCTCATCTGAACCGGGGCAGGCTTGCGCGCGAACACCGGCAGGCGGTTGTAGCCGGTATGCCCGGACAGGTCGATCAGGATGTCGATGGCATCGTCGCGAATGCGACACGCGAGGGCCTCGTCGCTCATGCCCATCACCATGCGCCACTGCGCGAAGCGCGGCCTGATGCGCGCTGTCAGTTCGTCCTCGTGGTGACTGGCGGCATAGGCATGCAATTCCGCCACGGCAGGATTCAGCGCGGACAGCACGCCTTCCAGGAAATAGCCCACCGGATGATTGCGCAGGTCGCCCGACACCAGCCCAACCCGCAGCCGCTTGTCCGGCGCCGGTTGCACCAGCCAGTCGGTGTATGGCGTGACGCCGGCCGCTGCCGCCTTGCCGTACTTGCGAGCCTGCTTGAGCATTTCGGCAGGCGAGAAGCCCGGCAGCAGGTTCAGGGTGAAAAGCATGTTGCTGTGCGCCTCGTGGTGGCTGGGCCTGAGCCCCAGCACCCGGCCGAAACAGTCCACCGCCTCCTCCAGCCGGCCCACATGCTTCAGCGCCAGGCCGAGGTTGTTGTGAGCCTCCGCGAATCCGGGATTCAGTTTAACCGCCTTGCGCAGGCTGGCCACCGCTTCGTCGTAGCGGCCCAGGTTCTTGAGCGCGACGCCCAGATTGCAATGCGCCTCGGCCGAATCCGGATGCAGGACAAGGGCGCGCTCGAAGCTCGCAACGGCTTCCGCCTGCGCGCCGAGCTTGCCGAGCGCGCTACCCAGGTTGCAATGGGCTTCCCAGTTTTCCGGTTTCAGCGCGACCAGCCTGTCGAACGCCATCGCGGACTCGCGCGGACGGCCAAGGCTGAGCAATTGCTGGCCGAGATCGTTGACGGCGCGATAGTCCTGGTGCGGCAGTTCGGCAGCCTCGGCGAAGATCGCCGCTGCCGCCTCGGCATCGCCTGCAGCAAGCAGCGCCTTGCCGAGGTTGTAATTCGCCTCGAAGTTCGCCGGGTCGACCTCGATGGCGCGGCGGAAACAATCGGCCGCCTCGTCGACGCGCCCCGCCTCCTGCAACAGCCTGCCGAGATTGTTGTGCGCCCTGGCCAGGCGCGGCCCGAGCCGCAGGGCTTCGCGGTAGTAGGCCATGGCTTCGTCGCGCAGGCCCTGTTGCTGCAGCATCACGCCCAGGTTGAAATGGTTCCAGGGGTTCTGCGGCTGCAGCCTGACTGCCTCGCGATAACTCGTCAACGCCCCCTCCATGTGGCCGAGCTGCTTTTTCGCCTGTCCCAGATTGGCATGGATTTCGGCAATTTCCGGCGCCGCCCGCGCGGCTTCCTCCAGCAGGGGCAGCGCTTCCGCGGCCGCGCCCTTCTGGCATTTCAGCATGCCGAGATTGCACAAGGCACCGATATGGTCCGGCCACACCGCCAGAAAGCTGAGGTAGGCCGCGGCGGCTTCGTCCATGCGCCCGCGCTCATGCAGGTCGAGGGCCTTGCGCCAGAGCGTTTCGGCCTGCGTCTGGGATACGGCCGCGAAGCCGCGCCCTTGTACTTCATTCATGCTGATTCTCCATGTGCTTCTGCCTGCGCATAATGCCGGAACGAAATTGCAGTTCTCATCACACCCCGTTACAAAAAAAACGCGTGCACGAGCCGAAAGACTCATGCACGCGTCATGGCCGCCGTTCAGTCCGGCTCAGATACCGCGACTGTCACAGTTCTTGTCATCGCCTTCGCAACCGAAGCCGAGGATGTCGACAGTGATGAAGCTCGGCGCGAAGCCGGCGAGGGCTTCCTTCGCCAACTGCGCCGCCTTCTCTGCGCTGGAAGCCGAATCGGACAGCGCCTTGGCCGCGCCGTCACCTCCGCCCGCATCCGCCAGCCCGCTGGTGCCGCTGAGTCCGGCTGCAAGGCCGCCGGTGTCGGAAACCGGCACGCCGGTGGAAATGCCGCCCACCTGGATGTTGTCGGCGCCGACCACGCGGATTGCGGCAATGGAAAGATTGCCTGCGGAGCGGATGCCCGCGTCGCCGGCGTTGATCTCGCCATTGGGCGCGATCAGATAGCCGTCGTCGCGCGGATTGCCGCGGCTGGTATTGAGGCCGGCGATGCCGCTGCCCGACACCGATCCGGAAATATCGAAGAAGATGCGTCCGCCTTCCACGCGCAGTTGCGGCGGCGGTGCGGCGGCGGCCGTCTTGGCGCCCTTGCCGGCATCGATGTCGCCCTCGTCCGACCACAACAGGATGTCGCCGCCGCCCAGGGTGAAGACGCGCGACTGGTTCACCAGGAAGTCGTCATGCACGTAGGCGCGGATATCGCCGCCGCGGATGGTGAACAGGCCCAACTCGGCCTCGCTCTTGCTGAGTTTTCCGCTGCTGGCGAGACCGACGTTCACGAGCCCGCCAGGCGCGAAGATTTCCACGTCGCCGCCGCGGTTGGAGCGCACCTGGCTGAAGTAGAAATTCACGTCGCCGGCATAGCTCACGGGCTGGCTGGCATCGGTGGACGGGAACAGCGCCGCCACCGCGTCGTAGCCGCGCTGGGCGTCCTCCGCGCTGCGCTCGCCGATCGCCTCATTGAAATCCTTGCCCGCCTCCTGCAGTTCGTTGAAAAACACGCGGGTGACCTGCGCTTCCAGCGGCATGGCATGGAACCCGGACCACAGCTCGTTCTTGCGCGCCAGCACCTGCACCGCATATTCCCCGTCCAGGTAGGCCTCGATCGCCGCCAGGTCGGCGGGATCAGCGGGATCCAGTTCGGGATGGTCGGCCAGCACCTGCACCGCCGTGTCCTTGCGCGCACGGTAGCCGAACTCGGCGTACAGGTCGGTCAGCGCCTCGCTGTCCGGCGCCAGGTAACGGTCAGCAAAGGTTTGATAAGCCGGCAGCCGCGGCTGTCCGTCCTTCATGCCCAATCCCGCCAGGATCATCATGTCCGCGCCCTGCGCATCCAGATAGGTGTTGTACTCGTTGCCCACGGACAGCAGCCCTTTGGAACTGCCCAGGTCGACATCGCGCCCGGCCAGCACCATCAGGTAGCCCGGCCCGCCGATCTCGATGGAGGCACTGTTGGCGCCCACGTTGCCGGTGCTCAGATCGAAGCCGTCCGGGAGGCGCACGTCGCGCCCGGCCGATATCCGGCTGATGTCGTCCGCGGCCAGATTCTGGATCACCATGGAAAGATCGCGCACGTCCCTGCCCGCCTGCACGATCGCAGGCTTGGGCGTCACCAGGTTGGCGGAAGCGGAGGTGCCCGCGACGTCGCCGGCCAGCGCGTAAATACGCACCGCCTCCTCATCGTTCAGATGCAGCAGGCTCGGGTCGTGCGAGCGATAATCCTGGTAGCCCCCCAGCGACGGGATCGCCGAAGTCGTGATCACCGGATCGAGCAGCCCGGGAATGTTCTCCGGCGCGTAATCCGACATCACCAGCAGCTTGTCGATACCGACCGAACCGCCGGCCGCCAGCACCAGTTGCCCCTCGGCGCTGGGATAGAGCGTCAGCGCATCCTGCACCAGAATGTCGCCGGAAAGCGCGTAAGCCTTCAGCGTGCCCGGATAGACCCGGCTGTTCATGCTGGCAAGCGTGACCGAATCCGTCACCGACAGCGCCTCGACCGACGCAGCGGCGGCATAGTCATGGAAATAGAACTCGAAGGCGTTGGCATTGTTGCCCTGCAGGCCGCCCTCCCTGTTCTGCGCCGTGACCATGGGATCGAATACTTCGTTTATCGCGACCGAGCCCAGCGCACTGGCCTGAACCTGCCCGTCCTGCATCGCGATGCGCTGATCCAGGTTGCCGCCGGCCTCGATTTCAGCCTCGCCCATGGCCACGTACACCAGGCCATTCGTGACATCGCCGCCCGCGTCCACACGGATGTCGCCGCCGCCCAGCACGACCAGGTTGGCCGGATCCGGCTCGGCCAGGCGGTCGCCGCCCAGGCGCGCATTGGTGGGCGCGGACAGCCACAGGTTGACGATATCGCCGCCCCCTTCCACGCTGATGTCGCCGCCGCCCAGCGTGCCGATACCCTGGCGGAATTTATCGTAACGTACCCACCAGGTGGTCTGCGGATTGGGATATGTCTGCTTCACGCCGCCGACGATGCGGTTTTGCGCATGGCGGAACAGCCATTGCGTAATGGCGGGCGCGGCCGCGGTTTCGACCGGCGCCGCCGCCACGATGTCGCCCAGCGCGCTGATCAGAATGTCGCCGCCGCCGTTGGTATAGGATGGTTTCAGCGTGGCCTGGGGATTGTTAAAGCCATCCACGGCGGGCGCCGGGGTTCCCGCCGTGTAGATTACGGAATCGCTGCCCTTGAGCTGCACGTCGCCGCCCGAGGCAATGCGGATTTCCCCGGTGCCGGTGCGGATGAACTTGCCGGCGGCCAGCGAGAAATCGCCGGCCCCCTCCACCACGGCGAAGGGATTCGCCGCCGCCATGTCCGCGCCGGCGGCCAGGTTATAGCTGCTCGACGGACCGCTCTTCAGGACATGGTCGGAGAGCGGGCGCAGCGTCTCAGTCGTCAGCCCCGTCATCTTCCCGGCCCAGAAGGCATCGTTGATGGAACCCTTGATGTCCAGGTCGCCCGCCGCCCGCAAGGTCAGCACCATCGGCTTGTTGCTGCGCACAGCCGATGTCCCCACGGTCGAAGCCGACCACCACAAGTTCCAGTCGCTGGTCACTTCCAGGTTGCCGTCGCTGCGCACCTCCACCCCCGGCGTGACGCGGAAGGCGGCATTGCCGTCCATGCCGAGACGAGTGGCGATGCCGGCGGCGTCCGCCATGAAGGCGTTGTTCTCGCTGTTGACCGTATTGAAGCCGAGCTTGGTCCCGCTCGACGTGCCCTTGTCGATCTTGGCGTAGCCGGAATAGACCTTCACCGCCTCGGCCAGGATTTCGCGCGCGCCGGTGATTTCGCCGTCCAGCGCGGCGATGGCGAGGTCGTTGCCCGCCGCGTTGCGCGCCGCGCGCAAATGCACGCGGCCGTCCATGCCCATGACATCGCCGGCCTGGTCGCCCGACACGTCGATCAGCGAACCTGCCTCGGTGCCCAGGCTGCCCGACTCGCTGGACAGGATCACCGTGCCGCCGCGGCCGGCCGTGCCCGCCGCGCTCTCGGTGTCGGCCAGGCCCCGCGCCAGCAATTCAGCGCCGCTGCGCAGCGTCACGTCCCCGCTGGCGAAAAGGCCGACCTCGCCGCCCTTGGCGCCGGATGCGTCGAGCGTGCCGTAAACGTCGATCGCGCCCGCGTCCGCGCTCAGATACACTTTTTGCGCGCCGACCGTGTCCGTTGCGGCCACGACGATGTCGCCGCTGCGCACGCGGATGTTGCGTTCGCCGCCGAAACCGCTGCCCAGCGCCGCGTTCACGGCCGAGAAATCGTCCCCGCTGCCGGTCGCGCCGGCGTCATGCAGGGACAACACATCCATGCGGAACACCCCGCCCCTGCCGGCATCGGCGATGGTCTCGCCCTCCGCGTTCAACAGCGCCGCGGCCTCGCCCAGCAACTGCCCTTCGCTGCGGAAATAACCGTTGACAGCCGCGACTTCGACGCGGCCCGCGTCGGCGCCCGCCGCGGAAACATCGACCATGCTGCCGGCTTCAGTGATGACGTTGCCGCTTGCCGACTCCATCCGCACCGTACCGCCCGGCAATGCCACCTTCTCGTCGAAGATGTCCGCCGTCCTGCCTTGGGCCAGGACTTCGCTGCCCGCGAGCAACTTCACGTCCCCGCTGCGCGCCAGGAAGGAAACTTCCCCGACCGGAGCCTCCACCACGCCGCCGTGCTCGACGTTCTCGCCCATGAAGCTCAGGCTTGCAATGATGCCGGCTGCCGCCGGCTCGGCGCCGGGCAGCGAATCCAGTTTCTCCGTTTTCAGGTCGCCGCCCGCATCGAAGACATACACGGCGCCGTCCATTGCGGCTATGCGCGGGCCGGCAAGCGTCAGATTGCCATCCGTGTTCAGGCTGCCCGTGCCTGCGGCAACGATGCCGCTGCCGGCGCGGATGCCGGCATCCGTGTAGCCCGCAATCCTGAATGCGCCGTCGCCGAGTCTCACTTCGTCGCCCAGCAGAGTCAGCGATCCCGCGCCCGGCGTCAGCACCGTGCCGTCGGAAAGCGTCGGCGCGCTAAAGGCCGCGCCGGAAACATTGTTGAGTTCAAGCACGCTCGCCTGCAGCACCGCATCGCCGCCGTAGCCGGCGATGCCCGCCGCCTGCAGCCGCAGATGCGGCGCTTCGAGCGCGGGGTTTTCCAGCCTCAGCTCCGCCAGCATCTGCTGCATATCCAGGTCGCCGTGGATGTCCAGCGTGGTGTAGCTGCGCAGCACCAGGTCGCCCACGCTGCCGAGCAGATCCTTCAGCGCATCGTCGGCCAGCGTGAGGCCGGGCGTGCCCGACGGCATCGCGCCGAAGCTGATGCGGCCCGCGCCGATGGTCAACTGGCCGCCCTCGGCGACCACGGGCTTGGCGGCGGAAAGATTGTCCTTGGTGGCGTCGAGGATCACGGCATAGCCGCCGATCAGTGCGTTTGCCGCCGCGTTCAGCACGCCGCGGTCGCTGTCCGTATTCTGGCGCACGACCTCGAGGCCGCCGGCGCTGGCCACCGCGACCAGCGCGCCGTCGCCGTCCACGCCGTCGAGGTCGGCCAGGTCGATCCTGCGATCGCCGTTGAGGTCGCCGATGGCGAATGCCGCGGCAAGGTCGTTGCGGTTCGCCTGGCGCGGGGAACCGTCCGCGGTTTTGTAATCGTAGCCCGCGCCCAGGGCGCTAATCGCCACGTCGTCGAGGTTCTTCAATCCGTCGTAGTTGAGGTCGGAACCCAACGCAGCGCCATCGGCATCATTCACGCTGCCGTCGCCGTTGATATCGAGCAACGGCGAGGCGCTGTAGCCGATGGTCAGCCGCCGTTCGCTGGTGGACGCGGCGCCGGTGCTGTTGATGGCCGAGCCGTCCGCCAGCGTGGCCGCATCGCGCGCGGCGAGCATGACTTCGGGCCCCTGCAGCGGATGCGCGGCGTCGTTGGCCAGCAGCACTTCCTCGCTGCCCACGCTGACCCAGGTACCGAGTTCGGTCTGCCTGCGCACGCCGCCCAGCAGCAGGCTCTCCGCGCCCAGCGCATTGAGCATGTCCACGCTCAGGGTCAGGTAGCCGGGCAATGCGGTTGCGTCGTCGGACACCACCGCGAGCCTCGGTGCAGACAGGTCCACCATCGCGCCGAGATAAGCCTCCGCGTGGCTCGCGGCGAGCGCGCCCTCGAACACCAGCGAGGTGGCTGCCTCGATGCTGACGCGGCCGGCGTCGCCCGGCAGGCGGTAAACGGTGTCCTTGTAGAAATCGGAAGCCAGCGTGGTCAGGTATTGCGAGCGCTGGCGCACCAGGCTTCCGGATTCGACGAGATAGCCGCCGCGCCGGCCGACATCGACCAGGCTGCCGTCGGCGAGCATGACGGCGGACTGTCCCGCCACCACCGCCGCGCCATCGACGCGCACGGTGTTCTGGCTGGGCACCATGTCGGCATGGCCCGGCAGCGCCGTCACGGCAAAGGCGCCGGGCAGCAGGGCATAACGCGCCGGCAGCAGGGTGTAATAGCCGGCCGCAAGATTGGGCACGCCGCTCAGGTAGACCGACTCGCCTGCCAGCGGCAGCGTCGCGCCATCCATGTACTGATGGTCCAGCGGCGCGAACGCGCTGTTGTAGCCGGGCAGGATGGCGTAGGTGTCGGGGAAATCGGCCGCGGCCAGTACGTCCTCCGAGCCGCCCAGCCCCGGTATCCATTCGTAGGCTGCGAGATCGCCGCCGCCGCTCACGTCCACCGTCGCGCCCTCGGCCACCTCGACGGCAGGCGCCGAAAGCTCGACGGCCTTTTCCGGCGCCGCCAGTTCACGGCTCAGGCCGTTCACGGTGTACACCCAGCGGCGCCCGGTCAGCACAGTACCGCCGAAGGGAATCACCTGGCCCTCGGCGGACACGCTGGTCAGGCTGCCCGGCATCAAGGTAAGCGTGTCGTCCGCAGCCAGCACGATCTCGCCCATGGGCGCCTTGATGACGCCGCCCTGCTCGATGGTTTCCGCCTGTACCACCAGCTTGCCGGCGGCGGACAGCACCGGAGAAGGCACGCCGTTACCCGCGAATACCGCCTTGCCGCCGGCGCCCTGCACGTCGATGGCGTAATCGGTGAGCGTGGCCGGATAGACCTGGCGCGCGGTGAACGTCACCGTGCCGGTCGCCGCCAGCCCGCCCGCGGGATACGGCGCAGAACTTGACGGAATCACGCCCACGGCGCGGATGTCGCCCGCGCTGGTCAGGTTCACGCCGTCGAAACCCTGCAGGCTCAGGAAGCCGTTGAGGTCGATGTGCTGCGCCGACACGTTCAGGTCGCCGAGGCCGGCCACGGCCGCCTGCTGCACCTGGCGCTGCGCATAGTTCGTCGTGTTGCCCAGACCAGCGTAGGCGGCGGACAGGTTCACACTGCCGCCGTCGCTTTCGATGGCGGGCGCGTTCAGCACCAGCACGCGGTCGAGGTTCACATCGACATCGCCCTCGAAGGCGATGCCATGCTCGGCGTTCAGCTCCAACGAAGCGAAGCCGGCGTCAGCGACCTGCTGCGCGCCCATGCGCACCTCGCCGGGCGCCGCCGCGTCGATGGAATCGCCGGGCGCGAGGCCGTCGGCCAGGCCGCCATAGCTGTCGCCCACCACGATGTTCCAGCGGCGGCCGGGATCGTTCGAGCCGAGCCGGTTGCTGGCGCCGGGATAGATCGGCAATACCTCTTGGGGTGGCATGCTGCCGCGATCCAGGGTCAGTGTCAGGCTGCCGCCGATGCCGCCGGGCGCGGCCGTCGCGTTCATGGCCGCATTCAGCACCATGCCCTCGCGCGCCGCGATATTGATCGCGCCGCCCGCGCCGGCCACCGTCTTGCGGCTGTAGGTAAAGCCCTGCGCCGCCGGCGTGGCGATGTCAAGCTCGGCCGCCACGCCGGACACGTCGATGAGCGCGCCGCTCTTGGCCACCACGTAGCCCTTTTGCGCCTTCATCGTCACCTTGCCCGCATCCAGTACCCTGCCCTCGATCAGTCCGCTGGCATTGGGCGTGTAGATCACCGCGCCGGGTGCGAGAAGTTCCGCGTTGTCGCCGATCCAGATCGCCTGCGCGGCATCGTAGCCGGGATCGCCCGGCTGGCTCGGGTCGCCCAGCATGGTCAGGCGGATTTCCCCGGCCGGCGCGGCCAGGCGGCCCAGCACCTGCAACTGGTGGTTCGCCGCGGTCAGGTCGAGTATGCCGCCCGCTTCCAGCTCGATGGCGGCGCCCTCGCCCACCGTCAGCCAGCCGGCCTTGCTGCCGTCAAGCGGAAGATAGGCCTCCTTGCTGGAAGCCTTGAGCGTGAAGTTCACTGCCTTGCGCAGGTGGTCGGGCAGGATTTCCCGGTGCGAGAACGCGTCCATATCCTGTCCGCTCTCGCGGATGGCGAAATCCGGATTCAGCACCAGGTTGGTCTGGTAAGGGCTGACCTGCGCGCCGTCTTCAACCGACACGCTGTTCACGCCTTCCAGCACATAGGCGCCGAAGCCCTTGCCGGAAAAATAGCCGGGGTCGAGCACAAGCTCGCCCCATACGCCGCGCGCCGCCGTGCCGACAGTGAGCGCCGGCGCCTTGAGCTTCAGCGTGCCGCCCTGGCTCATGCCCCAGGCGCGCAACTCGCCGTTCAACACCGGTGCGGAATCCGCTGCGGCGATGTCGATGTTGCCGCCCTTGCCGCCCTTGAGCTTGCGCGCACTGGTGTACCACGCGCCGCCGTCCGCATCCAGGACGCTGCCGGCTTCAAGATTGACTCCCGATACCGACCTGATGGCGATATTGCCGCCGTTGAGCACGACCGGCGCCGAGAAATCGGAATCCGGCAATGCATCGTTGGTCCACAGGCCGGCAACCGAAAGCGTCACCCCTTCGCCCACCGTCACCCCGGTGTCGGCGAAATCGGTGGTCGTGGCGGTTTGCTGGCTGACGAGGTTGATGGCGCCGCCCGGGGTGACGATATCGGCGTTCACCGCCACCTTCTCGCCGGCCAGCGTGAGCGAGCCGAAGGCCGGCAGGTTCAGCGCGCCGTCTTCCGCCACGGTGATGCTGCCGTTGCTGTAGACGGCGATGTGGCCCACGCCGCTGTCGTTGAGCTTTTGCGTCGAGAGGACGAAGCCGTCCCAGTATCCGGACGGCAACGACGAATTCGCATCGAAACCTTCCGGCAGTGCCGTATAGGTGCTGCTCAGCAGCACGTCGGGCGTCTTCATGTCGCCGCCGGTCACGCCGGCCTGCGAGGCGTCGCCGATGACCAGCGTGCCGGCTGCCGGCAACTGATCGAGCGCAGGCGCGCTGCCGTCCGCGTTCGGCGCCTGCCGCTGGTAAGGGCCGGTGACGGTCTGGGCGACCAGCTCCCCGTCGAGCGCATAGGCGCGCGCCACCATGTTCAGCGTGCCGGCGTTCTGGCCCTGCACGTAGCCGTCGTAGTACTGCATGGTCAGCGGCATCCGGACCGTGGTCGTCACGCCCCATTTCGGATCGGTGTAAGTGTAGAGACCGACGATGCCGTCATAGATGCGGTCGGCCGGCGCATCGCCGATATTGAATGCCTGTCCCTGCGAAACGAGCTGGCTGGCATAGCCGTAGCCGCCGTTATAGGCGAGCGAGCCGCCTGAAATGTCGATGACCGAACCTTGGCGCTGAACGATGTCGCCTTCCGAGCGCATGGTCACCGTGCCGCCCGCGGACAGCTTCTCGCCGATGCCGCGGCCGATCTGGTTCACGTAGCCGGACACGTCGGCAAGCTCCGGATCGGGCAGATTGCGGATGTCCACCCACACCTTCTTGCCGCGCAGGTAGCCGTCGCGGTTGAGCGGGTTGTCCCTGAGTTCCGTGCCGCGCAGCTCCACCTCGATGAAGTTGCGCGCCATGTCCAACTCGACATCGGTCAGGCCGGAAACGTCGATCAGGCTGCCTTCCGCCATGTAGATGCGGTGGCCGTTGTCGCTGCCGTCACCGCCCGCGAACAGCGTGCCGAGTTCCTGCGCCGAGAGCGTCACATGGCCGCCCGGCGCCACGATGCTCGCGTTCTTCCCCATCGTCACGCTGCCGCCCGCCACCTCCACGGTGGAAGGATTGAAGACCTGGCCGTCGGTGATGGTCTGGCTGCTTTCCAGCTCCGGCAGCACTTCCGTCACACTGTTCTCGCCCAGCACCGCCTCGCCGGTATCGGTGGCGGAGAGCACTTTTTCCGCGGTGAACGCCGGATCGTAGGCGGCCTTCTCCCGCGCCAGCAGACGCACCGAGCCCTTGTAGTTGACCGAAGAAGTGGCCGTCACCCGGCCCATCTGGTTCACCGCCAGCGCGACCAGCGTGGCGTTGCCGCGCTCGGCGATGATCTGGCCGAGTGTGTCGTTGAGCACGGTGCCCGACAGCTTCACGCTGCTGTCTGCCGGGTCCACGAACGGATCGACTTCCACCAGCATGCCGGCCAGTCCGCGGAAGGGGGAATTCTCCGGCAGGCCCTCCGAGCCGGGCGGCGCGGACAGGTAGATCTTGCCGCCGGCGGCCAGCACGGCCTGGCCTTCCCGGGTGTGGATCGTGCCCTGGTTGACGACCTGCGGCGCGAACAGCATGATCGCCCCGCCCAGCGCAGCCGCCAGCTCGGCATCCGGCTCCACCTTGACGAGGCTGCCGGCGAAACCCTCCGCCGTGCCCGTCCACTGGAAGGCGGGGCGCACGTTGCCGGCCTCGTCGGTCAGGCTGAACAGGCCGTTGGGATGCAGGAACACGGCATCGTCGATGTCCAGCGCCGAGGCCACCAGGCCGCCCACGTTGACCTGGGCGCCGTTGGCGAACAGGATGCCGTTCTGGTTGATGAGATAGATCTGGCCGTTGGCCTGGATCGCGCCCGCGATCACGCTGGCGTTGCCCTGCCAGATGCGGTTGAGCGCCGCCGAGTTCGCGCCGGGCTGGTTGAACACCATGCTGTAGCCTGCGCCCACGTTGAAGCTCTGCCAGTTGAGAATGGCCTTGTCCGTGGTTTGGGTGACAATGCCCTGGGTGCCGTTGATGGCATAGCCGGCCGCGCCGCTGGTGACGAAATTGACCGGGTTGGGGTTGACCCCGCAGGCCCCGCCGCCGCATGCGACCGGCAACTGCGCCATGGCCGGCAGAGAGACCAGCAACGCGGCCATGACGGCGCAGGTCGGCAAACCCTTGCCGGCATCCACATCCGCGGCGGCATGGGTATGCCGCCCTACGACATCCCGTTCACCACCCACACCCCCGCCCTTGCCCCGCGAACGCGCCGCCTCGTGCACCGGCACCAGCATGCCAAGCGCCTTGTTGAAAACCAGCCGAAACAGATTAGCGTTCATGATCTCGTTCCCCAAAAACGGCGGCATGGGTATGCCGCCCTACAACCGTACCCCGTAGGTCGGCAATCCCTTGCCGACATCCCGCATCCCCAACCACGGCGGCATGGGTATGCCGCCCTACGTCAATCCGGGGTGGATGCACACCCCGTAGGTCGGCAACCCTTTGCCGACATCCTCGCATCCCCAACCACGGCGGCATGGGTATGCCGCCCTACAACCGTACCCCGTAGGTCGGCAATCCCTTGCCGACATCCCGCATCCCCAAAAACGGCGGCATGGGTATGCCGCCCTACAACCGTACCCCGTAGGTCGGCAACCCTTTGCCGACATCCACAACAAACCCGGCGGGAAGGGATTCCCGCCCTACATCCTTACGACATCGGCGGCATGGGTATGCCGCCCTGCGTCTTTCAACCTGCGCGTCCTGGCGCTACCATCGCGTCATGCCCAACTATCGCCGCTACCGCCTTGACCTGCCGGTCTTCGTGACCATCGTCACCCGTGGCCGGCGGCCATGGCTGGCGGATACGGGGATCGAACCATTGCTGGCCGCGATGCGCGAAATCAAACCCCA
Source organism: Thiobacillus sp. UBA2186 (assembly GCA_002327405.1). Taxonomy (GTDB): domain Bacteria; phylum Pseudomonadota; class Gammaproteobacteria; order Burkholderiales; family Thiobacillaceae; genus UBA6918. The sequence goes on along the minus strand of DCVO01000157.1, from coordinate 4,497 downwards.
ACATCCTTTCCGCCACTACGCCCACGTCATCCTGCCCGACCACCTGCACTGGCTGTTCAAACCCTTGAACGGCTCCGATTTCTCCGGCATCGTCGCCTCGCTCAAGCGCGAGGTCACCTGGCGGCTGAAGGAGCAAGGACTGTCCGGCCCCTTCTGGCAAGACCGCTTCTACGACCACCTCATCCGCGATGACGCCGATCTGCAAAGGCATCTGGACTACATCCATTTCAATCCCGTCAAACACGGCCATTGCGCACACCCGGCGGACTGGCCCCATTCCTCGTACCGCGCCTGGCTGGAACGCGGTGCATACACACCCGGTTGGGGTGCCACCATCCCGGAATCCATCACCGGCATGGACATCGAATAACCACCCCGTAGGTCGGCAATCCTTTGCCGACATCCTCGCATCCCCAACCACGGCGGCATGGGTATGCCGCCCTACGTCAATCCGGGGTGGATGCACACCCCGTAGGTCGGCAACCCTTTGCCGACATCCCGCATCCCCAACCACGGCGGCATGGGGATGCCGCCCTACGGCATCACCATTCCTGCCCCAGGCGGAAATGCACGCGGTGGTCGCCGGCTTCCACCGTGCCGGCATCCTCGAAGGGGTAGGCGTAATCCAGGCTGCCCGACAATCCTCCCCATCCCTTGAAGCGCACGCCCAGCCCCGCCGAAGCCAGATCGAAACGGTCGGTCTGCCCGGGCAGCGGGTCCTGCACCCGCAGCGTGGCGCCTTCGGCGAAGGCGTACAGCGTCAAATCCTCCATGCGCGGCGAAACCCGGCCGGCGAGCGAAGGCGCGCGCAGCTCCAGGCCCCCCAGCACGCCGTCGTCGCCGTACGAGTTGGATTCCAGATAGCCGCGCACGCTGTCCGCGCCGCCGGCGGAGAACTGCTCGTTGGAAATCAGCGGCCCGCTCGCGAGCTGGCCGGCAAGGCGGCCGAACAGGCTCCAGCCGGACTTGAACTGCTGCGTATGCTTCAAATCCATGCGCAGGTAGGCGTAATTGGCTTCGGCCAGATAGCGCTTGCAGGCGAACTCATTGAGGGTGATGCCCGGCAGGCATTCGACCTCGTCGTCGGCGATGCCGCGCACGGAGAAATTCAGCGCCGCATTGAAGCGGGTCGTGCTGGCGCCGTTCATGAGGTTGGCTTCATAGCCGGCAGTGAACGGCAGGTAGGATATCGGCGTATTCGCGCTGTCGCCGCCCTGCAGGTTCACGGTCTCGTCGAAATCCTTGTAGTCCGCGCCCAGGGTCAGCGTGTGGAACAGGCCGGGGCGCGGGCGCAGCGGCACGATGTAGCGCAGGCCGGCGATCTTGCCGTTGCCGATCACGTTGACGTCGCCCACCGCCGCCACATCGCTCTCGGAATACACCGCGTAGCCGGCGAGATAGTTGCCGTTGTCCATGGGCCAGACGTAGGTGCCCGAGAATACCAGCGACTCGCCGGTGTCCTGCGGCGCCGTCTGCACGCCCAGCGACAGGCTGTGCTCGCGCTGCCACAGGTTGTCGTAGCGCAGGTTGGCGTTGAGCCGCGTGTGCGTGGTGTTGGCCGAATAGCGGTCGTTGACCTCGACGCTGCCGTGCAGCGGCAGCTTGTCGTCCACCTTTAGGTCCACCTCCACCTTGCCCGGCGTGCGCCCCGGGCGCAGCACCGGCGTCACGCGGCGGTCGGCGCCGCGATTGACCGACGCGATCTGCTTTTGCACATCCGGAAAATACGGCACTGCGTCCTCCTCCAGGTCCGGCGTCTTCGACTTGATGCGGCCCAGCGAGTAATAGCGCGAGCCCGAAACCCTCAGCCGCTCCACCCGCCCTTCCGTCACCTTCAGCCGCACCGTGCCGTTCTGCACTTCCTGCTCCGGAATGTCCACGAACACCGTCAGGTAGCCGCCGTCGTGATAGGCCTTCTCCAGCGCCGCGCGCGCCGCCTCCACGTCCTTGACCGTGCGCTTCTCGCCAAGGTGCGGATACACCGCCTCCTCGATGCGCCCGGCATCCAGCACGGTGTTGCCTTCGATCGCATATTCCAGGATATCGAATCCTTCCTCGGCAGCCAGCGCAGGCCCGGCCATGAAAAACAGCGCACACAGCGCGGCGGCAATCCGTCGAATCATTTTTTTCCGTTTTGCATGTAGGTCGGCAATCCCTTGCCGACATCAAAATTCCGGCGGCATGGGGATGCCGCCCTACGACCCTTGCGACCGACGAACCGTAGGTCGGCAATCCCTTGCCGACATCAAAACCCCGGCTCAGCAATCCCTTGCCGACATCAAAAATTCCGGCGGCATGGGTATGCCGCCCTACGACCCTTGCGACCGACGAACCGTAGGTCGGCAATCCCTTGCCGACATCAAAACCCCGGCTCGGCAATCCCTTGCCGACATCAAAAATTCCGGCGGCATGGGGATGCCGCCCTACGACCCTTGCGACCGACGAACCGTAGGTCGGCAATCCCTTGCCGACATTAAAACCCCGGCTCGGCAATCCCTTGCCGACATCAAAAATTCCGGCGGCATGGGGATGCCGCCCTACGACCCTTGCGACCGACGAACCGTAGGTCGGCAATCCTTTGCCGACATCAAAACCTCGGCTCGGCAATCCCTTGCCGACATCAAAACCCCGGCTCGGCAATCCCTTGCCGACATCAAAACCCCGGCTCGGCAATCCCTTGCCGACATCAAAATTCCGGCGGCATGGGGATGCCGCCCTGCGTCCTCGCATTCCCGGCGGCATGGGTATGCCGCCCTACACAACCACGAACGCTTAGCCATGGGCGCATCCCCATGGCCAAACCCTCACACATGCAAAAAACCACCCCCCGCAGGGCGGGGAGTGGCGATCAAGCGGGCGGCGTTGCACCGCCCATTGCGACAACCCGGCTTAGAACAGCTTCTGCAGCGGGCTGCACATGTTGCCGTAGCGGGTGCCCTTGGCAACGGCGGGGCTGACGGTCGGGTCATAGACCGGGGGCAGGGCCAGGGTCCAGGGCTTCTGGAAGCTGGGGTCGCCGGCGCGGTCGATGAACTCGTTGGCGAAGTCCAGCTTCTGGCCAGCCAGGCTGGTGCGATACTGCATGGCCAGTTCGGCGGCGAACAGGTACTGGCCTTCACGCAGGGCGGAACGGTTCGGGCAGACGCCGGACAGGGTGCCGGTGCTGGAGCAGGTCTCGTCGGCCACGCCGATGGCATTCTTGGCCATGACGCCCGCGCCGTTCAGGGTGTGGAAGAACCAGGCGGTTTCCGCGCCCTTGTCGGTGGCGACACCGGCGCTGGTCGCGGCGCCGGTCTTCTCCTGGCTGTCCAGGGACAGCACGCCGATCGCGCCCAGAGCGCCGGCGGCGGCGGAGAAGTTGGCTTTGTAGTACAGGCCGTCTTCACCCTTGAAGGTGTAGTCCACGCCGGACTGGGCGGCGTTCAGGCACTTGCGCACATCGCCGGAACCGGAGTTCTCGAGGACGGTGTAGCCCGCGGTCACGTCGATCAGGAACGGATCGGCGGAGGTACCGGTGCCGCTGGCCATGAAACCGGCGCTGGAGTCCATGCGAGCAGGAACAGTCTGGCCGCTCACGCCGCTAAGGGCGGAGTCGCCCGTGCAGGGGAAGTTGTTGAAGAACCAGTTGTAGCTGGTCTGGGTGCCGGAGCCTTGGTGGCGGCGGCAGACCACCACCTGGGTGCCGCCGGCGGGCGCCACGGTACCGTCGCCGATCTGGCTCCAGTCGGTCAGGTTGCCGGTCAGCATGGCGCCGTAATCGGCCTCGGAAATGTAGAAGCTGCTGGGCACGGCGGCGGTGGCGACAATGCCCATCATCAGGGTATTGACGGCGCGCACGGTCAGGCCGGCGGTCTCGGCGGCGGACAACTGGCTGGCGCCGAACTCGACGTTGTACGGCTCCTTGAACATGAAGGGGGCCACGTCGGACACGCCGAAGTCGGGCACCATCTCGTCGCCAGTGGGCGCGCCGATGCCGGGGTCAACGCCGACCACCGGGCAGGTGTAGTAGCCGTCGGTATCCGGAGCGGTGGAGCAGGAAGCATCTGCCGCCTTCAGCACGGCGATGCCTTCAGAACGGGCCAGGGGGTTGACGCCCCAGACGGAGCCGCCGGCGGAACGCTTGATGAACAGCACTTTCTGGTTGCGGATGGAAGCCGGGATGGAGGCGTCGTTCTTGACCTCGCCCAGGAAGGCGCGGCCCACGGAGGTGCCGCCTACGGCATCCTTGTACTTGTAGAAGCCGGGGTTCATCATGCCGGTGACGATGGATTCCATGAACTCGTCCGGGGCGGTGGCGCCGGACATGAACACGGTAATGGCGCCGGCGGTGTCGGTGGGGCTGGTGGGCGCCGCAGCGAAAACGGCGGGGGTGGCCAGGGCCATGGCGACGGCCAGTGCGGATTGCTTCAGTTTCATTTGGTATCTCCAAAAAAATTTAAGGGTGGCGGGAAACCTTCCCGCCGGAATTTCTGTGTGTCGGCAAGGGGTTGCCGACCT
>DCVO01000101.1:13020-13217 GCA_002327405.1 Thiobacillus sp. UBA2186 | reverse complement strand
CGCGGACTCGTCGCCCTGCTCCTGGTAGGCCGTGCGCATTTCCTGGTACAGCTTGGCCTTCTTGCTGCCCAGCTTTTTCACGGCCGCCTGCGCCTTTTCCTCGAAGCCGGGCTCGCGGCCATAGAGGTGATTGAAACGACGGCAGATCTCGCGCGTGAACTCGATGTGAGGTACCTGATCCTCGCCCACCGGCACCA
>DCVO01000101.1:0-12977 GCA_002327405.1 Thiobacillus sp. UBA2186 | reverse complement strand
ATCATCGACAGCAGCAGGTGCAGTTCGGCATGTTCGATCACGCGCGACTGCACGAACAGCGTCGCCTGTGCCGGGTCGACGCCCGCAGCCAGCCAGTCCACCACCATGTCCCACACGCTATCGTGGATGACTTCCGGGGTGTCGTAATGCGTGGTCAGCGCATGCCAGTCGGCCACGAAGAACAGGCACTCGTGCTCGTGCTGCAGTTTCAGCCAGTTCTTGAGCACGCCGTGGTAGTGGCCCAGATGAAGACGCCCGGTCGGGCGCATGCCGGAAAGTACGCGGTTGGCGAACATGATCAGTTAAGCAGTATGGAAATCAGCGAAAGCAGCAGTTGATCCGGCACCCCGGTCAGCAGCGTGGACAGGCCGGCGATCAGGCTGATCAGCGGCCAGACGAGAGCGCCCAGCACGCCGGCGAAAATCAGCGCGATCAGGATGAAAAAGCCGAAGGGTTCGACGCGTGCCAGCATGTTGGCAGGCCCCGGCGGCAGCAGGCTGACGGCGATGCGGCCGCCGTCGAGCGGCGGAATCGGCAGCAGGTTGAAGGCCGCGAGCATGGCGTTGATGAGGATGCCGGCGGCACCCATGAGCATGAGCGGCACGCCCATGGTTTCGCCCAGCACCGAGCCGAGCTGGATCATGGCGGCCCAGAACACTGCCATGATCAGGTTGGCGCCCGGACCGGCGGCTGCCACCCAAAGCATGTCGCGCTTGGGCCGGCGCAGGTTGTTGAAGTTGACCGGCACCGGCTTGGCCCAGCCGAACAGGAAGGCGGGACCGCCGGCCAGCTTGCTCATCAGCAGCAAAAACAGCGGCAGGCCGATGGTGCCGATGGGGTCGATGTGCTTCAGGGGATTGGCCGTCACCCGTCCCAGCATCCAGGCGGTCTTGTCGCCGAATTTCATGGCGACGAAGCCGTGCGCGGCCTCATGCAGCGTGATGGCGAAAATCACCGGAATGGCGAAGACGGCGATTTTCTGAATCAGCGTGAGTTCCATATCAATCCTCGAAAGGCGTGGCGTCGCCCTTGCCATAGCGCAGCACGTGCGGTTCGCCGGTGCTGAGATCGACCACCGTGGTCGGGGTCAGTCCGCAGCCGTTGCCGTCGATGACCAGGTCCACCTGGTTCTCCAGGCGTTCGCGGATTTCCCAGGCCTCGTTGAGGGGCACGTCTTCGCCCGGCAATTGAAGGGTAGACGACAGGATGGGCTCTCCCAACTCCGCCAGCAGCGCCTGCACGATGGCGTGGTCCGGCACCCTCAGGCCGATGGTGTCATGGCGCTTGTGCAACAGGCGGCGCGGCACTTCGCGCGTGCCCTTGAGGATGAAGGTATAGGGGCCGGGGGTGTGCGACTTGAGCAGGCGGAACTGGCTGTTGTCGACCTGGGCGTAGCGGCCGAGCTCGGACAGGTCGCGGCAGACCAGGGTCAGATCATGGCTGTCGTCCAGGCCGCGCACGCGCAACAGGCGCATGGCCGCGTCCTTGTCGCCAATGTGGCAGCCCAGGGCATAGCAGGAATCGGTGGGATAAACGATGACGCCGCCCTGGCGCAGAACCTGTACCGCCTGTTGGATGAGCCGGGGCTGGGGGTTGTCTGGATGAATGCTGAAAAATTGTGACATCAGGTAGGGACGGTTTTGGAGGCCATCCTAGTTTGGCCTGTGTTTGTTAAGTCCCAATTATGCCAGATCGGCGTGCACTTCAGCGGCAAGTCCGGGCCGCTGCCCAATTCGCGTCCGTATTCGCCCGGCGCATGGAAATCGGAACCGCGTGAAGCCGCGAGACCGTAGAAATTCGCCAGTTCGGCGAACAGTGCATGCTGGTCGGGGGTATGGCTGCCCGTGACCACTTCCACGCCCTCGCCGCCGATTTCCCTGAATTCGCCCAGCAGACGCCGCGTGGCCTTGCCTTTCAGGTCGTAACGGCCCGGGTGTGCCAGTACCGCCTGGCCGCCGGCCGCGCGTATCCAGGCCACGGCGTTTGCAAGGGAAGTCCATTCGTGCGTGACGTAGCCCGGCTTGCCGCGCACCAGATATTTCTTGAACACGCTTCTGACGTCCTTGCACACGCCCTGCCCGATCAGGAAACGCGCGAAATGCGTGCGCCCGATGAGCCGCGGATTCGCCGCATGCCTGAGCGCCCCTTCGAAGGCGCCAACGATGCCATGCTTGCCGAGTTCCTGGCCGATGCGCTCGGCGCGTTCTCGCCGCCCATGCTGGATGCCGGCCAGCCCCGCCTGCAGCTCGGCATTGCCGGCGTCGACATTCAGGCCGACGACATGCAAGGTCACGCCGCTCCAGGTCACGGATATTTCCACGCCGTTGACGAAGCCGATGCCGGCCGCTTCCGCAGCCTGCGCGGCCTCGCCCAGGCCGGCAACATCATCGTGGTCGGTCAGGGCGAGCACGTCGACGCCCTTTTCCGCCGCCCTTTGCACGAGCCGGGCAGGGGACAGGATGCCGTCGGAAATGCTGGAGTGGCAATGCAGGTCGTAGTTCAATTGGGTCGTCGAGCCGCCGAAGAAAACCCTTCGGCGGCTCGTGGGATTTGGTAAGCCTGAGAAATCATAGCAAAATAGCTCTTTTCAAGGCCCCGATGCCGATTCGATGCAACTCCAATGAGAAAATTCCTGTTCGACCTGTTTCCGGTCATTCTCTTCTTCATCGCCTACAAGCTGGGCGGCGCCTATCCGGAGGCCGCACAGTCCATCCTCGGCAACGTCGGCGTGCACACCGCCCCCGGCGGCAAGCCCGGCATCTTCCTCGCCACCCTGGTCGCCATCCTCGCCAGCTTCGTGCAGGTGGGCTGGGTCAAGCTGCGCGGCCGCAAGGTCGATCTCATGTTGTGGGTAAGCCTGTTCATCATCGCCGTGTTCGGCGGCGCGACTTTGTATTTTCAAGATCCAACATTCATCAAATGGAAGCCGACAGTGCTGTACTGGATCTTCGCCGCCGCCATTTTCGGTGCCGCCGCCTTCGGCAAGAACCTGATTCGCACCCTGGCTGGTGGACAGATGGAACTTCCCGACCCGGCCTGGCGTCTGATGAACCTGAACTGGGGGGTGTTCTTCGCCTTTATGGGCGGAGCCAATCTCTGGGTGGCATACAATTTTTCAGAAGATGATTGGGCCACTTTCAAGCTTTTTGGAACATTCGGATTGATGCTGGTGTTCGTGGTCATCCAGTCGCTCATGCTCGCCAAATACATCGACAAGGAAGAGTCCAAATAATGTTCTATGCCATCGTGGGCGAGGATGCGCCCGGCAGCCTGGACAAGCGCCTGGCTGCGCGGCCGGCGCATCTTGAGCGCCTCAATGCCCTGCAGGCCGAAGGCCGCCTGCTGCTGGCCGGCCCCTTCCCCGCCATCGACAGTCCCGACCCCGGCCCGGCGGGGTTTACCGGCAGCCTCATCGTGGCCGAGTTCGACTCCCTCGACGCCGCCCAGGGCTGGGCCGATGCCGACCCTTATGCCGCGGCCGGCGTTTATGCCAGCGTCATCGTCAGGCCGTTCAAGAAAGTGTTGCCGGCATGAATATCGAAGACGAGATCTACAAGCGGCTGGATGCGCTCTCGCCTTCCTCGATCGCGCTGGAAGACGAGAGTTCGCAACATGCCGGCCATGCAGGCGCGGCCGGCGGCAAGCATTTTCGCCTGACCATCGTTTCCAGCCGGTTCAACGGGCTTAATGCCGTCGCCCGCCACCGCCTGGTTTATGAAACACTGGGAGACCTGATGCAAAAGGGCATCCATGCCCTGGCCATCAACGCCTACACCCCGGAAGAATTCTGATTTCTCACTGAGGAGCACTCGATGAAGCACCCCCTCGTTCTTACCCTTCTGCTTGCCACCCTTGCTCCTGCCTTTGCGCAGGATGCCAAACCCGTCGCCACGGTCAACGGCCGCGAGATTCCTGCCATCTACGGCGAAATGGCCAAGCAGACCCTGCTCTCGCAAGGCGCGCCCAACGATGCCAGCCTTGAGGCCCGTGCACGCGAGGCGCTGATCAACCAGGAACTGCTGTCGCGCGCCGCCATCGACAAGGGGCTGGACAAGAATCCCCGGCTGGTCGCCGCCATGGAAATGATGCGACACGAGCAGTTGACCAAGGCCTATCTCGACGACTACGTCAAAAGCCATCCGGTCTCCGATGCGGAAATCAAGGCCGAGTACGACAAGGCCAAGGCCGCAGCAGGCGGCAACGAATACAAGGCGCGCCATATCCTGGTGAAAACCGAAGCGGAAGCCAAGGCCGTCATCGCTCAACTGAACAAGAAGGTCGCTTTCGACAAGCTGGCCAAGGAAAAATCCATCGACAAGGGCTCGGCCGTGAACGGCGGCGACCTCGGCTGGAACGTGCCCGGCACCTTCGTCAAGGAATTCGGCGAAGCCATGCAGGCGCTGAAAAAGGGCGAGACCACCAAGGCCCCGGTGCAAACCCGGTTCGGCTGGCACATCATCAAGCTGGACGATATGCGCCCGACCCAGTTCCCGGCGCTCGGCGAAGTGAAAAACGAGGTTCGCCAGCAGATCCAGCAGCGGCGCGTGCGTGATGCCATCACCGAACTGCGCGCAAAAGCCAAAATCGAGTAAACCCGCCGACACGTCCGGAATCCGTTTCCGGACGTGCTAGACTGTGCCTACACAACCGCTACGCTGACCCCAGCCATGGACAATCGAAACAACCTGCAGGACATGTTCCTCAATACCCTACGGCGCGAGCGCATGCCGGTGTCGGTCTTTCTCGTCAACGGCATCAAGCTGACTGGCCGCATCGATTCCTTCGACCAGTTCGTGATCCACCTGAAAGGGCATGACCAAGCCGGCCAGATGGTCTTCAAGCACGCCATTTCCACCATTTCACCCAGCCGTGAAGTGGAGGTTACTCCTCCCCCTCGGGAAGCTTAAGCGCCTTCCCTTTTCCGCTGGCGATCAGTTCCAACTGCATCCGGGCCTGGGCCGCGCTCAATAGCGCTGCAGTTTCGCCCCGGTATGGCTGGGCAAAAAGGGACTCCGGCAACGTCCGCTTGCGGCTGACGTACACCACTACCGCGCCTTGCGGATTTTTTTCCAGCCATGCAGGCAGGTCGCCCGGGCCCAATTGCACCAACGGCTGTTCGAGGCGCCCGGCGAACTGGAACTGGGCGTGGTATTTGCCCAGATTGGCTACCGCCATGCCCCGATCCTGCAATTGCTTGATGGCCTTGGCCATCGGATGCATGTCATAGCTGCGCGCGGCGCCTGGTGCGATATAAATCTGCACCAGGGCAAACAGGCTCGCGCCCAGAATGGCGAGGACAGCCAGGCGCAGATTTTCCGCCTTGCCCAGCCATAACGCTCCCAGCCCTGCCGTTAGCAGAACGACGCCCGGCCACCAGGGCAATTCGCCCCAGATGCCCGATTTATCGGGCAATCCCGCTACGGCAAAATAAACCATCACGCCGCCCGCCAAAGCCGACAGCAGTGCAGGCAGCCATGCTCCGCCGGCCTTGCCTCTGGCCAGCAGATGCCCGGCAAACAGGGCAAACGCCGGGAACAGCGGCACCAGATAATGAATCTGCTTGCCGCTGATGAACGAGAAAGCGACGAAGACGGGTGCCGCCCAGGCGAGACAGAAACGCAGGCCGCGGTCCAGGCCCTCGCGCTTGACCGCGGCGAACCGGCCCCACAAGCCCGGCCAAACCAGCCAGGGGAACAGCAGCAAGGGCAACAGCGGCAGATACCACCAGATTGGTCTTTTATGTGCGAAGGAATCGACCATGCGGTTGGCGGTCTGGCCCCAGAAAATCGCGTTGCGGTATTCTTCGCCGCCGTGGATGGCCGCCGGGATCGCCCAGGCCAGGGCAATGCCGGCACCGCCCAATATCGCCAGCAGGATCGCGCCATACCAGCGTTTCCAGTTCGGGCCGCCGCCTGGTCCAGCGGCCCACCAGGGGGCCAGCGCCGCCGCCGGCAGCAGGTGCAACAGGATCACCGGACCCTTGGCCAGCACGCCGAAACCGATGGCGACAGCCAGCCAGACAAAGCCGCGCTTCATCGATTCGTTGGCGGCGATCAGCAGTCCGCGCATGCCGATCAGCACGAAGAAGGCCAGCATCACATCGAACATCGCCGAAGTGGAAAACACCATCCACAACAGGCTGGTCCCCAATATCCATGGCGCATTGCGGCGGCTATCGGGCTCATCCGGCCACAGTCTGCACGCGATCGACAGCGTCAGCAGCAGCCCGCCCAGAGAAAACAGCGGCGACACCAGGCGCGGCCACCATTCGTTGACGCCGAACACTGCCCAACCCAGGTTGTACAGCCAGAACAGCAAGGGCGGCTTGTGGCTGTAGGGCTCGCCGTTCTTGAACAGCACGAGGTACTCGTCCTTGAGCCACATCTCCCACGCCACGCTGACATAACGGGTTTCGTCGATGGGCGTGAGCGGTCGTACCAGCAGCGCCACCAGCGTCAAGAGCGCCAGGATCAGGGCCGGGCCGGCCGCAGTCTTAAGAATCTGCGAATTCATCATTCTGGGTCCGAAGCGGTTTCCAGTTCACGGGCGTAGGAACGGCCGTGGCGCGTGCGCCGGTACAGCCGTATGCCGAGCAGGCCCGATGCGATCAGCAGCACGATGGACATGACGACCTGCCATTGCGATCCCATGGTCAGGCCGCTGCCGGCCAGCGCAAACACCAGGGTCTGCGGCAGATAGCCTACGAAACTGCCGCCGAAGAAGGCCAGCTTGGGAATGCGCGAGACGCCCGCGATCAGGTTGGTGACCAGGTTGCTGCCCACCGGCAGCAGGCGCACGATCAGCGTCATCGAAAACGGCTGGCCGCGAATGAAGTCGTCAAAGCGCTGCAATTTTTCCGGGAACATGCGCCTCACCAGGCCACGCCCGAACAGGCGGGCGTAATAGAAGGCCAGGATGCAGCCGCCCAGCGCTGCCGCCGCACCCAGCAGCAAACCCGCCATGACCCCGAAAGCATAGCCGCCGAAAAAGGCCACTACTTGCCGCGGCAGGCCGATCGCCGTCATCAGGGCACCGGCGGCGAGAAAAATGCCATAGCCGGGCAAGCCATTGCCGCGCACGTTGGTATCTATCCACTCGCGCTCGAACAGATGTTCGAGCCCGGCGCTTTTCAGCAGCAGGCCGATACCGATCAGGGAAAGAATCAGGAAAATGCCGCGCAGCCAGACAGGTAAATGCGGTCTGCTCATTTAGTCGGCGGAAACGATTTCCGGGCGGCGCACCCTGCGCTGCAGCCAGGCCACGCCGAACAGGTCGACGATGCCGACCCAGAGACGGTTATGGATGCCGTACTTGGAAGTGCCGCGCTCGCGCGGGCGGTGATTCACCGGCACCGACACCACTGCCCCTCCATTGCGCTGCACCAGCGCAGGCAGGAAGCGGTGCATGTGGTCGAAGTGCGGCAGTTCGAGGAAAGTTGCGCGCGCGAACACTTTCAGGCCGCAGCCGGTATCCGGGGTATTGTCGCGCAGAAAGCGGCTGCGCACGCCATTGGCGATTTTCGACGACAGCTTGCGGATGAAGGTGTCCTGCCGCTTGTTGCGCCAACCCGCCAGCAGTTGCAGGTTGGCCGGCTGCTTCGGGTCGGATAATGCGTCGATCAGCGCCGGAATGTCGGCCGGATCGTTCTGGCCGTCGCCATCCAGGGTGGCGATCCATTCGTAGCGCGCATGCTTCACCCCGGTCGCCACCGCCTGGCTCTGGCCGCAGGAGGCGCGATGGGTGATCACGCGCAGCATGGGAAACTCGGCCTTCAGCCGTTCCAGCGCCTGCGGTGTGCCGTCGCTGCTGCCGTCGTTGACATAAATGATCTCGAATTCGGCACGATCGGTGAGCGCGGCGGAAATTTCCCGCACCAGCGGCTCGACGTTGTCCTGTTCGTTCTTGACCGGAACGATGACCGAGATGCGTCCGTGGTAGGGATGGCTGGGCATTGGGTATTGAGTAGCGGGCAGCGGCAAAACTCCGATTTTATCGGGGCAATGCCTGCTGCCGCAATTCGGATTATTCCAAGAACCGTACTTCAAGCCACCGAGAACACGGAGAACCCCTGGTAACACAGAGGAAACAGAGTAAGCAGAGGGAAGCAATCATGTTCTCCTCTGTTACCTCTGCTTCCTCTGTGTAAATAACGAATTACGCCTTGTTCTCTGGCATCTGACGGCTTTTTTCCCGCGCGCTTATTCCCACTCGCGGCGCTGCCCCCTGCCGGAAGGGCGCTGCCCAGTCTTGGCGCTGCGCTTGTTGCCCTGAGACTGGTCGGGCTGCGCTGCGTAGCGTTCCTGCATGCGGCGTTCGCTGGGGCCGGCAAAGCCGGTTTCGCTCGCCTTGCCCGGGCGGCCGCGCGAAGCACCCGCGCCGGCCTTGGGCTTGAAACCGTTGCCTTGCTTGTATTCGTGCGGCGCACGGCGCTTGCCGGGCTTGGCATTGTTGAAGTCACGACGCGGACGGTCTTCGCGCACGCGGGTCTTGGGCTCGAGGCCGGGGATCACTGCCGCTTCGATTTTCTGGCCGGTGTAGCTGGAAATTTTCCGGAGCAGCATGCCGTCGCGGCTGGACACCAGCGACACGGCGATGCCGGATGCGCCGGCACGGCCGGTGCGGCCGATGCGGTGCACGTAGTCTTCGGCCTGCTTGGGCAAGTCGAAGTTGATGACATGGCTGATGCCGGCGACGTCGATGCCGCGCGCCGCCACATCGGTCGCGATCAGGATGCGGATCTCGCCACGGCGCAGTTTGGTCAGCGTGCGGTTGCGCGCGCCCTGGTGCATGTCGCCGTGCAACGCGGCCACAGGGTAGCCCTGCTGGTAAAGATCGCCGGCCAGCTGGTCGGCATCGCGCTTGGTGGCAGTGAACACGATGGCCTGGTTCAGTTCCGCGTCGCGCAGCAGGTAGTCGAGGATGCGGTTCTTGTGATCGAGATCGTCGCAGAAATGCAGGCGCTGCTCGATGTTCTCGTGGCGCTGCTGGGCGCTGGTGATTTCCACGCGCTTGGGCTCGCGCAGCAGGTTCTTGGCGATCTGCGCCATTTTGCCGTCGAGGGTGGCCGAGAACAGCACCGTCTGCCGGGATTGCGGCGTGGCCTTGGCAATCAGGTTCACATCGTCGATGAAGCCCATGTCCAGCATGCGGTCGGCTTCGTCCAGCACCAGCATTTCCAGGCGCGAGAAATCCACCTTGCCGCGCTGCATGTGGTCGAGCAAACGGCCGGGAGTGGCAACCAGGATGTCCACCGGGCTCGCCAGCAGGCGGTTCTGCACGGGATAAGGCGTGCCGCCAAGGATACTCACGCACTTGGCACGGCGCATGTATTTGCCGTACTTGTCTGCCGCCGCCGAGATCTGTTGGGCCAGCTCGCGGGTCGGTGACAGCACCAGGATGCGCGGGCCCTTGCCCGGGCCCTTGGGCGGCTCGGAGAGCTTGTGCAGTGCAGGCAGCATGAAGGCTGCGGTCTTGCCGGTGCCGGTCTGTGCCGAGGCCATGAGGTCATGGCCAGCCATTACAACCGGGATTGCTTCAGCCTGAATGGGCGTGGGCGTGGCATAGCCGGATTCGTTGATGGCCTTCAGGATGAAGGGATTCAGGGAGAGAGATTCAAAAGTCAATTCGTTCTTCCAAACAGGCACAGAAAAAAACATGCTGCCGCGTGCCCGTGTCGCGGCGGCTAGCGCTCAGTCGCTAACCGGGAACACTGCGGGCAAAGCCTGTGCAGGAAGGAGGTCAGGGACACTGCTCAAAAGCAGTTCTGGCGATTGCCAGATTTCGGGTATGCGCTTCATGGAAGCGCAGGATTCACACAGCGCGCTTCATGGAAGCGCAGGATTCACACAGCGCGCTTCATGGAAGCGCAGGATTTGCTCGAGGCGGGTTCGAATCCCCCCGATCCAGCTCATTTCAGGCTGGCGGAGAGGGGGGGATTCGAACCCNNTGCGACTTAAACCACTCATCCACCTCTCCGAGCAGCCCGGCATTCTAATCGACTGGCGTATATAAGGCAAATCTGAAATCAGTCTTTAGTTTTCAGTTGTCAGTGATCAGTGTCTGGACAAGCGCGTCCGGCACCTTCAATGGGGGTTCAGGTAGGGCTCCCAGTCGTTGCTCATGCCATCGAAACACGCCTTGTATGCGGGCGCGGCGGTGGTCTTCTCGTTGATGTCCGTCCAGTCGAGCGAGATGCGCACCCGCTTGCCGTCATGTTCGCCCTCGCAAAATTCGTAGTTCACCCGCCCGTCCAGCTCGAACTGGCGGAAGCTGTGCAGCTTGCTGTTGTAATGGTGCAGATTGATGTAGGCATGCGAGGGATGGATGGGCATCCAGGGCGGCGCGCTGGAGAAAAAATCCCGCACCACCCTGCCCTCTGTGTCGTAGATATTCACCTCGGCGATATGGATCGCCTCGGGCAGGTCGGCATTGCGTTCGATGCGCGACAGCAGCCGGCCGGTGGCGGCATCGTAATAGCTGGTGATGCGATAGCGATAGCCCTTGGCCGCCTCGCCGTTGTAGTTGCCCGTTTCTTCGGTGGTGCGGATCGTGTGCCTGGCGATTTGCTGCTCATGCAGAGCGTATACCGCCCGGTGGTAATCCGGCCGCGATGGTGCCGCCGCAGCAACTTGGGCAAGACAAAGCAATGCCATCGCTGTCCCGTATTTCATTTCACCCCCTCCGGCTGCTCCCATTTGTCGATGAAACGCTCCAGCATGTCGCGCGTGACACTGCCGGTGTGGCGTGCGGCAATGGCGCCGTTGCGGTCATAGATCACGGTCGTCGGCACCCCCAGCAGGTCGTCGCCGCCGAAACGGGTGAAGACTTCTGCATCGCCCAGCAGCAAGGGAAAACTGATGAGATAGTCGGCGGCGAACCTGGCCACCTCGTCGCGACGCGCATGGCCGAAGGAAGGGAAATCCACCGCTACGCCGAGCACGGCCGCCCTGCCCTGGTTGGCATCGTGGAATTTCTGCATGTCCGGCATTTCCTCGATGCAGGGCGGGCAGCGCGGCCCCCACACCACCAGTACCGTCCATAGCCCGCGGCCGATGAATTCGCTGAAGTGGCGCGGCTTGCCGTCGAGGTCGTTCAAGCTGACGTCCGGGCTTGCTGCGCTTGCGGCCCCCGAAAGCAGGCCCCAAAGCAAGACACCCATAAAAAGCCTGTTTCGCTTCATTTGTCTTCTCCGTTTTTTGACGCCTCGACGATGGCGCTGCGCTCGGACCAGTTGTCCTCCGGCAGGAACTCCGCCTGCCCTGCAAGCTGTTTCGCCTCCTCGACCCTGCCCATGGCCTGCAGGATGGAAGACTTGAGCAGCAGCGAATTGCGGCTGCTGGCTTCGAGCTGCAAACCGGCATCCAGTATCTGCAGCGCTTCCGCATACTGCCCGGTCATGTAAAAAACGATGGCCAGGTTGTGATAAGCCTTCTGGTAGCTCGGGTCCAGCTTGATGGCGATGCCGAAGTGATGGGCGGCCTCTTTCAGGCGCCTGTGCCTGGCATGCACCACCCCCAGGTCGTCGTGGGCTTCGGCATTTTTCGGGTCGAGTTCGATGGCACGGACGAGGTCACGTTCGGCCGCCGCCAGGTTGTTGCGCCAGATGTTGCGCACGCCGCGCTTGGTATAGGCTGTGGAACTCTCGGGGTGGCGCCGGATGTAGACGTCGAGGTCGGCGATGCCCTCGTCCACCAGCCCCATGCGCCCCAGGGCCATGCCGCGCCCGAAGTAGGCCTTGTCCTGTCCGTCGTCCAGCCTGATGGCAGCGGTATAACTCTGCATGGCCGCATGGAGGTCGTTGAGGTCGTAATAGGCATCGCCGCGCAGGGTGTGGAAGGGCGCGTAATGCGGCTCGGCCTCGATCATGCGGCTGTATTTTTCCAGGGCGGCGAGCGCCTCCTCGCGCGACTGGAACTCCGCCTTGGCAGTGGCTGAGGCGAATAACAAGGCGATTGCCGGAATCATGCACAACAGCGTCGGGCCGGACCGAATCATGGCTTGCCTCCCTTTTCTCCCAAGTAAGACGGCATGCCTGCCCGCTTTATTCCGATTATTTGCCCCCGGGGCTTGAAAACCCTGCCGGCGTCCCCAGTTATTTTTCGCTTTTGACTTGGAGACCGCATGCAGACTGAAAACAACACCCGACAAAATCCTCAGGAAGAAAACAAGGAAACCATGCCCAGCCTGGAAGAGCTGCTGAAAGCGGCCGAACTCCAGGCGGCCGAGCATCACGATGCCTGGCTCAGGGCCAAGGCCGAAACCGAGAATATCCGCCGCCGTGCCCAGGAAGACGTCGCGAAGGCGCATAAATATGCCGTCGAGGGCTTCGCCTCCGAACTGCTGGCCGTGAAGGACAGCCTGGAAGCCGCACTGGCCGCCGACGATTCCAATGCAGAAAGCCTCAAGAGCGGCGTGGAACTCACGCTCAAACAACTATCGGGTGTGTTCGGAAAATTCAACCTGACCGAAATCAACCCCATGGGCGAGGCTTTCGATCCGCACCGCCACCAGGCCATGAGCATGGTCGAAGCCGACCAGCCGGCCAATACCGTGGTCAGCGTGCTGCAGAAAGGCTATCTGCTCAACGACCGCGTGATCCGCCCGGCTCTCGTGATGGTGGCCAAGCCCAAGGACGCATGAATTCAGACGCTTGAAAACCAAACCCTTAACCCAACATTGTTAAACAGTTAATTGATTTCTCGGAAGGAACATCACATGGGACGCATCATCGGTATTGACCTGGGCACCACCAACTCCTGCGTGGCCGTCATGGAAAACGGCACGCCGAAAGTGATCGAGAACGCCGAAGGCGCTCGCACCACGCCTTCCATCATCGCCTATGCCGACAACGGCGAAATCCTGGTCGGCGCACCCGCCAAGCGCCAGGCGGTGACCAATCCCAAGAACACCCTGTACGCCATCAAGCGCCTGATCGGGCGCAAGTTCCAGGAAAAGGAAGTGCAGAAGGACATCGGCCT
>DCVO01000169.1 GCA_002327405.1 Thiobacillus sp. UBA2186 | reverse complement strand
TGGGCGTGGAAGTCATCTCCGTCAGCGTGGACAGCCATTTCGTCCACAAAATGTGGAATGACAATGAGTTGAACAAAATGGTCGAGGGCGGCGTGCCCTTCCACATGGCGTCCGATCAGGCCGGCCATGTCGGTAGGGCCTACGGTGTCTGGGACGAGAACCAGGGCATCGAGATGCGTGGCCGTTTCATCATCGACCCGGACGGCGTGATCCAGGCCATGGAAGTGATGACCCCGCCGGTCGGCCGCAAGCTCGCCGAGACGGTGCGCCAGTTCCAGGCCTTCCAGCACATCCGTGCCACGGGCGGCAAGGAAGCGACGCCCGCGGGCTGGGAACCGGGCAAGCCGACGCTCAAGCCGGGGCCGGACCTGGTCGGCAAGGTGTGGGAAGTCTGGAATCCTTCGATGGAATAGGGCTGAGCCTCTCCTCCCGAAACCCCGCCCGCGTGGCGGGGTTTTTATTTGGAACGACGCATGAATGGCCTCTGCAAAAAGGCTTGTAAGCCCGATCACTGGAATTTCCGTTTTCGGGAACTAGAATCCAGACATTCCCGTTTCTGCCCGGTCGGGTGAAATCATGAATCCGCTTTCGCAATTGCCTTCCGTCGACCGCCTGCTTACCGATCCCGCGGTCGCCTCCCTGACCGATACTCACGGCCGCTCCATCGTCACCCGGCTGGTCCGCAATGCGTTGGCCGAGGCACGCGAGGCTATCCGCGCCGGCGCGCCGCTGCCCGACCGCGCAAGCCTGATCGAAAAAATTGGAACCATTGCGAAGGCGCAGGCCATGTCCAGGCTGCGCCCGGTCTACAACCTCACCGGCACGGTGCTGCACACCAACCTCGGCCGCGCGCCCCTGCCCGAAGAAGCGATTGAAGCGTTGGTCACGGCGGCGCGCAGCCCCTGCGCCCTCGAATACGACATCGAATCCGGCGGGCGCGGCGATCGCGACGACATCGTCAACGAGTTGCTGTGCGAACTCACCGGCGCCGAAGCCGCCACCGTCGTCAACAACAATGCCGCCGCCGTGTTCCTGCTGCTCAACACCCTGGCGCAGAGAAAGGAAGCCATCGTCTCGCGCGGCGAGCTGATCGAGATCGGCGGCGCCTTCCGCGTGCCCGACATCATGAAGCGCGCGGGCGCGAAGCTGGTGGAAGTCGGCACCACCAACCGCACGCATCTCAAGGACTTCGCCGAGGCCATCACGCCGCGCACCGCCATGCTGATGAAGGTGCACGCCAGCAACTACGCGATCCAGGGTTTCACCCGGGCGGTGCCGGAAAGCGAACTGGCCAGGCTGGCGCATGCAAACAGCCTGCCCTTCGTCGTCGATCTCGGTTCCGGCACGCTGGCCGACCTGGACGCTTACGGCCTGCCGCACGAGCCGACCCCGCGCGAGAACATCGCCGCCGGTGCCGACCTGGTGACCTTCTCCGGCGACAAGCTGCTGGGCGGCCCGCAGGCCGGGCTGCTGGTCGGGCGCAAGGAACTGATCGCGAAGATCAAGAGGAACCCGCTCAAGCGCGCGCTGCGCGTCGGCAAGATCACCCTGGCCGCGCTGGAAGCCGTGCTGCGCCTTTACCGCGACCCCGACCGTCTGCATGAGCGGCTGACCGCATTGAGCCAGCTCACCCGCCCGGAAGCACAGATTCGCGCAGCAGCGGAACGCCTGCTGCCGGCAGTGCAAGCCGCGCTGGCTGCCCAGCCCGTGATGGTGGAGATCGTCGCGCTCAAGTCGCAGATCGGCTCCGGTTCGCTGCCGGTCGACCGTTTGCCCTCGGCCGGCTTCGCCATTCGCCCGCAAGGCAAAAAAGGCGGCGTGCTCAATCGCATCGAAGCTGCGCTGCGCGGCCTCGAACGCCCCGTCATCGGCCGCATCGAGGACGGGGCGCTCCTGCTCGACCTGCGCTGCCTCGGTCCTGGAGAGGAATCCGAATTCGCTGCCCAGCTATCGGCCCTGAGCCGACCGGGTGCGTAAGGCTGCCTCGAAGGAGGCATATTAAGCTGCGGCCTCTATCGTTCCGCGGCGGTTGTTTGACTAGGAGTCAATTTATGGATCGTCGTACATTTCTGACAAGTGCCGCACTGGCGGCAGCCTGGCTCGGCAGCGGCCGTTCCGCGCTGGCCGTTGACACGCCCTTCGCGCCCACTCCGGCCAGCGGCTGGCATGTCTTCGAGGTTACTACGCGCGTTGAACCCGTACCCGCCTACGGCCCAGTGCGCGTCTGGCTGCCGCTGCCTTCGGTCGAGGATGCCGCCTGGATCAGGCCCATGGGCAACCTCTGGCAGGGCAACGCCGCCTCTGTGCAGCAGCTGCGCGACCCGATCTACGGCGCGCAGATGCTCGCCGCGCAGTGGGGGGCCGACGAACAGGCGCCCGTGCTTGAAGTGGTGAGCCGCTTCGCAACATGCGACCGCGCGATCGATTTTTCGCAACCTGGAAAGGTGGCGCCGCTCGACAAGCGCATGCGCAAGCTCTTTACCCGGGCCACCGAAATGCTGCCAACCGACGGCATCGTCAGGAAGACCGCACTGGAGATCACCCGAGGTGCCCGTACCGACCTCGACAAGGCGCGGGCGA
>DCVO01000141.1 GCA_002327405.1 Thiobacillus sp. UBA2186 | reverse complement strand
ACATTCCGGGCCTGATCGAAGGCGCGGCCGAAGGCGCCGGCCTCGGACACCAGTTCCTTCGCCACCTGGCGCGCACGCGGCTGCTGCTGCATCTGGTGGACATTTCGCCGAACTGGGAAGGCGCCGATCCGGTGAAGGACGCGCGCGCCATCGTCGAGGAGCTGCGCAAGTACGACGAGTCGCTCTACAACAAGCCGCGCTGGCTGGTGCTGAACAAGCTCGACCTGGTGCCGGATGAGAACAAGGAAAGCGTGATCAAGGATTTCATCCGCGACTACGGCTGGGGCGGACCCGTGTTCGTGATTTCCGCGATCAAGGGCGAGGGCTGCCAGCCGCTGGTGCACGCCATCCAGGCGCATCTGGACGAGGCCAGGAAGGCGGAGGACAGCCGGAGTCCGGACGAGCCGGAGGCCGAGGCTGCGCAGTAATCATTTCTTCTGGATTGCCGCGCTTCGTTCGCAATGACGTCATTGCGAGGAGGCGAAGCCGAGGAAGCAATCCAGTTTATGGGGTTGTCAATGTCTGTTGAATACATCGAAGCCGCCAGCCTTTCCGACATTCCGGAAGGCGGCATTTACAAGCTGAAGCTGAAAGGCGAGCCGCTCATCCTGACCCGTGTCAACAGCGAGGTGTTTTGCTGCGTCGACCGTTGCAGCCACGAGGATGTGCCGCTGTCGCTCGGCTGCATCAAGGGCGACCGCATCAAGTGCTCCTACCATGGCAGCCATTTCTCCCTGCGCACCGGCGAGCCCACCGACGAGCCGGCGGATAGCCCGATCAGGGTATTCCCCGTGAAGCTGGAAAACGATAAGGTTTACATTGGATTCGAACTTTAACCCTGACTAACATGAGCACAGCAACCGCACTCGACCCCAAAACCCTGATGCGTTCGGTCATCGCCCGCATCGCCACCGGCCCGGAATACTCCAAGGACATTTCCAGGGAGGAAGCGCGCGACGCCATGCGCGCGATTCTCAACAACCAGGCCGACCCCATCCAGGCCGGCGTTTTCTTCATCGCCCTGCGCATGAAGCGCGAAAGCGACGACGAATACATCGGCGTGCTCGACGCCATCCGCGAAATCGAAATCAGCGCCACCGCGGACACCGACGAAGTCGCCATCCTCGCCGACCCGTACGACGGCTACAACCGCAGCCTCTCCGCCGCGCCCTTCCTGCCCGCGCTGCTGGCGGCCTGCGGCCTGCCCACGGTTGCCACCGGCGTGGAAAGCATGGGGCCGAAATACGGCGCCACCCACAAGCAGATCCTGCGCGCCGCCGGCATCAACACCGACCTCACCCCGGCCGAAGCGGCCGCGCGCATGAGCGGCGCCGGCTGGGCCTATGTCGACCAGAGCCGCTTCGCGCCCAGGCTCTACGACCTCACCGGCCTGCGCACCACCATCGTCAAGCGGCCAACCCTGACCACGGTCGAGGTGCTGCTGGCACCGGTCAAAGGCGCGAAGAAGACCCACTTCATCACCGGCTACGTGCACAAGCCCTATCCCCGCGTGTACGCGCTGCTGGCGCGCCACGCCGGCTTCGACCACAGCCTCGTCATCCGCGGCACCGAAGGCGGCGTGATCCCCTCGCTGCGCCAGGACTCGCGCATGTTCGTGGTGCACGACAAGGGCGAAGAACAACTGGTCGAAATCAAGCCCAGGGAACTCGGCATCGAGCAGGAAGTGCGCGCGCCGCTGATCCCCGGCATGGATGACGCGAGCGAACTCGAGTCGCACGTCGAAGCCTTCGACGCAGCCAAGGTTTCCGTCCAGGCCGCCGAAGCCGGCCTGGCTGCGCTCGGCGGGCAGAAAGGCGCCGGCTACGACAGCCTGGTGCTGGGGGCGGCCATCATGCTGCACGGCCTGAAAAAGGCAGGCAGCTTCGCCGCCGCCGCGGAAATGGCGAAAAAGGCGCTGGATGGCGGCGCGGCAAAAGCGAAGTTTCTCGCCTGATGCGGTTCATCGACCGCTTCCCGCTCTGGCTGCTGGTCGTTCTGAGCCTTTTCATGCTGGGTGCGCCCTTCGCGCCCGAGCCGCATCTGGTCGAGAAAATGCGCATGCTGTCCGAGGGCACGCTGAAAAGGCCGATCGATGTTTTCGATGTGTTCTGGCATTTGCTGCCGGCGGCCTTGCTGGCGGCGAAGCTTGTCCGGATGAGTCGCAGCCGGCCTTAAGTGCCCGGTTCCCGATGGATGCCGGCCGCCTGCAACGGCAGCCTGCGCACATCGTCGATTTCAGACCGATCGCGGGCCGGTGCCATGCGGCAGCGGTTCCCCCGCATTCCCGCGGCGCATGTATGGCTCAGGCAGGCGCATCGATTTTCCATGGGGAAACCGCAAACCAGTCCTTCAGCGGTTCGCAGGCTTGCGGTCGGCTGATGAAGTAGCCTTGTGCTTCGTCGCAGCCCATGGATGCGAGGAATTCGTACATTTCCCGGTTTTCAACGCCCTCGGCTACCACCGTGTGGCCGAGGTTGTGCCCGAGCTCGATGACCGAGCGGACGACCATGGCATCGCGCTGATCGTCCAGCATGCCGGAAACGAAGGATTTGTCGATTTTTATTTCGTCGACGGGCAAGCGCTTGATGCTGGCGAGCGAGGTATAGCCGGTGCCGAAATCGTCGATGGAGAGCCGGATGCCCATCCCGTTCAGGATGGCGAGTGTTTTTTCCGCGCCCGCGGGATCCAGCATGATGGCGCTTTCGGTAATTTCCAGCGTCAGGTTCCTGGGGTCGGCAGTAGCGGCCGTGAGCGCACGCTCGACGATTTCCGCCAGATGCGGGCTGTGCAGGGAACGGGCTGACAGGTTCACGCTGATGCCCAGGCGAATGCCTTCCCGGCGGGCGGCCATGCAGTGGTTCAGCGCATCGTTCAGCACCCAGTCGGTGAGGGGTTCCATGAGTCCGGTGCGCTCCGCAGTGGTGATGAATTGGTCGGGCATGAGCAGCCCATGGCGAGGGTGCTGCCAGCGCACCAGCGCCTCGTTGCCGACGATTTGTCCGGTTTTCACCTCCACTTTCGGCTGGAAATGGAGCAGCAACTGGCCGTGCCCGATGGCATCGCGCAATTCCGCCATGAGTCCGAGCCGCTCCGGGCTGTAGGAATCGTATTCCTGCGTATACAGGGCGTAGCCGGACGCCATCTGCTTGGCGCGGTACATGGCGATATCGGCGCGCTGCAGCAGGGTATCCGCGTCGTCCGCATGCTCGGGGATCAGCGCCACGCCGATACTGGCTTCCACCGCGATCGGGATCCCGCCGATCATGAACGGCGCCTGCAGGAACTCCTGGAGTTTCTTGATGACGTGTTCCACATTCTCTACTGCAGACAGGTGAGGCAGCAGGATGCCGAACTCGTCGCCGCCAAGGCGCGCGACGATATCGGGTGTGAACAGCGCGCTGCGCAGGCGCAGCCCGACCTGTTGCAGAAGCTGGTCGCCCAGGCCGTGTCCCAGCGTGTCGTTGACCTCCCGGAAGCGGTCGAGGTTCATCAGCAGCAGGCCCACCGAATGGCTGTCGCGCGCGGCTTTTTCGACAGCTTCCTGAATCAGTTCGCGAAAACGGGCCCGGTTGGGAAGGGTGGTGACGGGGTCCTGATAAGCCAGGCGGCGGATGGTTTCCTCCCCTTCTCGCCTTTCCTGGCGCACGCGCGCCTCCCTCAGTTCGCGTTCCACCGCCGGGATCAGGCGCTTGAGATTGCCCTTCAGGATGTAGTCGTGCGCGCCCGATTTCATGGCGGTGACGGCGCGGTCCTCGCCGATGGTTCCGGAAACGATGATGAAGGGAATGTCGATGCCGGTGCTGCGCAACAGGGACAGCGCGTCGAAAGCATTGAAATTGGGCATGGTGAAGTCGGAGAACACGATATCCCAGGCCCGCGCCTTCAGTTCGCTGCTCATCGCCTCGGGCGTTTCGACACGGGCGTGGTCCGGAACATAGCCGCCGCGCTGGAGTTCTTGCAGCAGCAGTTCGGTGTCATCCTCGGAGTCCTCGATGACGAGCGCACGCAGCGGTTTGCTCATACCGGCTCCCCGGCGGAGGGCGGGGCTTCGTTCAGCACCAGCCAGTACAAGCCGAGCTGCCTGACGGCCTCCATGAACTGGCCGAAATCCACCGGCTTGCGGATGTAGCTGTTGGCGCCCAGGCGGTAGCCCTTGATGAGATCCTGCTCTTCCTTGGAGGAAGTCAGGATCACCACGCGCAGCAACTGCGTGGACGGGTTGGCGCGGATTTCCCTGAGCACGTCGAGGCCGTCCACCTTGGGCAGCTTGAGGTCGAGGAGAATGAGCGCGGGCTGCCTTTCCGGATCGCGGCCGGCGTGCGCATTGCGGCAAAGGAGGTAGTCGAGCGCCTCGGCGCCGTCGTGCGCCACCATCACTTCGTTCATGATGTTGTTCTTGCTCAGCGCGCGCAGTGTCAGCGCTTCATCGTCAGGATTGTCCTCGACCAGCAGGATGGTTTTGTTTTTCATGTTGCCTCCTCAAATGTCGGTGCCGAATGGCAGCGTGAAATAGAAAGCGGCTCCCTGTCCGACAGCGCCCTCGGCGCGGACATGGCCGCCGTGGCGGTGGACGATGCGCTGCACCGTGGCCAGCCCGATGCCGGTGCCGGGGAATTCGCTCGGCGAGTGCAGCCGCTGGAAGGCGCCAAACAGCTTGCCCGCGTACTGCATGTCGAAACCGGCGCCGTTGTCGCGCACGAAGAAGGTGCGCTCGCCGTCGTTGCCGCCAAGCCCGAATTCGATGCGAGCCGACGGCTGCCGGGAGGTGAATTTCCAGGCATTGGACAGCAGGTTTACCAGCACGATGCGCAGCAGGTTCGGGTCGCCCCTGGCTTCCAGCCCCGGCTGTATGTCGGTCTTTACCTGGCGCTCAGGATCGGCGCGCCGCAGTTCCTCGATGGCGGATTCGGCCAGCGCGCTCATGTCCACTATCGCATGGCGCATTTCCGCACGGCTCACGCGCGAAAGCTGCAGCAGGTCGTCGATCAGCTCGCCCATGCGCTGGGTCGCGGCCCGTACCCGCTGCAGATAATGCCTGCCCTGATCGTCGACGTTCGCTTCATAGTCTTCCAGCAGCGCCTGGCTGAATCCGTCGATGGCGCGCAGCGGCGCGCGCAAATCATGCGATACCGAGTAGCTGAAAGCCTCCAGTTCCCTGTTCGCGGTTTCGAGTTGCGCGGTGCGTTCAACGACCTTGCGTTCCAGTTCCTCGTTCAGGCGGCGGATTTCTTCCTCGGCGCGGTAGCGCTCGGTGACATCGCGCAGAATGGCGGTGAACAGGCTGCGGCTGCCTTCGGCGACTTTGGAGATGCTGACTTCCGCAGGAAACAGGGTGCCGTCGGCACGGCGGCCGAATACTTCGCGGCCGGCGCCCATCACGCGCGTCGTCCCGGCTTCCCGGCCAAAGGCGCGAACATGGCCGCGATGCGCCGACAGGGCGGCGGGAGGCAGCAGCATGTCGAGAGGCTGGCCAAGCACCGACGTCGGCGCATGGCCGAATATCTGCTCGGCTGTCCGGTTGTAGGCGACGATGCGCTGATCATCGTCGACGCTGATAATGGCATCGCCGGCATTGTTGACGATATTGGCCAGGCGCATTTCGCTCGTGCGCAGCTGAGCGTCGCGCTGTTCCAGGGTGTCGGCCATGGTATCGAAAGCCTGGGCCAGGCCGCCAAGCTCGTTGCCGGAATGCGGCAAGCCCGTGCGCGCCTTGAGGTCGCCGGCGCCGAGTCTTTTTGCGGCGTCGGTCAGCGCTTGAAGGGGCGACAGGATAAATCGGGAGCCGCCAAACCAGGCGATGGCAGTGACAAGGACCGCAATCAGCGAGATGCCGGTGAGTGCAGCCAGGAAGTTACGGTTCACGTCGGTGAAAAGTTCCGCCGTCGGAATGCCGCTGACCAGGTAGGCGTGACCGCTGGCCGATGTCTTGATTGGCGCGAAAACATGCAGCCGCCGCACGCCGTCGAGACCGATTTCGTCCAGGCTGTCCGCTCCCGGTTGCGCCAGAACGGCCTTGATGATGGGCGAGTCGGGCAGGGTTTTCCCCATCCAGATTTCCGGATTTGGGTGGCGCGCGAAGATCGTTCCATGCTCGTTGACGAGCATCAGCGACGCGTCCTTCGGCAGCGGTGTGTGCGCAACCATGTCCTTGAACCAGCCCGGAATATCCACCGAGATGAACACCACGTTCTGTATTCCGCCTTTTTCGTCGAATACCGGCCGTGCGAAGACGATCACGCTTTTATTGATGACGCGGCCGATCTGATAGTCGCTGACGGAAAAAATCTGGCCGGAGAGTGCGGCGCGGAAATAATCGCGGTCACCCAGGTAAATTGGGCTAGGGGACGGAACGGCGCTGCAGCGCAGCCATCCATCGCGCCCGATGACGCCGAGATTGCCATAATGGCCATGCTGTTGGCGCAGTTTGGCGAAAGTGTTGTTGCATCTGCCGGCCAGTGCCTGTTCGCGAACGATGGGCAGTTGCGCCAGGGTGACCAGCTGTTGCTGTGTGCCGGCAACCAATTGCTGCTGTTCCAGCGCAGCGAACTGCAGCAGGCGAGAAGCCTCTTTTTTCGCCTGCTCCATTGCCTGCTGGCGCTGTTCGAGGGTGGAATAGACGATGAACCCGAATGCCGGCAGCAGGGTGAAAATGCCGAGCCATATGAGCCTGGCGCGCAGACTTGCCGTACGGAATGCCGGAGCGGATGCCGCTTGCTCAACCCTGGACACTGTTTCCCCTGTTGTCTGAGGCCTCAGGTTCAAACCCGAATCGAATTGAGTCTAGACAAAAATGGCGTTTTCGCCATATGCCATATGGCCTATGCCGGGCGATGCCGGCTGCCGTCGACGAAGTACCCCTTCCCCAGTGAGTTTCAATCCGCGCCCGGCACGCGTGCCGGGCGATGCCGCCTGTACGTGCGGCCGCATGGCATCGGTGACAAGTTTCAATCCGCGCCCGGCACGCGTGCCGGGCGATGCGAACGCCCGCACAACGAACAGGAGCAAGAGAGATGTTTCAATCCGCGCCCGGCACGCGTGCCGGGCGATGCTTGTCGAAACCGGCTATACCTTTACCCGTAACAAAGTTTCAATCCGCGCCCGGCACGCGTGCCGGGCGATGCACGAAAGAATTTCCCTTTCCGGGCTCGACCAGGTAGTTTCAATCCGCGCCCGGCACGCGTGCCGGGCGATGCAATGCCCGCCTCGCCGCGCAGATCGGCGGCGCCAACCGTTTCAATCCGCGCCCGGCACGCGTGCCGGGCGATGCCCGCCGCCTTTGCGCGTAAACACAACAATGCATCCAGTTTCAATCCGCGCCCGGCACGCGTGCCGGGCGATGCCCGGATTGCATGGGCACTTTGCCAGATTATTGATGTTTCAATCCGCGCCCGGCACGCGTGCCGGGCGATGCCCGCCGGTAGCGTCCTGCGCTACGCGCAGCTCGAGTTTCAATCCGCGCCCGGCACGCGTGCCGGGCGATGCAGCGCGATGGCTTGGGATCAACGCTTGAATTGAGCCGTTTCAATCCGCGCCCGGCACGCGTGCCGGGCGATGCAGCGGCTGGTGGCCGACCTCACCCGCAAACAGACCGTTTCAATCCGCGCCCGGCACGCGTGCCGGGCGATGCCGCCCGTGGTTCGAGGAAATGCGCGAAAACATTTTGTTTCAATCCGCGCCCGGCACGCGTGCCGGGCGATGCGCACCGGCTTTGGTGTGGCCTTCACCAGCGCGGGGGTTTCAATCCGCGCCCGGCACGCGTGCCGGGCGATGCAGAACTTGACCCCGAACCCGCTGCCGCTCCACGGGTAGTTTCAATCCGCGCCCGGCACGCGTGCCGGGCGATGCCGGCTGTGAGCGCGGCCTGGCGGACGAAGCCGCGCCCGTTTCAATCCGCGCCCGGCACGCGTGCCGGGCGATGCCAGCCCGCTGGACAGGATCGCGGCATGAAGGAAGTTTCAATCCGCGCCCGGCACGCGTGCCGGGCGATGCTCGACGTCCTGGGTTTCGCTGCCCTCGTAGACGCGGTTTCAATCCGCGCCCGGCACGCGTGCCGGGCGATGCCGTCCGCCAGGCCGCGCTCACAGCCGCATAAGGAGCTGTTTCAATCCGCGCCCGGCACGCGTGCCGGGCGATGCTTTGCGGCCGTGGTCAAAGCGGGCATTAAGCAGCGCGTTTCAATCCGCGCCCGGCACGCGTGCCGGGCGATGCCGCGCAGATCCGACATCAGCAGTTCGCGCACGGTGTTTCAATCCGCGCCCGGCACGCGTGCCGGGCGATGCGACTTCGCTGCCGTCCACGGCGGCGTCGCTGTAGGCGTTTCAATCCGCGCCCGGCACGCGTGCCGGGCGATGCCCTGCAGGCGCGCGACGTTGGCGGACATCTCGATGTTTCAATCCGCGCCCGGCACGCGTGCCGGGCGATGCCTTTCTGGGGATGATGGCGGTGTTGCCTTCCTTGTTGTTTCAATCCGCGCCCGGCACGCGTGCCGGGCGATGCCACCTCGCTCACCCGCAGCACCAAGAAGATCAAGGTTTCAATCCGCGCCCGGCACGCGTGCCGGGCGATGCATCCGGGCGCGTGGGAATACCCGCTGTCCGTGTTTGTTTCAATCCGCGCCCGGCACGCGTGCCGGGCGATGCTGGATTCGGTAAGTGCCATGATTCAGTCTCCTATTGTTTCAATCCGCGCCCGGCACGCGTGCCGGGCGATGCGCTCGACCCGCGCTTCAAATACACGCCGGCAGAGAAGTTTCAATCCGCGCCCGGCACGCGTGCCGGGCGATGCGGCAGCGATTGTCAGGGCCAGGCCGGTGATCGCGGTGTTTCAATCCGCGCCCGGCACGCGTGCCGGGCGATGCCGCGCTCATTTCAGCTTCTTGAATTCTTTGGGCAGTTTCAATCCGCGCCCGGCACGCGTGCCGGGCGATGCTCGCCGAGGCGCCGAAGCCGAATCCGGAGCCGATGGTTTCAATCCGCGCCCGGCACGCGTGCCGGGCGATGCTTGTTATGTGCAGCCGTACGAACACGGGCATGGCGAGTTTCAATCCGCGCCCGGCACGCGTGCCGGGCGATGCGCTTCAACTTCGTGTTTTTTGGCCTGCACGTCCTGGTTTCAATCCGCGCCCGGCACGCGTGCCGGGCGATGCCGTGGTGTCCAGCCTCAGCGTGCAGTCGTGGACGCTGTTTCAATCCGCGCCCGGCACGCGTGCCGGGCGATGCCCGCTCTGGAAAACCTTTACCGAGGCGGAGATCGTTTCAATCCGCGCCCGGCACGCGTGCCGGGCGATGCCGAATTCGACCTCATCGGGCATTTTCTGTTTGAGCGTTTCAATCCGCGCCCGGCACGCGTGCCGGGCGATGCGCCCGCCTCGCCGCGCAGATCGGCGGCGCCAACCTGTTTCAATCCGCGCCCGGCACGCGTGCCGGGCGATGCACGTGCGCGCCTTCGGCTCCGAGGGCGAGGTCGAGTTTCAATCCGCGCCCGGCACGCGTGCCGGGCGATGCTGGATCTGCAGCGGCGCGGGCAGATTGTCTTCGGGTTTCAATCCGCGCCCGGCACGCGTGCCGGGCGATGCCGGATTGTGCCGGCGAAGGTTGAACGCGCCACGCTCGGTTTCAATCCGCGCCCGGCACGCGTGCCGGGCGATGCCCCGCCGCCGCCACGCCCAAACCCGTTGCGGACAAGTTTCAATCCGCGCCCGGCACGCGTGCCGGGCGATGCTCCCGCCTTGCCTATATTCCGGACGGCAAGGATGGGTTTCAATCCGCGCCCGGCACGCGTGCCGGGCGATGCAATTACTTTTTGCTGATTTTCTTTTCGCCGGTTTTGTTTCAATCCGCGCCCGGCACGCGTGCCGGGCGATGCCGCATGCTGGCGCTGCTGACGAGTGCCTTGATCCTGTTTCAATCCGCGCCCGGCACGCGTGCCGGGCGATGCGGTTCCATGAGGTGCAGACCGCATATGCCGGCACGTTTCAATCCGCGCCCGGCACGCGTGCCGGGCGATGCATCTGGACACCGGCCCGGAAAACGACCCGCCCATGTTTCAATCCGCGCCCGGCACGCGTGCCGGGCGATGCCATAAGTTTTTCGATGCAATCATATCGATTCTTCCAGTTTCAATCCGCGCCCGGCACGCGTGCCGGGCGATGCTCAAAGCCGGGAAGAACTGCACGTCGCCCATTCTCGTTTCAATCCGCGCCCGGCACGCGTGCCGGGCGATGCCCGTAGAGGGTTGCGGACGGCACCTCGACTCCAAGTTTCAATCCGCGCCCGGCACGCGTGCCGGGCGATGCCCTGCAAACGTCGTGACGAGCATCGAGGTGTCAGGTTTCAATCCGCGCCCGGCACGCGTGCCGGGCGATGCCATTGTCCATGTCCCGTACGCTTTACTTTGGAGAGTTTCAATCCGCGCCCGGCACGCGTGCCGGGCGATGCCAGACTCACTTAGTTCAATTCCTTTCGCCATGTCAGTTTCAATCCGCGCCCGGCACGCGTGCCGGGCGATGCCAGGAAAGGGCCGCTGCCGAGAAAGTTTCGGTGGTGTTTCAATCCGCGCCCGGCACGCGTGCCGGGCGATGCATCCGATCACGAAAAACCAATCCGCCCGCCATTCGTTTCAATCCGCGCCCGGCACGCGTGCCGGGCGATGCGAAGACCGGCCCGGACAATTTCCCCACAGTGCAGGTTTCAATCCGCGCCCGGCACGCGTGCCGGGCGATGCGTCATCCATCGGCTTGCTGCGCTCAACCGTCTTGGAGTTTCAATCCGCGCCCGGCACGCGTGCCGGGCGATGCCTGGTAACACGATCAACAAGCAAGGAGATAGAAATGTTTCAATCCGCGCCCGGCACGCGTGCCGGGCGATGCCGGTCGTCATTACGCCGGCAACCGGCGTTTCTGGAGTTTCAATCCGCGCCCGGCACGCGTGCCGGGCGATGCTTGACGGAGGCTCATGCGGCACGTCCGACTTGACCGTTTCAATCCGCGCCCGGCACGCGTGCCGGGCGATGCCTTGAGGACAAGCGCCCATGGGCCAAGGTGCTGGCGGTTTCAATCCGCGCCCGGCACGCGTGCCGGGCGATGCGGGGGCGGAAGCAGTTACATGCTATGTCACAGACAGTTTCAATCCGCGCCCGGCACGCGTGCCGGGCGATGCTTGAGGACAAGCGCCCATGGGCCAAGGTGCTGGCGGTTTCAATCCGCGCCCGGCACGCGTGCCGGGCGATGCCAGTAGGCGATTCGTGCGGACAGCGTTTTCATGGGCGTTTCAATCCGCGCCCGGCACGCGTGCCGGGCGATGCGGCCAAGCGCGAACGCAATCTGCGCAAGCTCAAGGTTTCAATCCGCGCCCGGCACGCGTGCCGGGCGATGCTTTTGTTCAGACGGATGCCTGAGGGGGGATTTCCAGTTTCAATCCGCGCCCGGCACGCGTGCCGGGCGATGCAACATGCATGACCCGGACAGTTTCGATCTGGTAGATGTTTCAATCCGCGCCCGGCACGCGTGCCGGGCGATGCCTCACGGACATCCAACAGTACGAAGGGGCGCTGAAGTTTCAATCCGCGCCCGGCACGCGTGCCGGGCGATGCGTACATCTTCACCGGCAAGCGCACCACGCACATGGTTTCAATCCGCGCCCGGCACGCGTGCCGGGCGATGCCCGGCTTCGTCGTCTTTCTGGTCGGCAGATTCAAGTTTCAATCCGCGCCCGGCACGCGTGCCGGGCGATGCCGCCAGACCCCCTACGTTACCGACTACGAGCACCAGTTTCAATCCGCGCCCGGCACGCGTGCCGGGCGATGCCCCGGCGAGCAGGAAACCACCATCGCCGCGCTGAAGTTTCAATCCGCGCCCGGCACGCGTGCCGGGCGATGCCCGCCAAGGTGATCGCCCGCGCCGCTGCGCGCCAGTTTCAATCCGCGCCCGGCACGCGTGCCGGGCGATGCTTCTTGCCTACAAATTGTCCTGCCCGACTGCCACGCTGTTTCAATCCGCGCCCGGCACGCGTGCCGGGCGATGCACGAGTACAGCGCGGCGGCCGGCGGCAAGATCTGGTTTCAATCCGCGCCCGGCACGCGTGCCGGGCGATGCCTGCGGGCTAGCGGCGTGGCCGGGTTGAATGAGAGCGTTTCAATCCGCGCCCGGCACGCGTGCCGGGCGATGCGCCAAGGCCGCCGTCACCAAGCAGCCCACCAACGTGTTTCAATCCGCGCCCGGCACGCGTGCCGGGCGATGCCACGGACGGAAGACTTGGCCGCAGAACTTGGTCTGTTTCAATCCGCGCCCGGCACGCGTGCCGGGCGATGCTGGAGTCGAGGCGCGCGAAGCGCTGGGCGTCGAGGTTTCAATCCGCGCCCGGCACGCGTGCCGGGCGATGCTTGGACTGGTGAGGAAGCCAACGCATTCCGTGCCGTTTCAATCCGCGCCCGGCACGCGTGCCGGGCGATGCGAGAAGTGAGGATTGGGCTGTTCTCCACAAACGCAGTTTCAATCCGCGCCCGGCACGCGTGCCGGGCGATGCTAGCGGGCCGATTGCAACGCCAGTGCCTTGTTGAAGTTTCAATCCGCGCCCGGCACGCGTGCCGGGCGATGCCTGTGCCGACTTCGATGCGCAACTGATCGAGATGGTTTCAATCCGCGCCCGGCACGCGTGCCGGGCGATGCATCCCGACCCGAAGCAGATCAAGCTCGAACCGGGCGTTTCAATCCGCGCCCGGCACGCGTGCCGGGCGATGCTCCGCTATCGCATGCAATTCATTTGAAAGCGGAAATTGGTTGTAGCGCGCGAACCGGCCAGAGAGGCCGGCAGGCAGGCTGCAACCATGACGGCCATTGTATGCCGAATTGTTAAAGAACAAGGGGTTATGCGTTGCGCGAACCTCCCGGATTTTGTTCGTTGCTTGGGGTTCGCGCTTCATGCGAGCAAGGGGCCTTCGAAGTCCACGGAGCGGAAGGTGCCGTATTGTTTGACGCGGACTTCCACCGGCTCGGTGATGCGATAGAAGCGCAGGTTGTCTTCCTGCTCATCGATTTCGGCCAGCAGGTCGCGCTCCAACTGCTCGAACTGCATGTCGTTGACCTGGCATTCGAAAACGGATTTCTGGACGCGCTGCCCCATGCTTTCGCATATCTTGGCCACACGGCGCAGACGCCGGCGGCCTTCGCGGCTTTCGGTGGAGACGTCGTAGGTCACGATGATCAGCATGGCGGGCTCGCTTATTTATGCAGATAAGGCAGATAGGCTTCCATCTCGTTGCGCAGGGTGCGGGCCATGAAACGCGCCTGGATGAAGGGTAGCAGGGCCAGCGGCATTTTGCCCTCGGTAAGGGGATGGGTGATTTCTTCCTGCTTGCGTTCCTGCCAGGCGGTAACCACTTTGCGGCGGCCTTTGTCGTTGAGCATGACTGCGCCGCCTTCCCGCTCATCGAAGTCGTCCACGGTTAGCTGGCCCCGGTTGATGAGAGTGAGTGCCAGCCGGTCGGCCAGGATTGAACGGAATTCTTCCTGTAAATCCAGAGCCAGCGCGGCGCGGCCGGGCCGCACGGCATGCAGAAAACCGATCTGCGGATCGAGGCCAACCGCTTCCAGCGCGGAACGGCAGTCGTTCATCAGCATGGAGTAAAGAAAAGAGAGCAGGGCGTTGAAGCGGTCCAGCGGCGGGCGGCGGCTGCGGCCATTTAGGGCGAAAGCATCGCGGGCCTGGGGTTTGACGACGAGATTCAGGGCGGCGAAGTAGCCCCTTGCCGCCTCGCCCTCCACGCCGCGCAATTCGTCCAGGGTGGCGGCCTCCTTGGCCGCACGTAATGAGGCGGCCAGATTGTCGGCGGCGCGGGTGAGCTGCTGCGTTTCCTCGGGATCGAAGGCTTCACGCGCGCCGCGCATCAAAACCGAGCGGCTGTTTTTCAGCTTGCCGGCCACGATGTGGCGCGCCAGTTCCAGCGCATGACTTCCATCGCTGGCCTTGGCATGCTGGGCCTGTCGCAGGAGCACGTTGCCGGAGACCGGGCCTTCCAGACGGGCCTTGAAGCGGCCGTGGTCGTCCAGCAGCACCAGGCTCTTGCCCTCGTCCGCTAAGCGATGCATGAGGGCGGGCGAAACCATGATGCTGCCGAAAGTGACCAGGCCGCCGATGTGATGCAGCGGCACTTGCAATTTCTTCTCGCGCTCGACGTCGATGCGCACCGTGGCATTCTCCAGGTGGGCATAGGCGTGAGGCGTCATGACATAGAGGGTGTTCTGGATGGTGTGCATGTCGGTTACGGCGCATCCGGGTTGAATAGGTCCACTTCCATCTGGTCACGCTGGTCGTGCATGGCGATTGCCTCGGGCTGGCAAATGTCTTTCAGCGAGCACTCCCGGCAGCGGCTGTCGTTGGCCGGCGGCGGCAGGATGCCGGACGCCAGCATGGCGCGGATGGCCGCCGCGGTTTCCTCTACCAAATGGCGAAGCTCCGGCGTGATGGCCACTTCGCGCCGCCGCCGGCTGCTGGCGTGGTAAATGGCACCCTTGGGCACGGGCCGGTTCAGCATCTCCTCCAGACACATGGCCTGGGCGGCGAGCTGGATGTCGTCGTTGAGCCACTTTCGTTTCGGCCCATGCTTGTATTCGACAGGATAAACAGTACCGTCCGGCCAGAACTCGACTACGTCGCACTTGCCAATCAAACCGAGGCGGTCCGACCACACAGGCAGGGCATATTCGACACGCGCACCGCTTTTCAGCGTTTCGTGCGCGACACGATCGACGCGCTCATGTTCGGTGTTGCCGCGTGCGGTGTGGATGTTGTCAGTGAATTCACCCTCCAAATGGATAAGGCCGCAGCGGCGGCGACAGTAGGCCCAATGGTTGAGGGCGGAGAGCGGAATGGGGTCGGTGTTGCTATTCATTCCGAACCCCATGGAGTACCATTTGATGTGTGATTGATACCGCCAACCGAATGGAGGTCACCATGTCTCTTTCCATCGATCAACTCAAGGCCGAAGCCTTGAAACTCTCGCCCGAGGAACGCGCCGACCTGGCCGACTGGCTCTGGGTCAGCGCCATGCCACGTGCCGAGGTCGAGGCAGCATGGGATGCGGAGATCGCAAGGCGTATTGCGGAAATCGATGCCGGCACAGCCAAGCTGATCCCCGCTGAGGAGGTCTTTGCGGAGATAGAGGAAAAACTCCGTAAATCCGATGCATGAGGTTTCTTTGGCATGAACTCGCCAGGGCAGAATACGGCGAGGCAGTCGATTACTACTTGAATCATGCCGGCCCAGTCGTGGCGCGCAACTTCAAGACGGCATTGAACCAGGTGCTGTCCTTGCTGGAAGATCATCCGGCCATTGGCGCGGAAACCTCCCGAGGCGCGCGCCGTATTCCGCTGCATGGTTTTCCCTTCAATCTTGTCTATCGCTTGCGGGCGGACAGTATCGTGATCGTCGCCATCGCCAATCAGGCCCGCCGCCCTGGGTATTGGGGCGGGCGGTGATGATTGTCGAACGCGCGATATACCCCATTCATACGATCAGCGTTTCACCGAACTTCACCGAATGAACATTAAGTGCACCAGCCATGTAGCCGATGAAATCGTCATAGGCCAGATCCCACGCGTACAAACCTGGGTAAGTTTCGATGGGGGTGAGACCGAACTCGATTTTTTTGGTTGCCCAGATTTGCACGCAGTGGCTTTGTAGGGATTTCCAATCCGGGCGCGCGCCGTTCTTGATGGCGTCGAGGAAAGGGCCAGGTGTCAGGACGGTTACGGTGTCCGAGGCGATGACCCGGAATTTTTCAACGACATCCGGGAACTGCTTGGCCGAGTCGGCCTTGAACAACTCGCCGACCAGCGCCAGATTGCTGGCCTCACGCACTTCGAGTTTCAGCGCCTGGGTACAGGTATCGGGCGTGACCTGGTCGCGAGCGAAAAGCCGCGCCAGCACGGAAGCCGGTATACGCATGGCCTGATGCGGGCGGATTCCGCTGTCGGGTACGAGGCTCACCGACCAGACCTCCGCCTCTTCGTATTCGTCGTGCCGGTTCACGCGCCCGCCCAACTGAAGCAGGCTGGGCAGTCCGGACGATTCACGCACGCCGGTGCGGAACGACAAATCCACCCCGGCTTCGACCAGCGAAGTGGCGACGAGCGTCCAGTTAGTATCCGATTTGTCGATGAGCCGCGCCTTGATGCGGGCCAGCGTGGTTTCCCTGTCCAATGGGTTGAGTGCGGTGGAAAGATGCTCGACCTTTTCCCGGCCCGCTCTTTCTGCCAAGGCCAGCGCAACGATGGCGGCGCTCTGCACGGTGTTGAAAACCGCGATGCGTGGGCCGGGCAGCGCGATCAGAAATTCAAGCAGTTCGTTCAGCGTGAGCTTGTCAGGGTGCTGGCGGAACTTGATGCGTCGTGATTCGCCAGCGTCGAGTCGGGCTCGCAGTGCTTGGGCTTCTTGCGTCGCGCCCAAGAGCTGCGGCAATGTTCGGGTCTGACGCGGCGCGCCGGGTTTGACGGGCTCGGGGTAGAACTCTTCCAGCGTCCAGAAGCGAGCGAGCGAGCCGGAAGCGAGCACGACCTGGCAGCCCCAGCGCTCGGCGAGTTGTCGCAGCCATTGCCAGGCCAGCGGCCAGAGGTGGGCGGGCAGCGCGGCGTGCGCTTCGTCGATGAAAATCGCCGAGCGCGCGACCTGATGCAGCTTGCGCAGGCTCGCGGGCTGATTGCTCGCCAGCGTTTCGAAGAACTGCACGGCGGTGGTAACGACGACGGGTGCGTGCCAGCGCGTCGTCAACGCGCGCGTCATCGGGTCGTCGAAGTCAGTCTTGTGGTGGTGCGCGGCAACGACGTGATCGGGCGCTTCGCCCTCTAGAATCAGCGCCTTGCGGTAGGTATCGACCGACTGGTTGATGATGTTGGTGAAGGGCTGGACGACGAACACGCGGCGCAAGCCTTTGGTGTGCGCGGCGCGCAGCAAATGCGCCATCACCGCCGTGGTCTTGCCGCTGCCCACAGGGCTGTCGCATTCGACGAGCGAGGGCGTGGTGTCTGCGTTGCGGCACGCTTCGTAGTGCGCACGGCGATTGGCAGCGCGTTCGACTTCACGCGCGGTGTCACCGGATTTCAGGCTGGCGACGTAGGCGTCGAGCCGCGCAAGGCGGGCTTGGGCGTGCAGCAAAGGCGTATCGACGGGCGGCGCGCCGTAGTGGCGGGCGGTGTCGCCGTGGTCGGCTTCGGCGAGACACGAAAGCGCCAGCCGCAGATCGAGCGCGCTGAGTTTGAATGGCATGCCGCTGGCAGTAGAAGGGGGACGACCGAGCGCTTCGCTGTGGCGGTGAAGATAGTTGGGCAGTAAGATGCGCGTTCGTTCTACGACTTCCGCCGCGTCGAATCGTGGGTTGCCCTCCTCGGCGCGCCAGGCCATCGCGCCACGCACTTTCTGTCCTGGCACGTCGGGCAAACCACGGTGGTGCGAATACGCTAGCATGCCGGCAAAGCACGCGGTCGGCGTGCCCAGCCCGAACAAATGCTTCGTTCCGGCATCGACGTGCTCACGTGGCAACGGCTTGCCCGAGGGAGTCGCCAGCACTGCCTGATTGTCGTCGTCGAGTTTCCCCAAGTCGTGGAACTCGGTTGCCAGACCCACGCTTTCCGTAAACGCTGCCGACTGCGGCAAGCCATGGCTGGCGCTCGACGCGATTTCACGCGCCTTGGCCACCGCACGCTGAACGTGGTCGCCATAGGTTTGCGCCGGACTACCGCCTTTCGCGCTGTGCGCCAGCCAGACCAAGGTGTTTACGCCAAAAGGTCGATCAACGTCAGCGCCGGATTGCCGTGCCGGTCTTTCTTGGCGGCCAGATCTTCGGGCAGCGAGTTAGGCAGAGGCTCGTAATCGGCAAGGCTCTTCGACGGCGTATCCGGGTCGGTGAGTTTGGTTGGCGAGAGCGCGTCCAGAATGGCGAAGTCCGAGCACGAGCCGAGCTTGTCGGAATGCTCAACGTACCAAGCGCAGGCGAGATCGACCGCCGGCCGCGCGTGCGAGCGGGTATGCGGATAGGCGTAGCGGATCAGTTCGAGCAGCAGCGCGATGTCCTCACCGGTGCAGCCGGTGCGCGCGGCGGCGCTGGGGTTGACGAAGAAGGGCATGAGGTAGAGGCCGTGCGGAACGAAGCGGTAGCCCATCGGCGCCATGCCGCGATCCTTGTCGTCCTGCACGCCGGATTTGTTGGTGTTGGTGTGGCGTTCGATGTCAATGGGGGCGATCGAGAGGCCGAGGCCGAAATGCACGCAGCCGGTACGGATGGCGTTGGCCTTGAATTCCTTGATTTCGTTTTCCTTGAAGCCGTGTTTCTTGGCCTCGTCGTCCTTCATGCTTTCGAGGAAGGTGTTGCCGAACACGCGACCATCCCAGTAGGCATTCTTGAACGCCTGACCGTCGCCAGTGAGCTTCTTGGCGATGTCCATGCGATCCCTGCCACGCGATTCGAGGATGCCAAAGCGAGCGGCGTCGAGCTTCAACTCGTCCGCGAGCGCATCCCAGACCTCGCCTTTCCATTCGACCAGATCCCGTAGTTTGCGCTTGAACGAAACCGGCGAGATTTCACCCCGCTGGTCGGGCCGCTGACGCGGATCGCTGTCGCGGTCGGGGTCGCCGTTGGGGTTGGAATTGCGCACTTCGATGACGAGCAGGCCGGTGCCGCGTTTGAAGCCGCCGACGTCATTGGTGTAGGTGAGCTTGGGGTTCATGCTTGATCCTCCTGAGTGGGTTCGGTCGGTTTGGATTCGGTATTGCCGGGAGCCTTGGCGAGATAGCCGAGGATGAGTTGCGCCTTGTCGGCATCGCTGGCGCGTTTCGGAATGTCGAGCAGGCTGACTTCCGAACAGATTTCGGCGAGCTGCCCGAGCAGATACTTGGCGAGTGTTTCCGGCCCTTTTTCTTTGGCTTTGCTGGTTTTCGCCCACGCCTGATAAGGCAGGACGCGCTGTGCGTACAAAGCCAGCGCCGCCTCCGGTGTTTCCAGCGCAGTCGCCATCAGCGCGTTGCCGAGCAATTGCCTTGGCACTTGGCCGTTGCGCACACCTTGGCAGTATTGGAAATGCAGGCTGTCTGCCAGTGCCAGTAGCCGGCCAACGAGAAAAGCGGGTGAGGACATAATGTGCTCCCGTGAAATGTCAGGATCGGATTTGAAAAGCAGCAAAGCCAAAATCGCCGGCAAGGCTGCGAGTGCGCCGGCGCGCTTGTCTGTGGCTTTGAGCACGAAATCATCGTGTTTCCGATTCCCCGCGGCATGTTGCTGGCTGAATCCATTGGCTTTATGCGTGCGTGTACCAGCGGCAATCAGGAAGCCTGACCAGCCTGCGAGCGCGTGGCGCAGTGCTCGGCGCGCCATTTGGACTTGCGTGCCGTCGTTCGCCAGCAGCACCGTTAGCACGTCTTCCGGGGAAAAAGTGTTTGGTTTTTTCTTGGTATCAAAAGGTTCGCCGTTGCTTTTCCATGGTGTGTTAAGCCACTTTGAAACCTGATACGGAAAAGGCGGCTCGGGAACGATATCGTGGCGCTCACCCTCGGTTTTACCCCAACGCGCGAACGCGATGGGCGGGCAGACCTTGACGCCCTTGACCCAGTCTTTCGCCGCGCCGACGAAATGGGGCATGGTGAAGGTGTGGTGCGCGACGAGTTTGGTCCGCCCTTCGTCGGGTTTGCGCAACACGACCAGATGGACGAGTGTTTCCGTCTCGCGTGGTGCGCCGTCGAGCGCGGCGGCGATGCGCGCCGCACGTGCTTCGAAGCTCGCTGCCGCCTGCGCCGCTTCGGCGAAGTCATCGTCTTCTTCGTCCGGCAGGCTGCACAGGTCGGCGATAGGGGCATCGGACAAGGCCGGCAATTCCGTTTCCGGGTAAAACAGGAACAGGCTCCCGCCCCGGAATTGCCAGGTCTTTCCTTTGCGTGTGGGGTCAGTCAGGTATTCCAGTGCGCTTTTTGCGCGTTCGCGTGATTCCTTGCCAACGATGAAAGACTCTGCTTCGACGCGCCCATAGCGTTTTTGACATAGCGCATCAGCAGTCATCGTGCGCAGCTTGATAGGGTATTTAAAACCAGGAACTTTCACCTCCTCGAATTTCTCGCTGGCATCCAGCGCGGCGCGTCCGTACGCATCCTGCTCCGAGGGGGCTGTGCTACTCACTGCCGCCGATCCAGCGCGCATAAGCATCGCGTTCAAAAGCTCAGCTGTACGCGTCGAAGTCACTGGGTAGTCGCCGATCTCGTCCCAGTCCGGCAAGTCGAGCAGTAGGTTGTATTTTTCGCGCGCGTCGGCCTCGTTGATCGCGCAGTAGAGCTTGAACAACTTTTCGTCGTAGGTTGCAGCCAGCTGCGTTTCGAGTTGACGGGCGAGTTCCAGGAAGAAACGCTCGGGCGACAGAAGGTGCAAGCGCTCGAACAGCGCACGCAAAACCGCGTAGTCAGGGTCGCCTTCGGGTAACAAGGCTTGCAATTGCGTGGGCACATCGGCGAGCGATTTGCGGGATTTTTCGTCGGGCTTGCCCGTTTTGCTGTCGATCCAGCTTCCCACCACTTGGCCGCAGCGCTGACGAACCGTGTCGAAGTAAGCCGACCACGTCGCCGTGTCCGCCCTGGCGGTTTCGAGTTCATCTTTGGCACGTTTGGCCGCCGCTTTGGCTTCGTCCTTACTCAACCCGTGATCAAAAACCGGGAACAGCGGCAGCGCATTAAAAACCGGCGTGCTGAAACCGTTTCCGCCGGGCTGCCATTTGCGCATGCCGGCCAGGTTGTCCCAGGGCATGACTTCGACGATTGACCCAGAAGCATCTAGCAAGACCTTGAAGCTCGGGGATTTGGGGAGGGTTTTGAGCGAATTGTGCAGCGTGTCCGGTAGCGCCGGGATCGCATTCGCTGCCTGCAACAGTTCATTCAGCATGGCAATCTCCGTAGTACAGCACACCTGATTTGATCCGCAGCCCCTGCGCGTAAGTCAGCGCGTGTTCGCCGTAGGCGGGTCTGCTGAACACCTGATCCGGCATCGACGGCAGGCTCAGGTTGATGTCCGACTGAATAGGTGTGTTCTGCGTCTCGCCGACAAAGCTGGGAACGAATTCGCGCCAGCCCAGGCTCGGCACGTAATGACATTGGCCGCGTTTCAGGCGGCGCTCGAAGATGTCTTTGAACGCGTGGCAGGGGGAGCGCGTGCGGTCCAGCCATTGCCGGATTCGGGGCGGGAAATTAGTGTGCGACGCCAGCCTCAGTTCTGCGAAGAGGCGATAGCGCACGTTGACCAGCACCGTCGCGAACAACTGGTAATTGTTGCCACCACTTTTCTGATCGCTCTTGCGCAGCGGACCGCCGTAGTTGGTCGCGTAGTGGTGATAGACCAGCGGCGCGCAGATTTCGACCCGACTCGGGACGATATCGACCGCAGGGTTCCACAGAATGGCTTCGAAAATGCCCTTGGCCGCCGAGCGGGGGGGAATGGGATATGTGCCAGGTGAATCTCCTGTATCCGGGCGCGTCCAGATCGCCGTGGGACCGGCGATCTCAAGACTGATTTCGTAGGTTTTCATTTCGGTGGACTTGCTCCAATACTAAGAACGTTTGATTGGTTTGAATAATGATAGCTTTCATTGGGCTCAATTCCCGGGCCCGCCCCAAACCCTTATCCATACTGCCTTCCAGCCTCTCCGATCAGTTTTTTGACAGCCGCCCTCAATTCCTCCGGTGCTGCGACTTCCACATCCGGTCCGTATTTGAGGATGTCCATGACGAGTTCGCGCGGGTCGGAGTAGGGGACGGCCAGTTCGTAGCGGCCGTCGTCCAGCCAGCGGCTTTGCTGTTGCGGGTGCCAGGTTTCGTCGGCGACCCAGCGGGCGCGTTTTTGGGTGAAGCGCAGGACGGCGGTGGCGGCGGGTTTGCCCGCGAAGATGCCGTAGGCGCTGGCCAGTTCCTTGTCGAGAACGGGGGCGGGAATATTTCTGGCTGTTTTGTTGAGCATCTCGGCGCGGCGGATGCATTCGACGGCGAAGATGCGCAGGCTTTTCTGCTTGTGGCACCAGGCATCGAGGTACCAGTTGTCGCGGTAGTGGGCCAGGCGCTGCGGGGAAACCTCGCGCTGCGTGAGTTCGTCGCGTTCGCGGTTGTAGTAGTGGATGTGCAGGCGCTTGCGTTGCAGCACCGCGCCGGCCACGGTCTGGAAATGCTTCATGTCCCGGCTGCGCGAAGCCATGGCCAGTATGCGGATGCGATTCTTTGCTTCGCCCCCGCCCAGGTGCTCCGTGGCCAGGATTTGTTCGACGCGGGCGCGCAGCGGGCTCAGGTGTTCGTCGAGCAGGCCGGGCTGGAGGGTTTGCAGAAGCTGGTTGAGGGTGACGAGCGCGGCGAGTTCCTGGCTGGAGAACCACAGCCCGGGCAGGTGGTGGCGGCCGTCGGCGCTGTCATAGCGGTAGCCGCCGAGTTCCCTGTCAAAAATCAGCGGCGCGCCGAGCTTGTCGCGCAAATCGGCAATCAGCCGTGTCAGTTTTGAGCGCGTCAGTTCGAGCTCGTCCATCAGCGCCTGCCGCGCGATGGGCGTGCGCCGGCCATCCAGCAGGTTGTGCAGTCGATAGAGATCGTCGAGTTTGCTCAAGGGTTCCGGTTCGCTTGTGGTTTCTTTCTCCGCGTTTCCGGGTACTGCTTGTGTTTTGTGGGGATAGTTTCCCGCAATGCAGACTGAGCGGCAAGTGTCAAAAATATGACGGCGCATACGGCGGCATGGGTATGCCGCCCTACCTCTTCGGACAGCCCCCTTTATCATGGGGGTTGAGT
Source organism: Thiobacillus sp. UBA2186 (assembly GCA_002327405.1). Taxonomy (GTDB): domain Bacteria; phylum Pseudomonadota; class Gammaproteobacteria; order Burkholderiales; family Thiobacillaceae; genus UBA6918. The sequence goes on along the minus strand of DCVO01000141.1, from coordinate 23,047 downwards.
CCCGGCGCTTTGCGCCACCTCCTATGATGAGGTGGCGCCGCCTATAGGGTGCAGGAATGGCCGGCTGCGGATCGACCCACCATCGAACACGGTGAACATCCCCAGTCGCGCCTGTGGTTCCTGCGCTAACTGCATTAGCCATGCCGCCGGGTCGGCTGGCCGATAAGATGGTGTGCGCAAGAGGATTAGCGCAGGAGGCGGTGGAAGGCCGCGCGCGAATAGCAACTCGCCATAGTCCCTGTCAAATGTGGCAAGCCAGCGCTGTTCACCCGCCGACCGTGCGAGGACATCAATATCATCAACACCGGGAAAAGACTCGGCAACGGAAACCACGTCATAACCCGCCTCACGAAGGAGCGATATAGAAGGCGCGGGAAGTTCTCGTTTACCAAGAACCGCACCTTCATGCAGTAGCCTTACCCACGGCAACAAAAGTTTCTTCCTTGAATAGCTCCGTGGCAAAAGCCAGTGCGGCCAAAACATCCTCGCGGGTGATATGAGGGTAGGACGCGAGAATGTCCTCCATCGACCAGCCGTCCGAAAACCGGTCGAGAATCAATTCGACGGAAATACGCGTGCCTTTGATAATCGGCTTGCCGACCAGAATTTTGGGGTCAACGATGATACGGCCTTTCCATTCCATGGCGATCTCCTTTCCTGCGAACAGCTTTATTCTAGTCTGGTTGCAACAATTCCACACGCAAACGTTGCCACATTGCTTCATGAACGATCATCCGCTGCGGGCGATATTCTTGCGAGCGCTCGCGGCAAGCCCAGTCATTGACTGGTGGAAGCGGTTTCCAGCCAGGGGCGGGCTTGGGCAGGGGTAAGGCAAATTCCCCGGCGCTTTGTTGTCCCCCTCACCCCCACCCCTCTCCCGCAAGGGGAGAGGGGCATAAGGACAACCTCCCGCGAGGGGGGAGGGGATATCAGGTCGTCAACCGTCGAGGGTCGGGCAAGAAAGAATCCCTGGCGCAGTGTTTCACCCTCACCCCGGCCCTCTCTCCTCAAGGGAGAGGGAGTGTTTCTCCGCGAATGGAGAGGGGATGAAAGTTCAGGTGGTCAGCCGCCGGTAGATGTCGGCCACTTTCAGCGGCAGCTTGCGCACTTCGTCGATTTCCACCCAGTTGGCGTGGCCGTACATGTGCGGCAGGTATTCCTTGCCCTCGCGGTCGATGGTGATGCAGAAGGGGTGGATGCCGCTGCGGCGCGCTTCAAATAATGCCTGGCGGGTGTCCTCGATGCCGTACCGGCCGCGGTAGATGTCGAAGTAGTCGTCCGGCTTGCCGTCGGAGAGCGCGATCAGGAGCTTGGTCCTGGCCTCGATTTCGTTCAGCAGTTTCGACAAATGGCGGATGGCGACACCCATGCGCGTGTAGTCGCGCGGCTCGATGCCCGCGATGCGCGCCCTGGTGTCGGCGTTGTAGGGCTGGTCGAAGGTCTTGATGCGGTAGATTTCGCAGCGCTTGCGGGTCTGGCCCGAGAAGCCGTAGATGGCGTAACGATCGCCCAGGGTCTCCAGCGATTCGCACAGCATGACGAGTGCTTCGCGTTCGGCGTCGTTGATCCAGCCGCGCGTGCTGCCGCTCATGTCGACCATGAACATCACCGCCATGTTGCGGTCGGCGCGGTGCAGGTGCATGAAGAGCTGGTCGCTCATTTCGCGCCCGTCCATGGAATCGGCCAGCGCCTCGACCAGGGCGTCGATGTCGACGTCGTCGCCCTGCACCTGGCGCTTCAAGAGCCTGCTCTCGTCGCGCATGGCTTCGAAGGTGCGGCGCAGATGCTTGACCAGACCCCGGTGCCTGTCGATGACTTCATCGACGTAGCCCGGATCGCCTGGCTTCAGATCGATTTCGCGCAGCACGCACCAGTTCTTGCGGTAATGCTGGCGCGCGAAATCCCACTCGGGATAGAGGTGGGCGCCTTCCTCGTGGTAGGTGCCCTGCCACACCTCGTCTGGGTTCTTTTCCTTTTCCTCGTACAAGGCCGGGTCGTATTCGCCGTCGCCGGCCGCGGTCAGCATTTCGGGCGGGATTTCGCCCCAGTCGAGCGAGATGGAGGTCAGCAGCTGCTTCACGTCCTCGGGCGGCGCGATGGGCAGGTCGTCGAGTGCGAGTTCCCAGGCCTGGCCTTCCTGTCTGGCTTCGAAGCGGGCGGGGTGATGGTCTTTTTGCTCCGCTGCCTTTTCCGCTCGATGTTCCTCCACCAGTTTGGCGAGCTTGACCCGCAGCAGTATTTTCTCGCGCGCCATGCGTGCCGCCCTGACTTCGGCCACTGCCTGCGGATTGAGGGCGGCGTGGTAGACACGGGGTGGCGGCGGCTCCAGCGCATAAGCCTGGTCCAGCAGCGCCAGCGCCGATTCGGGGTCGGCGGGGTCGATGTTGAATGCCTGTGTGAGTGCTTGCCAGTCCTCGGGCAGGGCAGGATCGCCATGGCGCACGGACAGCGCCTGCATGTCGCGCCACAGGCCGGGCAGTTCACGCGCGAGGCAGGCTTCCAGGCGCAGGTTGTCCAGGGTCTGGAATGCTGCCAGCGCGCGCGCAGGGTCGTCAAAACCCGCAAGTACTGTGTCGAAGTCCATGCGGCAGCTGCCGAAGCGCGTCTGCGCCCACATGAAGGCGACGCGCGCCTTGCACAGCAGGAAATTGTCGGCCTCGCTTTCCATGTCGGCGGTGACATTGGGCAGAAACAGGCGCTCGCTGTCGGTGAATAGCTGCTCGCCCGGTTTCAGTTCCAGCCTCCTCCCGGAAAGCCCGCACAGGAAATTCGACAGCACAGTCTTCACTTCGTCGAAGAAGGCGCCGGCGGCATGCGCGTGCGCATGGGCGAGGAAGTCGTCGACCTTGTACAGCACTTCCAGCGCCGGGCGCAGGCCCGTGCGGTCGTAGGTGTCCATGGCGTGCACGGCCCAGGCCTCAATCACGCGGCGGTCGAGGCGGTCGAGCGCCTCCACCACGCGGCGGGTGAATTCGTAGCTGATCTGGATGTTGGTGCTGGCGATGCGTTCCACCCAGCCGAGGATGAAATCCTGGGTGTCGCGATCGAGCGGGGCGAGGATGTCCACGAGGTGATCCACCTTGTGGAAGGTGAACTCGACGTCGAAGGCGGTTTCCAGCCTGAGCGTGAGCTGCTCGGGCGTGTAAGGGATCATCTTTAAAAGCTTACTTCAAGCCACAGAGGACACAGAGAACACAGAGAGAACCTGCTCTCGGATATGCCGGGCGCATCACCCGAAGGGTGAATCACTACTACCGCGCAAGCCTCTGTTTTTCCTCTGTGAACTCTGTGTTCTCGGTGGCTGATTGCTTTTCTTGGGATCATTCTTCGTTTATGCGCTTCCAGTCGTTTTCGACCAGGCGCACTTCGTAGCGCACCCAGCGCAGGAACTCGTCCGCCGGCATGCTGCCGCTCTGGCGGCGGGAGGAGCCGGCCACGCCCTTGAAGCTCACCACGTCCTCGCCTGACTCGGGATCGGGGCGAACAGACATGACCATGCGCACCCCCCAGTTGCGGCCGTAGGCGCCATTGCTGTAGTAGTGGCCTTGCTTGAGTTCGATTGCCATCAGAACAAGGCGGCGATCAGTTCGTTCACCGCCGCGATCATGTCGTCGTCGTCGGTCAGCGCCAGCGATACTGCGCCCCGGCAGGCGGCGCGCGGCTCGACGCCCTGGGCGATGAGTTTGCCGGCATGCACCAGCAGGCGCGTGGAAGCGCCTTCCTCGAGGCCGTTGCCCTTGAGCTTGCGCGTCATTTCCGCAAGCTTGAGCAGCTTCTGCGTGGCGGCTTCGTCGAGCCCGGTTTCGTGGCGGATGATTTTCGCTTCCAGTTCGGGCTTGGGATAGTCGAATGAGAGTGCGACGAAGCGCTGGCGCGTGGACTGCTTGAGTTCCTTCAGCACGCTCTGGTAGCCGGGGTTGTAGGAGATGGCGAGGCAGAATTCTGCAGGCGCTTCCAGGAGCTGGCCGAGCTTTTCGATCGGCATCATGCGGCGGTCGTCGGCGAGCGGATGAATCACCACCATGGTGTCCTTGCGCGCTTCCACGATTTCATCCAGGTAGCAGATGCCGCCGGCGCGCACCGCGCGGGTGAGCGGGCCGTCCACCCAGGTGGTCTCGCCGCCCTTGACCAGGTAGCGGCCGACCAGATCGGAAGTGGTGAGGTCGTCGTGGCAGGACACCGTGATCAAGGGCCGCCTCAGCCGCCACGCCATGTATTCCATGAAGCGGGTCTTGCCGCAGCCGGTGGGGCCTTTCAAGAGCACCGGCAGACGATTGGCATAGGCGGCCTCGAACAGCGCCACCTCGTTGCCGACGGGCTCGTAATAGGGTTCCTGGGTGATGAAATGCGATTCGGTGGGAGACTGGGCGCTATCCATGGAGCGGGCTTGTTGTTTGTGATTGGCAAGATGCCCGCCAATTGTACATTCGCGCCCGCAAACTTATCCCACGCCCGGGGCAAGGTTGTTGCGCAGGGGCGAGTAAACCGAGGTGGGACAATCAAAAGACTTGGACACAGAGGAAGCAGAGGAAATCCTTAATTTACAAAGAGGACAAGAGGACAAGAGGACAGGAGTAAAGCAGCTCTTTGCTCTTCCTCTTGTCCTCTTTGTTCAAGCAGTATTTTTGCCTTGCTCTGTTACCTCTGCTTCCTCTATGTCCATTCAGGGAATCAGAAACAGCCGAGGCGGTTTTTCTCGCTCTGGAGTTTTTTCAGCACTTCGTTCCAGCCCGCTTCCTCCTCGGGGGTGTGGTTGTTGCGCTGGGCGGTATCCATCTGGTCCATGATCCTGCCCATGTCGCCGTTGAGCTTGGCGCATTTGTCCTGGCCGGCCTGTACGGGTTTCACCAGCTTCATGGCGACAGTGTCTTTGTTCTTCGCCGCGGCGTTGCCTTGTCCGACGACAGATTTGACCGGCCCCGCGGCCTTGGCCGCTTTGTCCAGCGCGGGGGGCGGGGGTGGCGGAATGACCTTGGATTCCTTGAGGCCGACCTTGGCGCAGGCCGAGTTGGTGTAGGTGACCTTGCCGGCGTTGTCCGTGCATTTGAACAGATCGGCCTGGGCGGTCAGCGGAAATATCAGGAAATAAATGGCAAGCGGATGCATGACATAACCCTTCAAAGGCATGGGTTTACTGCATCGGCCAGAAATGCTGCGAACTTGAAGCCGTCTGTCGGCGGCAAGGCCGCGTGTTTACGGGAACGGTGAGCAGCTGGGGGAGGAGAAAATATATGCCGCCCCAATATCTTGGGGCGGGCCGGCATCAAGAATCCGAGAACTTGTACTTGTCGTACTTCTCTTCTTCGGGGACGGGCTTGACGAATTCTTCCGTAGGCAGCTTTTCGACGATCCTGTCCAGCTCGGCCTCGCGCTCCTTCTTGCGGGCCAGGCGACGCTCCATGGCGTCGGGACGTATGGCGATGGTCATTTCGTTGAACAGCACCTGGCGGATCAACTGGAAACCGAAATTCATCATTTCGAGGTCGTCCGCCCACTTGGCCTGCTCCTCGGCGGGGATGTCGTAGACGTCCTGGAAGGAGGGCGACATGACGAATTCGCGGAACTGGTCGACGTCGTAGCAGGCCATGAAGAAGAGCTGCAGGCTGCGCTGCGAGGCATTGCCCACCGTGGGGCCGGCGGATTTCTTCTTGAGGATGAGTTGGCGCCAGCCGCGGCCGTGCTCGTCGTATTCTTCCAGCCCCTGCTCCTTGCGGTATTCGTCGACGGTGAGCTTGCGCGGCTCGAAGTGGCCCTTGCAGTGCGATTCCTGCACCAGGGCGTACTGGGCGCGGTCGGTGAACTCGTCGGCGCGGCGCAGAGAGAGCAGTGCGACAGGATAGTAGCGGCAGGCAGTCGGGCGATCCTCGTACACGCTGCAGCCCTCGGGGCGCATGAACTGGCAGGCGGTACCGCCTTCGACCGGCTTGTATTTGACGCCTGCCACATCGTTGCGGCCGAACTCGAACGGATAGGTGTACTTCTGCAGGAATTCGGTGGAAGTCATGCCCAGCCGCTTCTTCAGGCGGATGATGTCGTAGGGCGTGAGCATGATGTCGATGTTGGAACAGCAGGCGTTCCAGCACTCGATGCCCTTGCGGCACTGGAACTGGATGACCTTGTCGCCTTCGAAACTCGCCGGCAGCACCGGGCTGGGCGTGAAGGGGGATTCGGAAATGTCGATTTTGTCGCTGCTCATGATGCTTGCCTGCCTTTGGCGTGACCGGTGTCGGAACCGGCGAGACGCGCTGAACTTGCTGAGCCGGCTATTTTACTCCCTTAGGCGGGATTTGCGAAAAATACGAAAACCTTGATAACCACGGGGGACACGGGGAGCACGGGGAAAACAAAAACAGAATTGACTGCGGGGTATGCAGAAGGGAAGCGACTTAAAAGCTCCGCGTCCTGTGGGGTAAAGCGTTCTTTCTATTGATAGGCATTCCCCGTGTCCCCCGTGTCCCCCGTGGTTAAAAGGGGTTTTTACTGCCCCAACTGCCTGAGGCGTTGCTCCACGAAGGCCGTCAACTCGGGGCTGAGGGTATTGGCGGCCCTGGCGCGGTTGAAGGCATCGCGCGCTTCCTGGTAGCGGTTTTCCGCCTGCAGGGAAATGCCCAGGCCCATCTGCCAGACGGCGGTTTGGGGCGCCCGGCGCAGGGCCTGGCGGTAATGGTCGATGGCCTCGCCATGGCGGGCTTCGCGCTGCAGCAGGGCCGCCATGAAGGCCTGGTAATCGGCGCGGTCGACTGCGGAAGACTGGGTGCGTTCCAGGGTCGCGATGGCGGCATCGGTGTCGCCGCGCTCGACCTGCAAGCGCGCCAGGGTCATGGCCAGTTCCGGCTGGGCGCGATCCAGATTCAGGCCTTCCTGCAGCCTGCGCTCCGCCTCGCCGTAACGTCGCGCCTCCACGAGCAGGCCGATCAGGGTCTGCCGCGCCGCCCCATGGCTTGCGTCCAGTTGCACGGCCTGGGTCAGGTTGTCGATCGCCTCGCTGATTCGCCCCTGCTGCACGAGAGCCAGCGCCTTGCGGTATTCGATTTCGGCGCGCTGCGGCGGCGTGAGCTCCTTGACCTGCTTGGTGACAGTAACCGTACTGGGCGGCGCTTCCCTGGGAGTGGCCTGTACGGCAGGTACAGGCTTCCGCAAGGGTACTGCTGCCGCTTTGGGCAGCGGGGCGGCTTTCGGCAGGTAGGCCAATTCGGTCGATTCTTTCAGGGTCGGCGCGATGAGCGGCAGGTTGTCGGACGGGCCGGGTTTCGGAGAGCGCGCTTCCGCCGTCTGCGTCGGTTCCGGTTCGGCGGCAATCTGCGGCGTGGCTTCGGCCTCGGGCGCCGGTTCGGGCGCGGCTGCAGGCGGTGCGCCTGGCGCAGGGACGGCGGCAACGGCGGGCAAAGGCGCGGTTTGGCGAGGCGCGGACGTCTGCCAGAGCTGCCAGGCGAGCGCCGCCGCCATCAGGCCCAGCAACAGCAGCAAAGGCCAGAAGAAGCGCACCCTGCGGTGCCTGGGCACGGCGCGCACCGTCGACAACGGCCGGCTGGCGCCGCCCGGCTGGCGCTTTTCCAGATCCTGCAGCATTTGATTGATCAGGCTCATCGCAAACTCATCCACCCCAGTCCGGCACCGGCAACGATCAACAGGGAAGCCGCCACCGCCCACCAGCGCCACGGGCTTTTTCTGGCGGCTTCCGTATCCTTGGCGGCAGCGCGCACATGCCGTCCTTCTACCCGCTGCCTGCCTTCGCCGTAGGCCAGCATCAGGGCCTTGTGCGCGAGGATGTTCACCAGCCTGGGGACGCCGCCGCTGGAAGCATGCAGCTGTTTCACCGCAGCCCTGCTGAACAGCCGCTCGCCTGCAAATCTCGCCACGTTGAGGCGGTGCGCGAGATAGAACTCCAGGTCGTCGCGGTCAAGCGGTCCCAGGTGATAGTGGAACATGATGCGCTGGTTCAACTGGCGTATCGAATCCTGCTGCAGTTTATGGTTGAGCTCGGGCTGGCCGAACAGGATGATCTGCAGCAGCTTGCGTTTTTCCGTTTCCAGGTTGGAGAGCAGGCGGATCGCCTCCAGGCTTTCCAGCGGCATCGCCTGCGCCTCGTCCAGGCAGAGCACCACGCGCCTGCCGGCGCGCGCGAAATCGAGCAGCGCGAGCGTGAGCGACTTGAGCAAATGGTACTGGTCGGCGTCCCTTTCCAGTTCGATGCCGATTTCCTCGGCCAGCGCCAGCAGCAGGGTGCGCGGCTCGAGATAAGGGTTGGGGATGTAGGCGGTGACGAAACGGCCTTGGCCCTCGGGCGCGCCGCGATTGATGCTCGACAGAAACTTGCGGCACAGCAGGGTCTTGCCGGTGCCCACCTCGCCGGTGATCTTGATGAAGCCTTCGCCGTTCCTGACGGCGATCAGCAGGGTGTTGAGGGCTTCCTGGTGATCGGCGTTGGAAAAGAAGAAGCTGGTGTCGGGGGTGATGGAAAACGGCAGTTCGCGCAGGCCGAAATGGGCTAGATACATGGCCGCGCCTTCTCCATGACGGCTATCGGATCGATGCGGTGCCGCCTTCGCTGCGCTGCATGCCCTGGATGCGCTCCTGGGCTTGCAGGATGTCCTGGCTCCAGTCGCCGTTTCTCACGATGGTCGGCTTGAGCAGGATCACCAATTCCTTCTTCACGCTGGAACGGCTGGTTTGCTTGAACAGGTTGCCGATGAGAGGGATTTCGCCCGCCGCCGGCACCTGGGACTTGTCATTTGCCGAAGCCGATTTCATCAGGCCGCCGATGGCCACCACCTGGCCGTCGCGCGCGCGCACGATGCTGTCGGTTTCGCTCACCGTGCTGGAGGCGAGCGGCAATTTCAGAATACCCACGTCACCGAGGTCGATTTCGCTGGTCTTGGATTTGACGTCGCTGATCGAGGGATGGATGTGCAGGGTGATGTTGTCGTTCTCGTCGATCTGCGGCGTCACGTCGAGCACGATGCCGGAGAAGAAGGGCTGCAGGGTCACGTTGGGCGTGGTGGTGGTGGCGGTGCCCGTGGTCGTGGTGCTGCTGATGTTGGTGACGAAGAAGTCGTCGGTGCCGACTTTCAGCACCGCCTTCTGGTTGTTGAGCGTGGCGATGCGCGGGCTGGACAGCACCTGCACGCCGCCCTGGGTTTCAAGAAAACGGATCAGCGCGGCGAAATTGCTGGCCTGGGCGGCGATGTTGAAAATTCCTCCGGCTTGGCTCGAACCAAACAGACCCTCGGAGGTGTTCGTTAGATTTGTGCCGAGCACGCTGTCGAGCGTGCTCCCGGTAGTCGTACTGCCGCCAGGCACGGTAAAGCTGGCGGCGTCCGCTCCCACCGAGAAGCGATGCTGGCCGTGGTTGAATATCGCCCAGTTGATGCCTGCCTGGAAGTTGTTGTTCAGTTCCACTTCGATGATCTTGGCTTCCAGGATCACCTGGCGGTCCACCGACAGTTGGGTCGCCTTGAGGTAGTTTTCCAGCGCGCGCAATTCGTTGGGCAGGGCGCGCACCACGATGACGCCCGATTGCGGGCTCACCACCACGCTGCGGCCGTCTTCGGTACCGACGATGGTGCGCACCGCGGTGGCCAGTTCGTTCCAGAAATTGGCTTCCGAGGAAGTCGAAATGCGCGTGCTCTGGATCGCCTGCGACTGTCCGCCCTGGGTGGTGGTGGGCGCCAATCCGGTGCCCGGCTGCGTGCCGATGGGCGCATCGCTCACCGATCCGGATACCACGCGCACGTCGGAGGTGCCCTTGCGGTTGGCGCTCAGGTAGTTGACCTGGAATACCCTGGACTGCATGGTCAGGGGGTGGATGAAGATGCGGGTGCCGTCCACCTTGTAATTGTAGCCATACAGTTCGCGGATCGCGTCCAGCGCCTCGAATACGGTGACGTCCTTGAGGTTGACCGAGATGGCGCCGCGCACGTCGGGGTGCACCAGCATGCTGTAGCGCGTGCCGGAAACGATGCTCATGAACACCTGGCTGGCCGGCGCGTTGTTGATCGACAGGTCGAAGCGCTCCTCCAGCACCTTCCTGGCCTTGGGCATGTCGACCTTGAGCGGCGGCAGCAGGGCGGCATCGACCGCGGCCGGCTGCACCGGCTTGGCCTTGCTTTCCGCGGCCTTGGCAAGCTCGCTGTTGATCTGGTCGCGTGCGGCGGTGTCCTTCTTCGTGTCCAGTTCCGCGCAGCCGGCCAGGGTCAAGGCGACCAGCCCGATCAAGGCCGGGCTGGCTGTGCGCAGTTGGCAGAAGAATCTTTGTTCTCGCATGACTCGTTTTCCTTTTCGCTGCCGCAGTCAGCGCTTGCTGCGCTTGTTTTTCGCGGCGGGGCGTTTCTCCACATCGGGGAAAAGCTTCAATGTCTGCAAGCTGTCTCCGGTTTTCAGCACCACTTCGGTTTCCCTGATTCTGACCACCCGGGCATCGCCGAACTTGCTGCCGACCCTGACGGTTTCGCCGCTGATGACCGCAGTATACCGGCCTTGGGAAACGCGCACGGATTGCAGCATCGGGCCGGTCTCGATTTCGGTCCAGCCATCGGGTGCGTACAGCGCCGATGGCGGGCGCGTGGGGTCGCGCAGCGTCTCGGCTGCCAAGGCCGGCGAAACCGACAAAATGCAGAAATTCAAAAGCAAAACTTTCAACCACGGGGAACACGGGGAAGGCAATGTGTTGCGCGGTTCGGCCCCGACACCTGACGGGGCTGGGAGTTTGAGTTCCAAAGTCCTTGGCTCTCCCCGTGTCCCCCGTGGTTCAGTTGCCGCCTTTTGCATAATCGTAATCATATCGCCAGCCATGCCTTGTCCAGGCTCAAGGTGTACAGGGTCAGGGTGAGCGTCGCCTTGGGGTAGGTGTCCGCCTTGAGCGCGGCCTTGCCCCAGAACATGCGGTACGGCGAGGATTCCATCGCGGCCAGGTAGCGCAACAGGTCTGCGTAGCTGCCTTGCAGCGTGATTTCCACGCCATGCCGGTATACGCCCGCCTGGGGTGCGGCCGGCCGGGAGGGCGGGGTTTCGCCGTCGGCAGCTTGCGCGACGGCTTCCTCGACGGCGGCGGCGAGGTTCTGCGTCGGCAGGGTTTTCAGCGATACCAGGCGCAGCGCGCGATTGCGCAGCAGGATATCTTCCAGCATGGCCGGCATTTGCTGCGGCGGCACCAGGCCGTTCTGGAAATCGAGCAGGGCGGTGTCCGCCGAAGCGAGGTCCTGCTGCAATTGCTGCAGGCGCGCGCGCAGCGCTTCGTCAGGATCGGCGTTGTTCGCCGTCGCCAGCGCCTGGATCTGCGACTGCAAGGCCTGGGTCTGGGTCTGGGTCTGGACGATCTGCCTGGAGAGCGCGCTCTGGCGTTTCAGCAGAGGATCGATGAGCAGCGTATTCACGAGGGTGATCAGCACCAGCACGGCGGCGAGGAAGATGAGCGCGCGTTCGCGCAGGCTCATGGCGTCGACGCGATCGGCCAGGTTTTGCCATTTTTGCCCGATCTGCGTCATCGGGTCGCCCCCGCTTCTGCATTGTGCAGGCTGAATTCGATGTAGGGGGGGTGCGCGGGCTTGCCGTCGGCAGAGGGCGCGGAAGCCGGCAGGCGCATTTCAAGCGTGGCGAAATTCTTGCCCGCCATCGCGCTTTCCCGCTTGAGATGGCTGATGAAAACCGGCACCAGTTCGGGCTTGAGCGTGCGGCCGCTGATCGCCATGTCGCCCGTGCCCGAAATCTCGAAGGCCGTCAGCCACACGCCGTCGGTCGTCTGCCGCGAGAGCGCCCGGAAATATTCGGAGAACCCCTGCTTGTTGCCGAGTTCGCCGCGTTCGAGCAGCGTGACCACGCTTTGGCGCGCGCCCAGCTGCGCTTCCATGCGCGCGACCTCCTCCTCCAGCAGCTTGCTGGGCGCGTGTGCGCCCGATCTTGCCTTGACCTGTTCGAGTTGCGCCAGGGTGGCGGTGAACAGACGCCTGGCTTCTTCGCTCTGGTTTTCCAGGGAGGCGGCGTTGTACCAGGCGTAGGCGTAAAACAGCAGCGAACCGAGCAGGATCAGGCCGAGCGCCTGCGCCATGGTGTTGAACGAGAACAGCTTCTGCTGTTTGAGCAGCAGCGGGTTGTAGAGGTTGATCTGCTGGCTCATAGCACTTTCTCCTCGAGGCGCAGGGCGGCGCCGAGGGTGAGAAAGTAGCGCTGCTGCAGCTCCGGCTGTTTCAGCGCGGGTGTTGCCGAAAGGTCGAGCACGCCGTCGAGGTCGAGTGCCTCCACCGGGGTGTACAGGTTTTCCGCCAGGTGTTCCTTGAGTCCGTCGCCGTCCGGGCCCAGTGGCGCCAGCACGAGCTTGGACAGGGTGATGAAGTGGTACTGGCGGTCGAAGTGGTCGAGCGAGCGCTGCAGTTCGAGCGTGATCTTGTCGAAGGCGGCATTTCTCCGTTCGTCGCCGGATTGGCCCGCAAGCGGCACATCGATGCGGCGCGCAAGATACAGCTCGCCGCCGGCGCTGAAAGTGAGCAGTCCGCCCTCGGCATCGAAGGACAGCATGGCGATGCCGCGTCCTTCAGGCTCCACCAGGGCGGCCATGTTGCGCTGGGCCATTTCCGGGATGTCGATCACGCTGAGCGGAATCTTTGCCTGTCCGAACATGGCCTGGCGCTGTTCGATGGTGGCGGAAGGGGCCGCGATGGCGTACATGGCGTGGCTGCGGGGCGGCGCATTTTTTTCCTGGGGGATGTCGAGCACGTCGATGGTCGCATCGTCGACGTGGTAGTCGAGCAGATCTTTCAGCCGCCAGCGGATCGCGGTTTTCATTTCGGCCGGCGGCACGCTGGGCGAGTCGACCGAGAGGATCTGGTATTCGCGCGGGTTCAGCAGGGTGGTGCACTGATGGCGGTCTGCGTGGCTTTCGCGGGCCAGCTTTTCCAGCGCAGTATCGAGGGAATCGCCCGCGGTCAACTGGCAGGTCGCCAGCGTGACTGTCGGCGCAATGGACGAGCCGCGCCGCACGTGCGCGGCGCATACCGCGTCGCCCAGAAGCGAAATCGCCATCCATCCATCGGATTTTTTTGCCCTGCTGAATAACCCCATGCCCGCAGTCTTTATAAGTTTTTTTTGAAACTAATTCAATAAAATGTTGCTGTCAATTGATTTTAAAGGGAAATGGTTCTTTTGTGCCGCTAATTGTCACTTTTTGGCCATTCACGTCTTTTTGCAGAAAACGGCCGGGCATCAATACATTTCCCGCAGATAGATGAATTCGTTCGTGTTTTTGTAGACGCCGAAGGTGGCGCGTACCTTGGGATCGTTGTCCCAGTTCGTGCCGGGTGCCCATTTCCCTTGCAAATAGGCCATGCTGGCGCCGGTTGCCGAACAGGTGACGCCGCCGACCGGGTCGGGCCCTAGGTCGACGCACACGTCCACGCTGCCGCTGTTGTTGTTGCCGGGCGCGGTCAGTCTCATGGTGCCGATTCCCGAAGCGAAGCTGATCGTTGCCGGACTGATGCCGGTTTCTCCGCTTGCCAGGTTGCCGGTGTAATTGCCGAGGCCGATGCTGGAACTGGCCAGGCTGGTGCAGCTGTCTTCGGTATTGGTGGCAAACTGGGTGCCGTTCCAGTACTGGACGGAAATCGGAATCGGCAGGTCCAGGAGTTCCGAACCGTGAGCGTTGTTGAGGCGCAGGCGGCCGAAGCGGATTTGCGTTTCGCCGACTTGCGCGTGCTCATTGCCCGCCGGCGCCGTCACGTCCATGTCGAAAACGCTCAGTGCCACGCCGTCAGAGTCCACGGGAGCAATGCCCACTTTCAGCGCGCTGTAGGGGCCGTCGGGCGCAGTGCCGCGGGTAAAGCCCAGGGTGGCGGTTGCCGACAGCACGCCGGCCGACCAGGTGCCGCTGATGCCGAGGCTGCTGTCCATGCGCGTGCCGAGGTCCGTGGTCCCGTCCAGGAAGGCCAGGCCGAATCCTGCCGGCGCCGGCGCGCCTGTCGCCAGCTTGGCGAAGTTGTTGGCGGCTACGCCGCTGCTCACGTAGTTCTGCAAGGTGACATTGCCCGGCGCCGGCCCTTTCGCTGTCAGCGTGAAGTTGGCCTGGAAGGGTTCGTCCATGTAGGTGAAGGCGGAAGCGGGCGCGCAGGCGGGAGAAATGTCGGTGCGGTTGGCGATGGAGCCGGCGGAAAGCGCGAAGTGGTCGGGATAGAAGCGACCGACATTGACGGAGGCCGTGCCCGTCGTGTCGCCCGCGCCGAGATAGTCCGCGTCGGCCACCGAGGGCGTGAGCGTGATGATGCCGACTTCGTTCCAGGCAAGATTGGTTACGGTCGCGATACCGTTGGCGTCGGTGCCAACCATCCCGCCGCTGCCGAATTCAGTACCGGCGATGGTGCCGTTGGTCAGCGCGGGGTTGTTGGCGAGGCCGAGTCCGGCCGCCAGCGTTGGCGTCAGCAGCACGCCTTCAGGCACGGTTTCGCGTCCGTAATTGGGTGCAACCGTATTGCCCAGGGCGTTGTACGCAAGCGCCGTCACGCTGGCGGTGAAGCTCGCGCCCGCCTTGATGAATGCGGTGCCGGTCGCGTCGGATGCGGCAGGGTTGGCAAAGCTGTCCGCAGTGCGCTGGATGCCCGATACCGCGAAGCCGTAAGGCTTGACCACGAAGGTGTTGCTGGTTCCCGTGATGTAGTTGCCCCCGCCCAGGTCGTAGCGCGCGGTCAGGTTCATCGCCCCCACGTCCGGATAGCCGAGCGTGTAGGTGGCGGTCGAATTGGCGATGAAGTTCAGCGTCACCGGCGTGTAGCTGGAAATGCCTGAAGCCGGATTGTTGGAAATGGCGGTGGCGTTGATCGTCACCTGCTGGCCGGCGCAGGTGGTCGGATCGATGCACTGCGAGGCCAAGTCGATCGTTCTGTTGCCGTTGAACACCCCTGTGCAGGTGGGCGAATTGCCCGCTTTTCTCACCGCCTGGAGGGTGAGGCTGCCCGAAGCCACTCCCGCGGTTTGCGTGGGGATGGGGGAGAAAATGAAGCCGGTGTCGGCGAAGGTATGGCTGCAGTTCGCGGAAGCGCCGACATAGCACTGCGGGCTGGTGCCCGAGGGCGCGGGCGACACCGAATTGGTGCCGAGCGTGACGGTTTGCGGCGTGAGCACGCTGAGGTAGACGGTCGTCTGTCCCGTGCCGCCGGTCGCGAACGCCACGCTGCCGCCTGGCGCGCCGGCCCAGGTGAGGTTGCCGGTGACGCCGCCGGTGTAAAGTGAAGTACAGGCGGCGTCCGAGCAGGCCTTGATCGTGATCGAGGAGGGCGAGCAGGTCACGCCGCTGCCGCTGTGCTCGATGCGGATGTGGTCGACCGCCGGCACGATGTTGGCGATGGCGGAGTCCGATGCCGTGTAAGTGATGTCTGTAAAACTCAGTGTCGCGGTATTGGTGTATTCACCGACGGCGCTGCCATGGAAATAGATCGTAAGCGTCGCACTGGCGTCTTTTGCCATCGTGCCGATGGTCCAGATGCCGGTGCCGGAGTCGTAGGTGCCGACGCTGGCGGTATGCGACTCGTACACAAGACCCGCCGGCAATAGATCCGTCACCGCCACGCTGCTGATCGATTGTTTGCCCGGGTTGGCCACGGTAATGGTGAACGAGGCGGAAGCGGCGACGGCGATCGACGATGCGCTGACGACCTTGGCGATGCTGGGGTCGTTGGACGTGCACTTGGTATAGGAGGTGTTCGCGCCGGTCTCGCTGGAAAGGCTCCAGTCGCCTGTGCCGTCCGGGAAGCGCGCCACGTCCTTGTTGCCGTATTTGCTGACGACGAGATCGTTGTCGTGGCCAGCGCCATAAGTGCATTGCGCGGCAGTATGAACCGGCACGGGGGACGAGTTGTCGAACTTGAGGTAGTCGATCTCGTTGCCGCTGCCATCATAGAGTACAGCATTGACCGCGCCGCCGGTGCCGGGCAGCCCGGCCGGCGCGTCATAGGTCAGGTAGGTCTTGCTGCCAAAATCACAGGCTGTCGCGCCGCTCATCGGGTAGGTGGTGTACGAGCCCGCGCTGGTATAGACCCTGACATACCAGGTGGACCAGTCGGTGGAGGTGATCTGGGTATTGTTGGGAACGAATACTTCCAGGAAGTTTGTGGTGGTGCCGAAAAAGTATTCGTTGAGGTAGCCATCCTCGAAATTGGCGGAACAGGCGGCATGCGCGGTTCCGCCCGCGCCCAGCAGGGCGAGCGCGAAAGCGCCCAGCAGCGCGAACCGGCGCCATAGCCCGCGGAGCACGTTCGCGCGCGAGGACAAAAGTGTCGGCAGGCGTTTTTCGGGGTTCATGGCGAATCCGGTCGTGTGACCATGCTGCAATTGACGGCCATTTCTGCCCATTTTCAAGCCGGCATGTCGGTTTTCGGCGCAGGTCATAGGCTGATGGTCGCCTGCAACCGGCGCTCTACCCTGTTGATGCTGCCGATGGTACCGATGCTGGCTGTCGATTTGATTTCGTAAGCGGTGAGCGTACCGCTGGGCGTGGCGCTGCATTCCACCACCAGCGTGAAGCCCGCCAGTTCGCCCGCCAGCGCAACAGTCGTGGAGCCCGCGCAACTGCTGTTGCGCAGCGCCTGGTAGGCGCCCCACTCGATGCCCGCGCGGGCGGCCTGGTAGGCGCGCGCGCCCTGCACGTCCATGGCGGAACCGACGTGCTGGGCGGAGGAGAAGGTCAGCATGGCTGCGCCCAGGGCGGCCAGCACCACCAGCAGAAATATCGCCGTCGCCAGGGCGAAGCCGCGCTGGCGGGCAGAGGGGCGGGACGTTCTGTCAGGGTACATTGGGGACATGCACCTCATGATAGAGCGACACCGATTCATTCCCTTCGGTTATCTGCAATTGCATCGTCACCAGGCCGCTGCGCGCTGTGGCGCCCTGGGTGTAGACGAAGCTGCAGGCGCTGACATGGTCCATGAGAAGCGCATTGTTGCCGCCGGCTGGCGGGACGTTCTGCGCGGCGGTTTTGTTGTAACCCCAATAGCGCCGCAGAGTGCCGGTGCCGGCGCCGTTTGCGATGCCCGCGCCGGCGCAGACATGGCTCACCGGCCCGCTCACCACCTGGAAACGGTTGGCGGGCGATTCGAAGGGAAACTGCTTGGCGGCGGTGGAAACGGTATTGCCGGCAAAGCCGGTGACCTGGGCGGTATTGTCGTCGACATAGGCATCCGCGCCGCTGATGCCGAGGTTGTATACCACCACCAGGTCGCCGGCCACGGGGGTGCTGCTCAGCGCGCCGAGCACGTCGAAACTTGAATCCGCGGCGGTGAAATCCAGCTCGTCCGCCGGCGTCGCGCCGCCGTCGCCTTCCGCCCGGTAGCGCCCGCCGGTGCGGGTTTGCAGGAATTCGACCGCGCTGCCGCTCACCCGCACGCTGTTGGGCAGGGCGAGGCGCAGGTCGCGCGCCATGCGGCGCAGGGCAGAGTCGGCGGTGTCGGTGAGTTCCGCTCGCCGCGCCGCATCGAAATAGCCTTCCACCGGTGCGCGGATGAACACCGCCACTATTGCCGCGATGATGGCGGTGATGGCGATCACCACGATCAGCTCGACCAGGGTGAAGCCGGACGGATGCATCATCGTAGAGAGGCCGTCGGACTTATGGCGCATAGTTGGTGCGGTAACCGTTGAGCGTGATGGATTCGTTACCCGGGCCGCTGACGATGACCGTGACGAGCAGCGCCTCGCCGGCCGCGATGCCGCCCAGGGCGGCGCCCGCCACGGTGACGTTGACCTGGTAGTCGGCTAGCGCGCCGATCGCGACTTCGTTGATGTCCTTGATGCCGTTCGAGTTGTATCCATCGTAATCGTCCACGTCGTCGAAGGTGGGACGGGTTTCGCCGGCTTCCGAGCCGTCGGGGTCGGAGAAGTCCTTGAGCGCGATTTCCTCCAGCAGCGATTCGGCGACGGCGAGCGCCTGCTTGCGCACCATGGGATCGGCGCTGTGCTGGCTGGTAATGTTCATCACCGACAGGATGCCGGCGATGCCGATGCTGACGATGACGATGTAGAGGATCAGCTCGACCAGGGTGATGCCGGCCTGGCGCTTAATGGACATAGCCGGTCTCCGCTTCCACGGTGATGCTGGTCGGCATCCCGCTGACCTGAAAATTCTGGGCGGCGCTGGGCTGCCCCAGTGAACCGAAAGTAAAGCTGGCAAAAGCCGAATAATTCACGCCCGAAGGCGCGCTCACGGTAAACGGGCTGCCGCCGCCGGGGCCGGCAAGATTGGTGTCGCAGACGGCGGAGCCCGCGGCCGATGCGATGGTCAGCGCGATGCTGCTGGCATTGGCCGTCACGCACACGGTGCGGCGCTGGGCCACGGCGGCCTTCTGGGCGTAGCGCAGGGCGGCCAGGGTCTGGTCGTGGAAGGCGCGCTGCTTGAAGCCTTCATCCTGCAGGCGGGGCAGGGCCACCACTGCCAGGATGCCGACGATCGCGATGATCACGATCAGTTCGAGCAGCGTGAAGCCGGATGCTTTCATCAGTCTGGTCGCCATTGGCCTGCCCGTCAGCGAAACAACACGGGGCGCGATTGCGCCCCGTGTTGTTCATTAAGATATACCCGATGGTATTTCTTGATGTGCTGCTTGGGACGCAATACTTACGCGATTGTGTCCTGGCGTTGTCTGATCTGTTCCTTGGTAGGGTTCAAATCAGAGAATACCGATGATGGTTGCGTTGGCCGAGCCGCCACCTGTCTGGGTAACAAGACAAGTATTATCACCAGCGACTAGGTTGGTCGTATCGTCTAGCGTATAACCAGAGGGAACGCCGCCTTGCAGTATTGCGGTAGCAGCAGCTTTGCAGGTAATGCCTTGGGTTGCAGCTCCTTTTGTCGGAGCTGCACTGCGTGCGCCGTAATTAACTGCGCTTGCCGAGTTGATTGCGCCGACTACCCCTTGCAGGGCAGCCGCTTCAGCTTCGGCGCTCAGATCAACGAATTTCGGGATCGCAGTCGCCGCCAGAATGCCAAGAATGACAATCACCACAACCAGTTCGATCAGGGTGAAACCTTTTTGTGTGCTCCGCATTGTTTTCTCCAGGGTAAAAAAATTCGTGTTTATTCGGCTTAAGGCAGTGGCGCCCATGGCCTCAGGTCATTTTATCGTCGCAAGACACTGTTTCTTTAGGGGGGATTCGGGTCTTTTTTTGGTCTTTTCCGACTAGCTAGCAGGCGCTGATGTCCAGGGTGATGACCGGGGCCGACGGGCCGGCGGTCGCGGCGGCATACGAAACGCTGCAGCTGGTGCCGCCGTTGATGCCGATCACAGTGGGGTTGCCTACGGTGATGGTCACGCCATCGGCGCCGGCATTAAGCTGGGCGGCGGTGATGATGCCGCCAAGGGTGGCGGCCGGATACTGGTTGACCATCTCCACGGCCACGCCGTCCATGTTGGTGGTGCCGCCGGTCGCCGTGCAGGTGGCGGGGCTGGTGAGGCCGGCGAGGTCGACCATGCAGTTGGCGCGCGCCAGCGCGGCGGCCGACTTGACGGAACCGTAGATGGCCTGGGCCTTGGCGGCGCGGGCCTGCGACTGCATGTTGACGTAGCGCGGCAGGGCCGTGGCCGCCAGGATGCCGATGATGGCGATGACCAGGATCAGCTCGATCAGGGTGAAGCCGGCTTGTTGTCTGTTCATTATCATTTCTCCGCATTCCGGTCCGGGCAGTAGCCGGCGGGCCGATGCCTCAGAATACCGGCCAATCATACGGGATTACCAGGGATAAAGTCACGCCTTCCACCCGCGCCGGGGCGCCATTCTCGCCCGGGTGTGTCTTTGCGGTGACACGGAAACGGATGATTTTCTCGCCGTCCGGACCGGGCTTGAGGTGGTACGAACGGTCGGGCAGGTAGACGAGCTGGCGGCGGCCGTTGTCGTAATACCAGCTTCCGGGCTGAAGGCTTTCGGGCGCCGGGTTGTCGAACTCGCCGAGGTAATTCGACGGCGCCGCCGCCAGCCAGTTGATGGGGTTTTCCTGCGCCACCACGGCGAGGTCGCGCATTTTGTCCTGCACCATCAGTTCGGCGATGCGCCACTTCAATCCGGTGCGCATGTTGATGACCGTGGTTTCCATGACGGTTTTTTCGGCGACCTCCTGGTAGCGCAGCATGTAGCCCAGGAAAACCGTCGCGATGATGCCGATGACGATCCCCGCCACCGCCAGTTCCAGCAGGGTGCCGCCGGTTTGTTTTTTTAGTGCGGCCATGGAAAGTCAGAAGCGTTTAACCACGGGGGAGACGGGGCGCACGGGGAAAACCACGACAATGGTTAATAAAGTGCGAAACGAGGCTTGGAAGGGCCTGGGGAAGCCGGGAAGTGGAAACTTGCCTCCGCATTTTGTCTTCCCCGTGCTCCCCGTGGTCAAGTTTTGCCTTCGCGCTCACTTCTTCAGAACGACGCTGCCCAGATCCCAGATCGGCAGGAACACGCCCAGCGCCAGTATCAGCACCAGCACGCCCAGCATCAGGATGAGTATGGGTTCGATCTGGGCGGAGAGGGTTTTCAGTTCGTAGTCGACCTCGCGTTCGTACATGTCGGCGACTTCGCCCATGAGGCTGTCGAGTTCGCCGGTTTCCTCGCCGACCGCGATCATCTGCAGCACCACGGGGGTGAACACGCCGGTGGTCATGGCGGTGCGCAGGATGCTTTCGCCGCGCTCCACGCCGTCGCGCATCTGCTCGATTCGGCTTTCGATGTATTTGTTGTCCACGGTCTGCGACACCACGTTGAGGCTTTGCAGCACCGGCACGCCGCTGCGGCCGGCCAGTGCGAAGCTGCGGGAGAAACGCGCCAGCGCGCTTTTCAGCAGGATTTTTCCCATGATGGGAATGCGCAGCCTGGTCTTGTCCCAGCGATAGGCGCCGCCGGGCGTGGCGATGTACATGCGGAATGCGAGTATGAGTCCGGCGACGATGGCCAGCATGAGCGGCCAGTAATGCAGGGTGAAGCCGGAGGCGCCGATGAGCATCCTCGTGACCAGCGGCAGCTCGACGTTGAAGCCGGCGTAGACCTTGGCGAAGGCGGGAATCACGAACAGGTTGATCACCGCGATGGCCGCGACCATGGCGATGACGACGAACAGCGGATAGCGCATGGCGGTGCGCACGCGGCTTTTCATGTCGCGTTCGAACTCGAGGTGGTCGAAAAGGTGCAGGAACACTTCGTCGAGGCGGCCCGTGGTCTCGCCGACGCGCACCATGCTGATGTAGAAAGGGTCGAATACGCCAGGATGGCGGCGCAGGCTGGCGGACAGCTCGCGCCCGGAGTCGAGCGATTCGCGCGTGTCCTGCAGCACGCGCCCGAAGCTGGAGTTGCTGGCGGATTCCTGCAGCCCGGCCAGGCCACGCATGATCGGCACGCCGGCCTTGAGCAGGGTGTACATCTGGCGGCTGAACAGCTGCACGTCGAGCGGGCGCACCTTCTGCTCGGTCAGCCGCTGCCACCAGCCGCCCGC
This sequence comes from Thiobacillus sp. UBA2186, assembly GCA_002327405.1. GTDB lineage: Bacteria > Pseudomonadota > Gammaproteobacteria > Burkholderiales > Thiobacillaceae > UBA6918. The sequence continues at coordinate 1,608 of DCVO01000141.1, read as the reverse complement.
GCCGCCGGCGGCCGGTTTCCCGGTTTCCCTGATTTCGACCGGCGTGACGCCGGTATTGAACAGCTGGTCGGCGACGGCACTGCTGTCCGCGCTCTCGAGCACGCCCTGGATCAGCTCGCCGCGGCTGTTGCGGGCTTTGTAGGCAAAAAATGGCATTACAAAATCCTAAAACAAAAGCGGTTAACCACGGGGAGCACGGGGGAACACGGGGAAGACCTTAAATCGAGACACGCTTTATTCCTTCTTTCATCAGCCTTTTGTTGAAATTCAGGAGATAGCCTCTTTTGTACCCCAACAGCTTCAGGTAAGTCATGATCTGCGCCAGATGCGCGGCATCAAATTCGTTCACGGCCTTGATTTCGAGCAGCAGGCATTCGGCAACGATGATATCGGCCCGAAAGCCTATGCCCAAATCGAACCCGCGGTAAAACGCCGGTATCTCTACTTGCCTTTTGGCCGGGTATTCCTGCTTCGGCCAGTTCGATCTGCAGGGCTTGTTCATATACGGACTCCAGCAGCCCTGGCCCCAACTGGTTATGCACGGCGGTGGCTGCAGAGAGAACGGCGTCGACTATAGCTTCATCATAATCCCGCAGTTCACCGTGTCCCCCGTGCTCCCCGTGGTTCATGCTTTTTTTAGTCTTCGAACTGGCTGCTCACGCGCATCGCTTCGGCTACGGTGGTCTTGCCGGCGACGGCGAGGGCGACGGCGTGGCGGCGCAGGGTGCGGCCGCCCATCTGCGCCTGGGCGGCTTTCACGAAGTAGGCGGGATCGTGGCGGCTGACGGCGTCGGTGAGCGCCTCCGTCATTTCCAGCATTTCATACACGCCGGTGCGGCCGAGGTAGCCGGTGCCGTTGCAGTGCATGCAGCCTCTCCCATGCGCGAAGCGGCGGGAATCGACGGTGTCGCCGAGTTCGGCTTTCAGCCATTCGCGTTCGGTGGGTTTCAATTCCTGGGGCTCGGCGCAACTCTCGCAGACCAGGCGCACCAGGCGCTGGGCCAGCACCACCTGCAGCGAGGTGGCGACGAGATAACGCGGCACGCCCATGTCCAACAGGCGGATGGGGGTGCTGACGACGTCGTTGGTGTGCAGGGTGGCCAGCACCAGGTGGCCGGTCATGGCCGCGCGCATGCCGATCTGCGCGGTTTCCTGGTCGCGCATCTCGCCCACCAGTACCACGTCCGGATCCTGGCGCAGGGCGGAGCGCAGCACGCGGGCGAAGCTGAGGTCGATCTTCTCGTTGACCTGGACCTGGTTGACGCCGGGCAGGCGGTATTCGACCGGGTCTTCCACCGTGATGAGCTTGGACTCCTGGGTGTTGAGCTCGGCCAGCGCGCCATATAGCGTGGTGGTCTTGCCGCTGCCGGTGGGGCCGGTGACCAGCACGATGCCGTGCGCCGCGCTCATGAAGCTGTTGTAGACCACCCGGTCCCGCCGGGAAAATCCGAGATGGTCCAACTGCTGAAAGATCACGTCCGGATTGAGAATCCGCAGGACCGCCTTCTCGCCAAAGGCAACCGGCACGGTGGAGACGCGGATCTCCGCCTCACGGCCCTCATCCTTGCGGCCGATTTTAATCCGGCCGTCCTGGGGCCGCCGCTTTTC
>DCVO01000009.1 GCA_002327405.1 Thiobacillus sp. UBA2186 | reverse complement strand
ACGGCCTTGCCGCGGCGCAGGCTGAGCCCGCGCACCTCGAGCAGCGGCTCGGGGGTTTCCGTATCGATCGTCTCGAGATTCATGGCGACGGCGCGGTCCATCTAGGCTAAGCGTCCTTTTGCGTATTGGGGTCGAAGGCGTCGCGCAGGCNNATCCACGGCGCCATGGTGATGAAGGCGCGGCCTTCGGCGATCATCAGTCCCCAGTCCGGCGTCGGCGGCACCACGCCTATGCCCAGAAACGAGAGGCCGGATTCGAGCAGGATGGCGATGCTCACGCGCATGCCGGCCTGCACCAGGATGGGCGACACCACGTTGGGCAGCACGTGGCGCCAGATGACGGCCGCGGTCGGCACGCCCATCAGGCGCGCCGCCTCGATGTAGGGCTGGTTCTTCACCTGCAGCACGTCGCCGCGNNCGCGCGAACGGGCCGACGAAGGACAGTGCCAGGGCATAGACCACGTTCTCCGTGCCGAGGCCCAGTACCGCCATGAAGGCCATGGCCAGGATCAGTTCCGGAAAGGCGAGCAGGCCGTCGACGATGCGCATCAGCACCCACTCCGTGCGCCCGCCCATGAGGCCGGCGGCAAGGCCGATGGCCACGCCGACGACGAGGCCGAGCACGACCGAAGCGAAACCGATGATGAGCGCCAGCCGCGCGCCGTAGAGCAGGCGCGAATAGAGGTCCTGGCCGTAGGAGTCCGTGCCCAGCCAGTGCGCAGCACTCGGCCCCTGCAGCGCGGCCATCAGGTCCTGGGCGGTGGGATCATGGGTTGCGAGCCAGGGCGCGAACACGGCCGCGACGACATAGACGGCGATGATGGCAAGGCCGATCACGGCGCTGCGCTGCCGCAGCAGCGGCTGCAGGAAGCGCCGCCTCCATTGCGACTCGCGCGGACTCGCAGGAAGTTCGAAGGTTGGGTTCATGCTAGCGCCTCCGCAGACGGGGATCGAGGAACTGGTAGGTCTGGTCGACGGCGAGGTTGACCGCCACGAACAGGAGGCCGGTGAGCATGATGCCCGCCTGCACCACGATGTATTCGCGGTTGAGCACGGCGGTGGTGACCATCATGCCCAGCCCCGGCATGGCGAACACCACCTCGGTCATCACCGCGCCGCGCAGCATGCCGCCGAGCTGCAGGCCGATGACGGTGACCAGCGGCATCAGCACGTTGCGCATGCCGTGCACCCACACCACGCGCCAGGCCGGCTCGCCGCGCGCCCGCGCCGCCGCGATGTAGGGCTGGTCCAGCACTTCCAGCAGGCTGGAGCGCGTGATGCGCGCGATGAGCCCGACATACCATGCGCCCAGCGTGACGGACGGCAGCGTCAGGTACCACATGCCCTCCCAGAAGTTTTCCCAGGGCGCGACGAAGCCGAGCGCGGGAAACCAGCCGAGATCGACGCTGAACAGCCAGATCAGCAGAATGCCGAGATAGAAGCTGGGGAAGGCGTTGCCGCCGATGGCCAGCGCAGTCGCCAGCACGTCCACCCAGCTGTTGCGGTAGAGCGCGGCCATCACCCCCGCGGGAATGCCGATCACGAGCGCGATCAAGAGCGACAGCGCGGCCAGCGCCAGGGTCACCGGCAGCGCCTGCATCACCGCCAGTTCGAAAATGTCCTGGTTGCTGATGTAGGAAGTGCCCCAGTCGCCGCGCACGAAATCGGCCAGCCATTTCCCGTACTGGAACAGCACGGGCTGGTCGAGGCCGAGCTCATGGGTCAGCTGGTCGTAGGACGCCTTCGAATAATCCGAGCCCAGCATGATGCCGACCGGATCGCCCGGCGCCAGCTTCANNGAGCAGCACCAGCAGGGTCTGCGCCAGTTTGGCGGATGCTGCCTGGAACATCAGGCAAGCCAGACCGAGTGCAGGTTGAGCAGGTCGACCGGGATGTACTGGAAGCCCTGCACCCGCTTGCTCAGGATCTTGAACACCTTCATGTGCGCCATCACCGCGAGCGGGGCATCGGCCATGAGGATGTCCTCGGCCTTGTCGTAGAGCTTCTTGCGCGTGGCCTGGTTGAGGGTGTCCTGCGCCGCGGAGATGAGCTTGTCGAACTCGGGGTTGCTNNCTTGCCGCTGTGCCACTCGGGGTAGATGGTCTCGTCGGGGTCGAGGTCGGCGATCCAGGCCTCGTCGTAGAGGTCGAAGTCGCCGCCGTTGCGGCGCTTGGTCCACACCGCGCGGTCGAGCAGCTCGATCCTGGGCTTGACGCCGATCTTCTCCAGCATCGGCAGCAGGAGCTGCGAGTTGCGCGTGCCGCTGCCGCCGGAACCGGTAAAGCCCTCGGCCACGATGTAGACGGGATTGACCTCGCCCTGATACTTGGACTGTTTGCGGTATTCCATCGCCTTCTTCAGGTCGTATCGCTGTCCGCGTCCGCTCTTGGCGATGTTCTTGTCGTAGAAACCCGTCATCGGCGGCGAGATGCAGCTGTAGGCGGGAATGGCCTCGCCGAAGTAGCTTTGCTTGACGATGACGTTGCGGTCGATCGCGGCGGCCACGGCCTTGCGCAGCATGGGATCGTCGAAGGGCGCGCGGCGGTTGTTCATGGCGAGGAAGGCGTAGTTGCCCTCGACCTCGCCGTAGACCTTGAGGTTCTTGTTCG
>DCVO01000002.1 GCA_002327405.1 Thiobacillus sp. UBA2186 | reverse complement strand
AATAGGAAATACGACTGCTCCAACGAGTCGCGCCCCGGCGTGGTGTCGGAAGTGCTGACGCCCGAGCAGGCGGTGAAGAAGGTGATGGCCGTGGCGGCCAACATTCCGCAGATGTCGGTGCTCGGCATCGCCGGCCCCGGCGATCCGCTCGCCAACCCCGAGAAGACCTTCAAGACTTTCGAGCTGGTTGCCCAGACCGCGCCGGACATCAAGCTGTGCGTGTCCACCAACGGCCTGGCCCTGCCCGAGCATGTGGAGCGGCTGACGCAGTACAACATAGACCACGTCACCATCACCATCAACATGGTCGATCCCGAGGTCGGACAGCACATCTACCCGTGGATCTTCTGGAAGAACAAGCGCTGGAAGGGCATCGACGCGGCGCGCATCCTCAGCGAGCACCAGATGCGCGGCCTGGAGATGCTGACCGAGCGCGGCATCCTGTGCAAGGTCAACTCGGTGATGATCCCCGGCATCAACGACCAGCATCTGGTCGAGGTGAACAAGGCGGTGAAATCGCGCGGCGCCTTCCTGCACAACATCATGCCGCTGATCTCCGCGCCGGAGCACGGCACCGTGTTCGGCCTCAACGGCCAGCGCGGCCCCACCGCGCAGGAACTCAAGGCGCTGCAGGACCAGTGCGAAGGCGAGATGAACATGATGCGCCATTGCCGCCAGTGCCGCGCCGACGCCGTGGGCCTCTTGGGCGAGGACCGCAGCGCCGAATTCACCACCGAGAAGATCGAGCAGATGGAGGTGAACTACGACCTCGAAGGCCGCAAAGCCTACCAGGAGGCCGTGGAGGCCGAGCGCCAGGCCAAGGTCGAAGCGCGCCAGGCCGAGATGGAAGACATGAGCGGCGAGTTCAGTGACATCAAGATGCTGGTCGCCGTCGCCACCAAGGGCAGCGGCCGCATCAACGAGCACTTCGGCCATGCCAGCGAGTTCCAGATTTACGAGCTTTCCACCGCGGGCGCCAAGTTCGTCGGCCACCGCCGCGTGGACCTGTACTGCCAGGGCGGCTTCGGCGAGGAAGACACGCTGGCCACCGTGATCCGCGCCATCAACGACTGCCATGCGGTGTTCGTGGCCAAGATCGGCGGCTGTCCCAAGGCAGACCTGAAGAACGCCGGCATCGACGCCGTGGACCAGTACGCGCACGAGTACATCGAGCAGTCGGCGCTGCGCTACTTCAAGGATTACATCGAGAAGGTGAAGATCGGCGAGATCGTGCACCAGGCGCGCGGCGACGCCGACATCCGCCAGGGCGCCTTCATCGCGGCGTAGAAATTCTTTCAACCACGGGGAACACGGGGAGCACGGGGAACGACATTTCAAAAGAATGTGACGAGCGCGCGGGCGAGTTTGCCGGTCAGAAAGGTTCTCCCCGTGTCCCCCGTGTCCCCCGTGCCCCCCGTGGTTAAAGGTTTTTTTGATTTATTGAATCATCAGGAGAAAGAAATGGCTTACAAAATCATCAGCTCCCAATGCACCGCCTGCTCGGCCTGCGAACCGGAGTGCCCCAACAATGCCATCCGCGAGAAGGACGGCACCTTCATCATCAAGCCGGAGAAGTGCACCGAGTGCATCGGCTACTTCGACGATCCGCAGTGCGTGGCCGTCTGCCCTGTGGATGACACCTGCGTCATCGACAACAGCTACCCGCGCTATCAGGCCGCATAGGAGATCACGATGGAATTCTTGATGACGCCTGCCGCCGAAAAGTTCGTGCGCCGCATGATCCGCTTCGGCGGTGCCGGGGACAACGCCGGCTTCCGCCTGATGGTGAGCGCCGGCGGCTGCTCCGGGCTGGCTTCCGAATTCACCGTGGAAGCGGCGCCGAAGGAGGGTGACGCGGTGGTCGAAGTCAACGGCGTGAAGTTCTTCCTGCCGGCGGAAAGCCGCCTGCTTCTGGAAGGCGCCACCATGGACTTCGCCGACACCCCGACCAACAGCGGGCTCACCTTCGTCACCCCGAACTCGCCGTCCTGCGGCTGCGGCAGCTCCAGCAGCAGCGTGGCCAGCATCGACATCTCCAGCATCGGGCGCAAGCACTGAAGGTGATGAAATGGCGACGGCGTGTGCGACCGGGAAAGGCATGGTGACGGAAAATTCCGCCGCTTCGGCGGACATGGATCCCGCCTGGCTGGAACAGGCCTGCTTCGGCGGCCACCTGCCGGAACAGGTCGAGCAGCATCTGCGCCTGGCCGGGCTGAACTACCGGCACGACCAGATCGCCGAAAGCCACCTGTTCCAGGCGCAGGCGCTGGCGCCGGGCCATGCCGCGGTGCTGATCGCGCTCTACCGCTTCTACTTCTACAAGGGGCGGCTCCTCGATGCGCTGGAAGTGGCTCAGCGCTGCCTGGTCAAGGCCGCGGGGGACAACAATCTCGACGAGGACTGGCGCCGCGTGCAGGCGGGCGATGCGGAATTCGGCAGCTATGAGGCGGTATTGCCGCGCTTCTACCTCTTCACCCTCAAGGCCTACGGCTATCTGCAGATGCGCCTGGGCCGGCTGGAGGAAAGCCAGGCCGCGCTGAAGAAAATGCTGGAGCTCGACCCCAGCGACAAGCTGAACGCGACGGTGCTGCTCAAGGTGCTCTACCGCCACGGCAGGGAGGACGAGGATGAATGACATCGGTCCCCCCACCGGCTGGCAAGGCTGCGAGCTCGATTGCGCAAGCTGCCCAAGCCGCGAACTCAAGGCGCAGGGCCGCTGCCAGCTTGGCCTGGCCTGCGTGCACGACCGCTACGCCAAGCGCATCGACCGCTTCTTTTTCTGGAATCCGGGCCTGGCCAGGGATTTCCTGGAGCACCCCTATTTCGAGGTGCGCGCGGTGGCGTGCAAGTACGTGGACGTCTTTCATCTGCCGCGCCTGATCGACGATGTCGACGAGACCGTGCGCGGCAGCGCGGCAATGCGGCTGCCTTCCAAGCAGCTGTTGAAGCTGGTATGCGACCCGCACCGCGAAGTGAGGATCAGAGTAGCGTCGCGCCTCGACCCGCACGACCTCGGCGCCATGATTCACGACCACGACTACTACGTGCGGCAGGTGGTGGCGAAGCGCCTGCCCGAAAGCCTGCTCACCCTGATGATGCACGACGAGGAGCCCGGTGTGCGCTGCATCGTCGCGACCCGCATCAACGAGGCCATGTTGACGGGGATGGCTGCGGACGAGGATGCCGGTGTGCGCCGCGAGGTTGCCAGGCGCTTGAAACCATCGCAGTTGCAGATGCTGCTCACCGACCCCGACTGGCGCGTGCGCTACGAAGTGGCGAGCCGCGTCGAGCCCAGGCATTTGTGGCGTCTGGCCAATGACGAGGACGAACTCGTGCGCGAGCTCGTGCGCCAGCGCCTTGGCATGGCTGCCGGCGGCGTCATCCAGCTGGTGACGCAAAAGCAAATGTTTCAGCCGTTTTAATGATCGGGATGAATGAACACGACTTTAACCGGATTGCCGCGCCGGCTTCGCCTCCATGTACGCAATGACGTCATCGCGAGGCCCGCGCCCTCACCCCAACCCTCTCCCCGGGGGAGAGGGGGAAAACGCCGGGCCCAAACCTATGCTACGTGGCGATCCAGAGGTTTTCAGGTGTCGTGTTTCCATGCAATGAGGAGTTGAGAAATGGCCAAGATCAGCCGTGACAGTGATGTGGTGGAACTTACCGCCGATCCGATCTTCGATTACGGGCAGAAGGTGAAGTCCACCAAGACCGTGCGCAACGACGGCACCTACGCCGGCAAGGACATCGGCGAAATCCTGGTGAAGAAGGGCGACATCGGCTACGTCACCAGCATCGGCACCTTCCTGCAGCAGTTCTACATCTACGCGGTGGACTTCGTTGATACCGGCCACCGCGTCGGCATGCGCGGCAAGGAACTGGAAGCCGTCGAGGACAGCATGGTGCGTAACGAGGAGCAGGCGGCATGATCGAACCGCGCGAAGCGAAATACCCGTGGGGCCTGCGCATCGTGGCGACGGCCGATCTGTTCAACGACGGCACTTACCCGGACCGCGAGCCAGAGGCCTTGCTGGTCGCGACCGGCACGCCAGGAGAAATCGTCAATGTTGGCTATCACGAGGAACTTAACCTGCCTGTCTACCTGGTGGAATTCCAGGCGGGCGCAGTGGTGGGCTGTTTCGAGGAAGAAATCGCGCCTGCATCATGAGGAGCGCAGGGTGGGCAATGCGGCAAGACAACCTGACTGCATGCATCCGAACGATGTGGACCGCAAACGCATCGAGAAGGCGCTGTCGGCGCGGGCGCGCTACCGCTACGTGAGTCCGGAAGTTTGCGCGGAAGCGGGCGGCTATCGCATCCAGAGCCCCTGCTGCTCGCGCAACATCGACAAGGACGGCGGCGTGATCGACATCGCCCGCCTGGAATATGCAAGCGAGTCGCGCAGGTGGCGCCTGTACCGCAAGGACCACGCGCAGCACGAGTGGCGGCTTTATGGAGAATTCAGCGCCCTGGACGCGCTGTTGCAACTTTTGAATCGGGACCCGGACCGGATTTTCTGGCAATGATCGAACAAGCTACCAGCATCTACCTGGACAACAACGCCACCACCATGCTTGCGCCCGAGTGTGTGGTGCCGGTGTTCGAGTGCCTGTGCGGCAACTACGGCAACCCGTCCAGCAAGCACGGCGCCGGCGCCCGTGCCAGGGAGAGGATGGAGCAGGCGCGCGCATCCGTCGCCCGCATGCTTAATGCGGCGCCGGCCGAGATCGTGTTCACGTCCGGCGGCACCGAGTCCAATCATCTCGCCGTCCTCGGCGCGCTGGCGGCCAGTCCGGACAAGCGCCATGTGGTGGTGAGCGCGGTAGAACATCCTTCCACCCTGCAATTGCTGGCACATCTCGAAACGGAAGGCTTGCGCGTCACGCAGCTGCCGGTAGGAAGGGAGGGGGAACTGGACCTGGCCGTGCTGGAAAACGCCATCACCCCGGATACCGCGCTGGTGTCGCTGATGTGGGCCAACAACGAAACCGGCGTGCTGTTTCCGATTGAGGAAGCGGCACGGATAGCGAAATCGAGGGGCGTGCTGTTCCACAGCGATGCGGTGCAGGCAGCGGGCAAGGCGGCAATCGACCTTGCAGAAGCGCCGGCCGACCTGGTGTCGATCTCCGGCCACAAGTTCCACGCGCCCAAGGGCACGGGCGCGCTGTTCGTGCGCAAGGGACTGAAGCTGCAATCCATGCTGTTCGGCCATCAGGAGCGCAAGCGCCGCGGCGGCACCGAAAACCTGCCGGGCATCGCGGGCATGGGCATGGCCTGCGAACTCATTGCCGTCGAACCCGAAACCAAGCTCGCGGAAATGGCCGCGCTGCGCGATCGCTTCGAGTCCGGCGTGCTCGCGCGCTTTCCCTTCGCCAGCATCAACGGCGGCAGCCTGCCGCGCGTTCCCAACACCAGCAGCGTGCGTTTCGGCACGCTGGAAGCCGAAGCCATCATCGACCGGCTCGACAAGGCCGGCATTCATGTTTCCTCCGGCGCCGCATGCACCGCGGGCGGCAGTGCGCCTTCGCACGTGCTGACTGCGATGGGGATGAGCGAACCGGAAGCGCGCGCGACCATCCGTTTTTCCTTTAGCCGCTACACGACGGAGAGCGAAATCGACTGCGTGCTCGACGTGCTGGCCTCAATTCTCAAACACATGACCGCCGCGCCAATCACAGTGGCGGCATAAGGCTTTTAAACCCGAAGGAAACATCGTGAAAGTGATGATCAGAAAAGACGCTCAGGGAACCCTCTCCGCCTACGTGCCGAAGAAAGATCTGGAAGAGCCCATCGTGTCCATGGAACTGGAAGGCATGTGGGGCGGCGTGGTGACGCTGGCAAACGGCTGGCGCCTGGAACTGCCGGCGATGGCGCCGGAAACGAGCCTGCCCATCACCGTGGAAGCACGCCGCCTGGGGGAGTAAGCATGATCAGCCAGGACGATCTTTCCCGCATCGACGGCCTGTTGGCGGAGCCGCCGGCAGGCAATCCGCTCGCGGATTTCCGCAAAAATTTCCCCGGCCTCTCGCTTACCCGCTGCGACGCCCAGGACATGAGCGGCGAAGCGGCGTTCCGCGAGTACTCCAAGTTCAACCTCTACCTGGTGGACGGCCGCGACCATTGCTGGCGCATTACCGACGATCCGGCTGCGGCGACGGGGATTGTGGTGGCGGCGAGGTGAGCGAAATGCAAAATCGATTAACCACGGGGGACACGGGGAGCACGGGGAAGAGGAGTGCTTTTTGTTCAGGCAACTGCGTGCATTCAGGCTCGCCTCAAGCTTTAACAGATAGTGAAGGCTTTGTTCAGAAAAATGGTTTTCCCCGTGTCCCCCGTGCTCCCCGTGGTTAAAGGTTTTTTTAAGGAAACATCATGACCGAAGGCTGGATTCCGCTCTCCGATCCCGACATCAGCATGCTGGAGCTGGAGGCGGTGACCGACGTGCTGAAGTCGCCGCGCCTCTCCCAGGGCCCGGCAGTGGCGGCTTTCGAGTCGGCCTTTGCGGCCTACACCGACCGCAAGCAGGGCGTGGCCGTCTCCAGCGGCACCCTCGGCCTGCTGTTGGCGCTGAAAGCCATGGACATCGGGCCGGGCGACGAGGTCATTGCATCGCCCTACAGCTGGCATCAGATCGCGCATGCCATCGCGCTCGTTGGCGCCAGGCCCGTGTTCGTCGACATCGACTACTGGTCCGGCACCCTCGCCCCGGACAAGGCCGAAGCCGCCATCACCCCCGGCACCCGCGCCATCCTGGCCGGCAACACCAACGGCCATCCGGCGCCGTGGTCGGCGCTGCGCGAAATCGCCACGCGCCACGGGCTACGGTTGATCGAAGACTCCACCGAGGCCATCGGCTCCACCTGCCAGGGCCGTCGCGTGGGCGGTTTCGGCGATGTCGCGATATTCGATTTTTCCCAGCCGTCCGCATTGACTTGCGGCGAGGGCGGTATGGTGCTGACCGATGACAAGGAACTGGCCAGCAAACTGCGCTATCTGCGCAGCCGCAAGCTCGACGACCGCTTCTCCGTCGTCATCGGCGGCATGCTGCCGTATCAGGCCGGCATGAACGAGATCACCGCGGCGCTCGGTCTGACCCAGCTGGAGCGTATCGAACAGATTCTCGATCGGCGCAAGAACACCGAGCTGATCTACTACGACTATGTGAAGTCGTTCGAGGGCATCAAGGACCCCTATATCGGCCCGGACGTGGCCGAAGTGCACTGGTTCCTGTATCTGGTCCACCTCGGCACGCGCTTCACCAAGAGCAGCCGCGACGCCATCGTCAACGACCTCGCCACCGAGAAGGTCGAGACCGCGGCCTATTGCCAGCCGCAGCACCTGCAGCCGTTCTACACCAATCTGGGCTATCGCAAGGGCGACTTCAAGGTCGCCGAGAAAGTGGCCGACCGCATCATCGCGCTGCCTTTTCATGCGCACCTGACCGAGGACCAGATCGGTTTCATCGTGAAAACCGCCAAGGATGCGTCGATCAACATCGGCGCAGGGGCCGCGATCTATTTATGACTTATTTCCGTTTAACCAAACACACCAGGAGTAGCGACATGCCGGTACTGACCATCATGCCCTCGGGCAAAACCCTGCAATACAACGAAGGAATGAGCGTGCTCGAAGCCCTGCTCGCCGCCGGCGAGCCCATCGGCAGCAAGTGCGGCGGCAAGGCCGAATGCGGCTCCTGCCACATCTTCGTCCACGACGGGCGCAAGAGCCTGTCCAAGGTGCAGCGCACCGAGAACGAAAAGCTCGACACCATCGTCGGCGTCGGCTCCAAGTCGCGCCTGGCCTGCCAGGCAAGGCTGGGAGCCGAGGACGTCACTATCGAACTACTGGGCTTTTCGTCCGGCTTTTAAAGGCTTTAACCACGGGGAGCACGGGGGACACGGGGATTTTGCTCCCTCCCCCGCTTGCCGGGGAGGGCTGGGGTGGGGTATTGCCAACGTGTGGTAAGCGCTGCATTTACCCCCTCCCAACCTCCCCCGGCAAGCGGGGGAGGAGTGACAAATTTCCCCGTGCTCCCCGTGTCCCCCGTGGTTAGAAATTGTTTTGCTTTTAACAAGGAGAAACACATGGATAAAGACCAAGTCATGATTCACGTGCGCTTTGCCCCCAACGGCACGGTCACCGAAATCGGCGAGCGTCCCGGCGAGCTTTCGGCGCAGGAGTGGTTCAATCTGCTGAGCCGTGCAACCCTGGACAATTACCAGGCCCTGTCCGGCGGGCGCGCCATTTTCCGCCTGCCGCGCGCGGAAGTGGAGCAGTTGAAGGCGTCGGCATCAGCCTAAAGGAGAAGCATCATGGACAAGCCCGACGCCCCGCTGGGCGAAATTTCCGCCTACCTGGAAGAGGGTGGAATCGTGCCCTATCTGGGGCCAGGCGTGCTCGATCTGGTTCCGGGCGGCAGCCCGGTGCCGAAATCGCCCGAGGAACTGGTGCAGCGCCTGGTGGCGAAATCGAGCGTGCCGTTCAAGATCCGCGGCAACCTCACCGCCGCCGCGCAGTACATCGAGAATTTCAAGCACCGCAAGACCCTGGTCGGCATCATGGCCGAGGCCTTCGCCCCCGGCGTGCCGCCAACCGCGCTGCACAAGTATCTTGCGCGCATCGTGCGCAAGCCGCTCTTGATCGTCGATGCCTGGTATGACAACGCCATGGAAACCGCACTCGAGGTGCGCAACCTGTGGGGACAGGTGCAGGGCGTTAGCCAGTCAGAGCACTTCGGCACCTGGGTGCATTACTTCCGCCCCAACGGCATGCAGGCCGACCCCTTCGAGGCCGACACCTGGGACACCCTGCTGTACAAGCCACTGGGCTCGATTTCGCCGGAAAAGAATTTTCTCGTGTCCGACACCGACTTTGTCGAAGTGCTGACCGAGATCGACATCCAGACCCCGATCCCCGACATCGTGCAACAGCTGCGCACCGGCCAGCACTTCCTGTTCCTCGGCTGCCGCTTCCGCAACCAGCTGGAGCGCACCTTCGCGCGCCAGGTCATGAAGCGCTCCTCCGACAGGCACTGGGCCGTGCTGCCGGGCGAACTCACCAGAAACGAAGCGCGCTTCCTGCAGGAGCAGAACATCATCCGCATCGACATGACGCTGGAAGAGTTCACCAGACGGTTGACTGGCGAAGTCGGGCAGCCGGAAAAACTGGCCGTTGCCGTCTGATTGGGGGCCGGAGATGGGCGGGATCTGCACAGGGCTTTTGCAGTCATGAGCTGTGCGATGGATGCCAATGCCGAAGAGGCAGGCGAGGATCGCCCATGATGGACGCAACATGCATGACCTGCATCCGGCCTGAGTGCCTGAACGCTTATGGCGCGCTGAGTTCCAGCGTCCGCACCTGCCGCCGTATGCCCTCAAATATCGGATCTGCAACGTTGGCCGGGAAGCCCTGTGGAAGAAGGGCATTCACGGTGTTAAGTGCGGCATCCGTGCTTTCGACAAGATGCTTTATGGTGGGCTCAAAATCGTTGCCCATCGCGTTCCTCTTGGCCACTTCGTTCCAATGACGCCGCTGGATTTCGATCATTTTGTAATGGGCGTTGCCGGCGCGGATGGCCATGGCCATTTTGACTTTTTGCCACTGGAACTGGCGAGCGCCACCGCCTATGACCGGCCAGGCAGACATCACGTCATATAGCGGCGTCATGTAGAACCGGCCTCGCGGTTCCAGAAAGATGCTGAAATTCTTAGCGTGGCCGTCGGGGGCGGCCAATATCCAGAACAGCAGTTGCGCTGCCAGGAAGTTGTTGCGGTCTTCTATCGCATTTTCACTTCCCCTCAATGTCGAAAGAATGCTGTCTATCCCGGGGCCGCCACGATCCTCATACTTCTGCTCGACCGATAGCCCGTTCACCTGGCAGAAATCCTCCTGTGGGCGACGAGCCCACCAGGTATCCCTCCAGACACGATCAAAGCGGGTGACCACCAGCACTTTATGATGGCCAAATTGCGCTATCCGGGAGTCGGCAATCGGGAAGCCATAGGCCTGGGCGATCTTCCCGCATAGCCATTCGTTTTCGACCGAGGTGGAAAAATCGGCACGCAGTCCCCCGACTTCCCCCAGCGGCAGCTTGAGAATATGCGTTGTGGGGGTGGCGCCATGGGGCATGCACCATTGGTCTTCGTGCCACAGCAGGGCAGTCTTTTCTTGCGCGCCTGCTATCGAGATGCGCAAGTCATCCTCTTCCAGGCCCCCCATGCCGTGGCCAGCCAAGGTTTCGTCCAGCAAGTGTTCAATTTGTGCCGGCGTCAATGGCGTGGCATGGGTATTCTGAACATTGGGTGCAGGCGAATCAGCGGGCAGCAACTGCACGGCACCCACGCAGTCCCGCCCAATCTTGCTCAGGAGCGCGAAGGCTGAGGAGGTTTTGGCGCCGAAACGCGTGGACAGTCGCTTTCGTATGACCTTGCTGTCCGGCAGCAGGTTGTCGAAATAGTTTTCAACCTTTTCACCTGAAAACGGTTCTGTTCCATTGGAAAGGGGGAGTGACAGCGATAGAGGCCTTCCCAGAGGGTGGTCGATCCATGAGGCATCGTAGCTGAAGCTATGGCCTTTGCTGCCCGAATAGTCCCATCGTCCGACGAATTCGCCGTTCATCCACACGTCAAGGCGCTGGGACTTGCTTGGCCGGCCCGCCATCACCAGGACCCCTTCGAAGACGGCACATCCTGCGAGGTGCCGCGGGGCGCTATTGCGATTTCGGCGTCAACTGCCATGAGGATCGTCAGCAGCTGGTCGAAAGTTACGCGCTCGGGGTGGTTTTCGATCGTGGATATCCGCTCCTGGGACAGCCCGATCCGCCGCCCCAGTTCCATCTGCGACCAACCTTTCTGTTTCCGGAATTGCCGGATGACTGGTCCCAATTGCCCTGAAGTCCGTATGATGAAGTCCATGGCTAATATTCCTGATAAAGAATAATCCCAATATATAACTCAAAGCGAATAAATGCAATATATTCTTTCAAGAGAATAATGAGTATTTATTTGCTTTAGAGAATATTATGGCGAGTGGTTGGCCGTGACTACTTGGTGAGGCTGCGATGGGGAGCAAAATCCTGGTCAGTGCGGCAGCCTCGAGTGGCGCATGTTGTGCTGATTCAGACGAGGCGCCAGGTTGGCGGGAGGAGGAATCAATTCCACGCGAATTCAAAGTATTCCCCGGATTCGCGCTGCCACACTACTCCCTTTGGCGTAACGGCCAGGAACCAGGTTTCGGTTTTGGGTTCCTGCCCTGGCGTGAAGGCTTCAGGTGACAGCACTGCCGCGCATCCGCCATGCTCCGGATCGCGTACCGATTCATAGAGAATCAGTTGAGTCCCCTGCTCCCGTGCATCCCGGGCAAACCGCTGTGTTACGGAATAGTCATCAGGATGCACCCAGTCTTTCCGGCGGGATTTGAACGGCGGTAGTCGCAAATCCACTGCCTGGGCATGAACTTCGGCCGCAAACAGGGACATGGGGTGGGACTCCAGGGAATTCAGCCCCGTACTGTCCTGCACGAACCGCCAGCGCCAGTAACCCGATTCGGCGCAGGCGGTTCCATATATATGGGGTCAGACACGATTATTGGGGGGTAGAATTGCCGTGTTTCCAATTGCCCGGTAACCACAGTCATGGCCCGTCTTCCCCGTTACGTCATACCCGGCCAGCCCCAGCACATCATCCAGCGCGGCAACAACCGCCAGATTATTTTTGCCGCCGAGGCCGACTGCCAGTTCTTCCGCGACGCACTGGTTGATGCCTCTGAAAAACATCAACTGCAAATCCATGCCTACGTCTGGATGACCAACCACATCCATCTGCTGGCAACGCCAGAGAATGAAAACAGCATCAGCAAAGTATTCCAGTCGGTTGGCAGGAAATACGTCCAGTACTTCAACTACACCTACAAGCGCAGCGGCACCCTATGGGAGGGGCGCTACCGCGCCACGGTCGTGGACAGCGAACGCTACCTGCTGACCGTCATGCGCTACATCGAACTGAATCCCGTGCGCGCCGGAATGGTTGCCCATCCCCGGGACTACCCCTGGTCAAGCTACCGGCGCAATGCGCTGGGCGAGGGCGGCAAGAACCTTGACTGGCTGCTGCCGCACAGAGAATATCTTGCGCTAGGGAAGCATGATGGCGATCGGCAGAGCGCCTACCGCCAACTATTTCGAGCGGCGATCCCCGGTCAGGAACTCAAGGATATCCGTGAATCGACGCACAAAGGATGGGCGCTGGGCGGCGAGAAATTCAAGGAAGAAATCGAGCGGCTTGGAGCCCGGCGCGCCGGATCAAAAGGGGTGGGCAGGCCGAGGAAGGACGATGATAATCGTGTCTGACCCCAATGGCACTACCTTAAGCGAATTCTGATAATAAACAACGAGGTAAATGTGGGCTGACGATCTCGACGCGTTACGATGCGGGTGTCGAATCCGTGGTGCATAACGCAGGAGGG
Source organism: Thiobacillus sp. UBA2186 (assembly GCA_002327405.1). GTDB lineage: Bacteria > Pseudomonadota > Gammaproteobacteria > Burkholderiales > Thiobacillaceae > UBA6918. The sequence goes on along the minus strand of DCVO01000002.1, from coordinate 6,183 downwards.
TCAGCCCAAATGAATCATACCAAGCGGCGAGTGGCAGCAGGACAAGTCAAACGATTTTGTCGCCGATTTGCCCAAGGATCTGGCGCGACGCTTGGGCAGGTGATTCCCCGGCACGATCTGTTGCGCATGGTCGAGGAAGAAGCGGGTGACTACCGCGAGCGCATCTATAGCCCGATGCAGACACTGAGCTTATTCATCGAACAAGTGCTGGGAGCCGATCAAAGTTGCCAGGATGCAGTCGCCCGTGGCCTGAGCCAGCGGGTGGCGCTGGAACAGCCGCCGTGCAGCTTGAACAACGGACCCTACTGCCGTGCACGGGCACGACTGGCATTGAACCTGGTCGAGCGGCTCGGGCGGGAAACCGGGCAACGGCTATGCGCCGCGCAGCCCGATGCCTGGCGCTGGCGAGGCCGCGAAGTCAAACTCGTGGACGGCACAACCCTCTCCATGCCAGACACCCCGGCGAACCAGGCCGAGTTTCCTCAAAGCGCAACCCAGAAACCCGGATTGGGGTTTCCGCTGGCGCGTTTGGTGGCGATTATTTCCTTATCCTGCGGAGCCGTGCTGGAATGGACGACCGGCCCGTGCGAGGGCAAGCGCACGGGAGAAACGGCCATGCTGTGGCAACTCGCCCATCGTCTGAAGGCGGGGGATGTGGTGATTGCCGACCGCTATTTCTCCGGCTATTTCCTGCTGGCTTGGCTTGTCCGGCATGGGGTGGATGTGGTGGTGCGTCAACATCAGTTGCGGCATACCGACTTTCGCCGGGGCAAACGGCTGGGCGCGAAGGATCATGTTGTAGCCTGGCAGCGTCCGCAACGCCCCGTCTGGATGGATGCGGCAACCTACGCCGCGATGCCTGAAACCTTAACGTTGCGGGAGGCGCGTGTCGGCGGTTTGACCCTGGTCACGACGCTGGCCGCGGCGGGCGAGGTCGGCAAGCGGGAATTGCTGGCGCTCTATCATGCCCGTTGGCAGGTTGAGCTGGATTTGCGATCGATCAAGACGGTGATGCAGATGGACGTGCTGCGCTGCAAGAGTCCGGAGATGGTGAAGAAGGAAATCGCCGTGCATCTGCTGGCTTACAACCTGGTGCGGGCGATCATGGCGCAGGCGGCGTGTCTTGGCCATGTGTTGCCGCGTCAGTTAAGCTTCAAGGCTGCGCTGCAATTGATTCGTGCCTTCGAGGAGAACCTGCGGCATGCGCCGCAAGGACGGCTGACGCTCCGCCGGGCTTATCTCCTGGCCGGCATCGCGCATTTGCGGCTGCCGGATCGACCGGGACGGACCGAGCCTCGCGTGGTCAAGCGACGACCCAACCAACACACGCTCATGACGCAACCCCGTCATGTCCTGAAAGCGGCCACCCTCAAACAGCGGCAGGCGCTTTATGCCGAGGGCTTAAGGTAGTGCCATTGGTGTCTGACCCCATTTATGTATTTATGTAGCATTTATGAGTGTGACCCCATTTATGTAGTGACCCCATTTATGTAGTCTGACCCCATTTATGTAGACCCCATTTATATGTAGACCCCATTTATGTTTATGCCCCGCCCGCCCAGTGTGTCGCTGCGCGTGGGGCATCAGCCGCTGCGCGGCTTCCGCTCCCCATGCTCGCGCCCCGCTTCCCGTCCGCCCCGGAGGGGCTCCCTGTTGGGGGTTGACAGTATTGTGAACAACGTACACAATCCATTGTGTACGACGTTCACAGAAGGGGCGAGATATGGCAAACAGTCACGGCGAAGAGCTAGTCGGAATCAATGAAATTGCCGAACTGGCAGGTGTCTCTCGGCAGGCCGTTGCCAATTGGCGCTCGCGGTTCTCGGATTTCCCGAAGCCTATCGCTGAACTCAAATCCGGCCCGGTTTTCCGGCGCTCTCAAGTGCGTGCTTGGCTCAGAACGAGGAGGGTTCCTATGGCACATGTAGTTTCCACTATCAATTTAAAAGGCGGGGTCGGCAAGACTCACACGACAGTCGCACTTGCCGAAGTCTATTCGGCTTTGCTGCGGAAGAAGGTGCTGGTGATTGACCTCGATCCTCAGACGAATGCGACCACGATGCTGATCGGAGAAGAGAAGTGGGCGGAATTGAACAAGAAGGATCAAACATTGGCCCGCCTTTTCAAGGACGCACTTGATCCAGAAAACCCGAAGTTCGATCTGGGTAAGTCCCTTCAAAAGCACGTATCAGATGTCCAGTCTGCAAAAACAATCGATCTGCTTCCTTCGAGCCTCGACCTGATCGACGTGCAGGATCGCTTGGCGACGGTCCCTTCTGGCCGCTTTTACGCGGTGAATCCAATTGATCTCCTAACTCGTGCTGTCCGACCAATTGTCGATGACTACGACATCATACTGATCGACTGCCCGCCGAATCTTGGCGTGATCACCCTCAACGGATTGCGCATGTCGAACGGCTATGTGATCCCGACCATCCCGGATGTGCTGTCTACGTATGGCATTCCGCAAATCGTGAAGCGCGTTGGCGAGTTTTCGCAGCAGATTGCCGAACCGATTGAGCCTCTTGGAATCGTAGTATCCAAGTACCGCGAACAGTCCACGGTACACCAGAATGTCGTAAAGCGGCTTCGGGAAGGCAAAGACGCGCCGCTCTTTAAGACCATCATCAAAGAGAATAACCAGATTGCGAGCGCGGCGGAATTTTCTACCGGTCAGCGGACGCTTAAGCAGAAATATGGTTACCAGTGGCAGGTTGACGCATATGAAGCACTGGCTAAAGAGATTTGGGAGGCGCTGGAAGGATGACCTTAGAAAACAAAGTTGCTGCACTGTTTGAGGCCATTCTCGTAGAAATTCGGCGGAATCCCGAATTCGCCGAGAGACTGGCAACAGCCCTCAATGGTTTGGGGAAGGACATTGAGGCCGAGGTGCCGAAAAGAGGGAAGGGTGGGAGACGAGCGCCAGCCGTTCTTGATCCTGTTGCCGTATATCAGGAAGGCGACGCGATTCTGCGGCAACGCCTCGCTGCTCTCGATCTTGAACAGTTGCGCGACATCGTAGCGGAATACGGGATGGACCCCGGCAAGCTAGTCTTGAAATGGAAAACTAAAGAGCGGGTCATCGACCACATTGTGGATACCGCCTCCGCCAGAGCGAAGAAGGGGGAAGCATTCAGGTAACGGCAGGCCAGAGGCGCGTCGTGCGTCTCAGCGTTGGCGACCTTGCAAGGGGATCACTTCTGCGCCGGCCTTAAGCTTGTCGAGATAGTCCGCCCACTGCTGCATCATGTCGCGGCGCTCCTTGAGGAACTTGGTGCGGTTGTAGGCGGTGCCGAGCGCGTCCGGCACGCGGTGCGCGAGTTGGTGTTCGATGACTTCCGGCTTCACGCCCAATTCCTGGTGCAGGATGGTGCGCGCCATGGCGCGGAAGCCGTGGCCGGTGATTTCGGTTTTGGTGTCGTAGCCCATGCGCCGCAGGGCGGCGTTCAGCGCGGCATCGCTCATGGGCTTTTTCGGATCGCGTCCGGGGAACACGAATTTTCCACCGCCGGTCAGCGGTTGGAGTTCTTGCAGGATCGCCACGGCCTGCTTCGCCAGCGGGACGAGGTGTTCGCTCTTGGTCTTGGTGACGAAGTAACGCCACTCGCGTTTTTCGAAGTCGAACTGATCCCATTCCGCTTGCCGCAATTCGCCGGGCCGCACGAAGAACAGGGGCGCGAGCTTCAAGGCGCTTTGCACGACGAGGGTGCCCCGGAAGCCGTCGATGGCGCGCAGCAATTCGCCCACTGCCGCCGGTTCCGTGATGGACGCGAAGTGTTCGTGCTTGGCTGGCGCCAGCGCGCCGCGCAAGTCGCCAGCCGGGTCGCGGTCGCATCGCCCGGTGGCGATGCCATAGCGGAATATCTGCCCGCAGTTCTGGTGCGCCCGGTGTGACGTGTCCAGCGCGCCCCGGTTTTCGATGCGGCGTAGCACGGTCAGCAGTTCCGGCGCGGCAATCTCCGCAATCGGCTTGCCGCCGAGCCAAGGGAAGATGTCTTTTTCCAGCCGTTGGATGATCTTGCTGGCGTGCGAGGCGGCCCAAGTCGGGGAATACTTGGCGAACCACTCCCGCGCCACGGCCTCGAAACTGTTCGCCGCCCGGTCGGCGCGCGCCGACTTCTGCACCTTGCGGTTCTCGCTCGGGTCGATGCCATTGGTCAGCAGCTTGCGCGCCTCGTCGCGGCGTTCCCGTGCGTTTTTCAAGTTCACGTCGGGATAGACGCCCAGCGACAGCCGCTTTTCCTTGCCGTCGAAGCGGTACTTCAGCCGCCACCACTTGCCCCCGGTGGGGGAGATTTCCAGATAAAGCCCGCGCTCGTCGAACAGCTTGACGGCCTTTTCGCCGGGCTTGGCGCTGCGAATCGCGGTGTCTGTGAGGGGCATTTGGGGGCAACTCCTTGCGGGGGCAACTCACTTGCCCCCAATGTTGCCCCCATCTATTCCCGGATGTCAATGGATGGTATTACCCCTTCCGGGACGCAAAACCAACAAAAAAAGCCCGCAGTCACGCGGGCTTCTGGATTTTGCTGGACTTGCTTGGGTGTTGAATTGGTGGAGCGGAGGAGGATCGAACTCCNNCGCTCTCCCAGCTGAGCTACCGCCCCACGTGAGGCGCGATTATAGCGCTAGCGGGGCTTGCCGGGGAAGGCGGCGGCGAGTCTTTCGCAGAAGTTGGGGAGGCGCGGCGGCGCGGCGAGCCAGCCCAGCAGGACGCCGGCGGCGTTGGCGGCAAGGTCGAGCCATTCCGGGTAGCGCGCGGGGGTGAGGCCCTGGGCCAGTTCCATGGCGCCGCCCAGGGCAATGAAGACCAGGGCCAGTTTGAGGCGCGCTGTGCCGGAAACGTAAAGCTGCGACCACCACGCCATGAGCCCGCCGTAGGCCAGGAGGTGGCCGAGCTTGTCGCCGCCTGCGATGTCCGGTCCCGCGGCAAGCGGTATCAGGGAAAGCAGGACGATGGCGGCGGCGATAAGCCAGCCAAGCGCAATCCAGAGCTTGCGCATCAAACCTTCCGGTAGGCGCGCGCCAGCAGGTAGAGGCCGATCGCGATCATGGGCAGGGACAGCCACTGGCCCATGCTGATAAGGTAGGACTGGCCGAAGATGCCGGCATCCGGCTCGCGGAAGTATTCGGCGAGCGAGCGGAACACGCCGTAGCCGACGAGGAAAGCGCCGGATACCGCCCCCAGGGGACGGGCCTTGCGCGCATACAGCCACAGGATGAGGAACAGCGCGAGGCCCTCGCCCAGGGCCTGGTAGATTTGCGAGGGGTGGCGGGCGAGGCTGTCGCCGGCCTGGGGGAAGATCATGGCCCAGGGAAGACCGGGGTCGGCCGCGCGGCCCCACAGCTCGCCGTTGATGAAGTTGCCGATGCGGCCGAAGGCGAGGCCCAGCGGCACCAGGGGCGCCACATAATCCGATGCGGCCAGCCAGGCCACCTGGTGTTTTCTGGCCCACAGCGTCACGGCGGCCAGCACGCCGATGAGGCCGCCGTGGAAGCTCATGCCGCCTTTCCACACCGCGATGATTTCGGCCGGGTGCTCAAGGTAATAGCCGGGCTCGTAGAACAGCACCTGTCCGAGCCGCCCGCCCAGCACCACGCCCAGCACGCCGTAGAACATCAGGTCGTCCAGGCCCTTTTCCGTCATGCCCAGCTCGGGGCGTGCGGCCAGGCGTTTTTTCCCCAGCCACCAGAACTGCAGGAAGGCCAGCAGGTACATGAGGCCGTACCAGTGCACCTTGAGCGGGCCGAGCGAGAAGGCGACGGGGTCGAATTGCGGATGTACGAGCATGTTTTGGCGGGCTGGGGCGGGTAAAATGGCAGATCGATTATAGCTTTACCGGATGACAGCCATGCCCGAATACCGTTCCCGCACCACCACCCACGGCCGCAACATGGCCGGCGCGCGCGCCCTGTGGCGCGCGACCGGCATGAAGGATGCCGATTTCGACAAGCCCATCATCGCCATCGCCAACTCCTTCACCCAGTTCGTGCCCGGCCACGTGCACCTGAAGGACCTGGGCCAGCTGGTGGCGCGCGAGATCGAGGCCTTCGGCGGCGTGGCCAAGGAATTCGACACCATCGCCGTGGACGACGGCATCGCCATGGGCCACGGCGGCATGCTCTACAGCCTGCCGAGCCGCGACCTTATCGCCGACAGCGTGGAATACATGGTCAACGCGCACT
>DCVO01000168.1 GCA_002327405.1 Thiobacillus sp. UBA2186 | reverse complement strand
AGCACGCGGATGACGCCGGCGTGCCCCATCATCTGCGCGTAATCCTCCACGCGCTCCACTTCATGGCCGCGCTTGGCCAGTTCGTCGAACACCTCCGGCGCGAAACGGCCCTCCAGCTTCAAGGTCTCGGAACTCTGCCCCCAGGTGCGTCCGAGCAGCCAGCGCGGGCTGTCCAGCACCTCGGGCAGCGGCAGGCGATAGTCCAGCGCGCGCGTGGCCACCGCCGCCTGGGTCTGCGGCTGGCCGTCGCCGCCCATGGTGCCGTAGACCAGGCGGGCTCGGCCGTCCTCCAGGTACATGGCGGGATTGAGGGTATGGAAGGGACGCTTGCCCGGCTTCAGCACATTGGGATGGCGCGGGTCGAGCGAAAAGGATGCGCCGCGGTTCTGCCAGATGATGCCGGTATCGCCCGCCACCACGCCGCTGCCGTATTCGTGGTAGATGCTCTGGATGGCGCTTACCGCGCGTCCCTTCGCGTCCATTACGCCGAACCACACCGTGTCGGCCGGCCCCGCGCCTTTGCCCCAGGGCGCGGCACGCGACATGTCGATGTTGTCGGCGAGGCTGGTGGCCATGTCCGGCGACAGCAGCTTGCCGACGGGCACGGCGACGTGATCGGGGTCGGCCACATAGCGGTCGCGCAGGCGGAAGGCCTGCTTGGTCGCCTCGACCACGAGATGCACATAATCGGCGGAGAGGTGCGAATGGCCGACGAAATGGAACTTGTCGAGCTGCCCCAGGATGAGCAGCGAAGCCAGGCCCTGGGTGGGCGGCGGCATGTTGACGGCGAGGCCCTTGCGGTAGCGCATGCCGATCGGTTCCACCTGCCGGCAGCGGAACGCTGCCAGGTCTTCGGCAGAAAGCAGGCTGCCGGCTGCGGACAATCCTTGGGCGATGCGGCGCGCGAGTTCTCCGCGATAGAAGCCTTCCGCGCCGTCCCTTTGCAACAGGCGCAGCGATTCGGCGAGCTGCGGCTGGCGGAAGATCGTTCCGGCCGCAACCGGCTTGCCGCCTGGCGCATAGATGCCGGTGAGATTTTCGAAGCCGCAAAGCTCCGCCCACTTCCGCCCGAGAAAATCGCCCTGGCTCGCGCTGCAGGCAAAGCCGTTTTCGGCATGGGCTTGCGCCTGTTCGAGCAGCGCCTGCCAGGACAGGCGCCCGCGCCAGTGGTCGCGGCTGAAGGCATGCGCGGCATCCCATACCGATACCAGACCGGCTACGGTGTTGGCGGCGTGCGGCCCGCGCATGGGGATCGTTTTCAGCCCTTGCCGCGCATAGAAATCCGGGGTGTAGTACCTGCCGGCCGGGCCGGCGCCGTCGAGCCCGACAAGATTGCCGGCCTCGTCGCCGATGAGCCAGAAGCCGTCGCCGCCCAGGCTGTTCATGTGCGGATAGACCACGCTGAGCGTGGAACCCACGGCGAGCGCCGCCTCGATGGCATTGCCGCCGGCTTCGAGCACGACCTTGCCTGCGGCGGTGGCCAGATGATGCGGCGAAGTCACCACCCCTTGCGAAGACAGCGCATAGCGGGAGGTCATGGCGTCATGACCGGAAACAGGCAGGCCACCTGGCGGTCGGCATCGAGTGCTGCAAGCACCGGATCGATCTCGCGGCATTCGGGCTTGACCTGCGCGCAGCGTCCGGCGAAGCGGCAGCCCTTGGGCAGGTCCACCGGGCTCGGGATTTCGCCTTTCAGCGAGGCCTCGATCGGCGTGTCGAAGCGCGGAAACGCCCGCAGCAGCGCGCGTGTGTAGGGATGGCGCGGCGCGTTGAGGATGGCCCCGGTCGGCCCCTGCTCGACGATGCGGCCGAGATAGAGCACCGCGATCTTCTCGCACAGGTAGCTCGCCACGCCGAGGTCGTGAGTGATGAACACGAGGGTGATGCCGGATTCGCGGCACAGCTCGCGCAATAGATTGAGCACCTGGGCCTGCACCGAGACGTCGAGCCCGGCCACCGACTCGTCGGCCATGATGACGCCGGGCTCGGCCGCCAGCGCGCGGGCGATGGCGACGCGGCGCACCTGGCCGCCGGACAGTTCGCCGGGAAAGCGCTGCAGCATGCCGACAGGCAGACCGACGCGATCCAGCAGCGCGGCGACGCGCGCGGGGATGTCGCCCTCCGCGCACAGCCCGTGCAGGCGGATGGGCTCGGCGAGGATGTCGGCGATGCGCATGCGCGGATTCATCGAGCCGCGCGCATTTTGATAAATGAACGCCACCTCGCGCGCAAAGCGCCTCTTCCCCTCGGCATCGAGCCGGGAAAGATCGTGCTGGCCGTACAGCACACGGCCGTCGCTCGCCGCTTCGAGGCCGAGCATGAGGCGCACGAGCGTGGACTTGCCCGAGCCGCTTTCACCGACCAGGGCAAGGGTGTCGCCGCGCTGCAATTCCAGGCGCACGCCGTCGAGCGCCTTGAGCTTGCGCGTGTCGCGGCGAAACCAGCCCGGCTGCCGCAGTTCGTAGCTACGTTCGACGTCCAACAAAGAAAAAACGGGGTCTTGCATGGCAATGCCTATTCTATGAACCAACAAGCGACCTGGCGGCCGTCCTGGGTGACGGCCGGCGGGCGCCGCTCGCCGCAGATCGCCTGTGCCCTGGGGCAGCGCGGCGCGAAACGGCAGCCGGCGGGCATGGCGTTAAGTGACGGGACCTGGCCGGGAATCGGCTTCAACATCTTCGACCCCAGCTCGACCACGCACGACTTGAGCCCGCGCGTGTAGGGATGCAGCGGCGAAGCGAGCACGCGCTCGCTCGGCCCCTCCTCGACGATCTGTCCGGCGTACATCACCGCGATGCGGTCGCACACCTGCGCGCCCAGCGCAAGGTCGTGCAGCACGAAGATCGCGCTGGAGTTCAGCGCCCGCACCCGCTCCAGGATGAGCTCCATGATCTGCGCCTGGATGGTGACATCGAGCGCGCTGGTGGGCTCGTCGGCAAGCAGCAGTTCGGGGTTGCAGGCCAGCGCGATGGCGACCATCACGCGCTGCTGCATGCCGCCGGACAGTTCGTGCGGATAGGCATCGAGCCGCAGGCGCGGTTCGGGAATGCCCACGCTCTGCATCAGCTCGGCGGCGCGCTGGCGCCGGTTCCATTTCGACAGCCTGAGGTGGCGCTTGAGCGGCTCGGCGATCTGCTCGCCCACGGTAAAGCAGGGATTGAGCGCCGCGGTCGCATCCTGGAAAATGAGCCCGATCTTGTTGCCGCGCAGGCGGCAGTAGTCCGACTCCTTCAGGCCGGTCAGTTCGGTGCCGCGAAAGCGCATGCTGCCCTCGATCTGCACTTTTGGCGCGCGCAACAGGCCGATCAGCGCCAT
>DCVO01000090.1:778-2561 GCA_002327405.1 Thiobacillus sp. UBA2186 | reverse complement strand
TTCCGCTTCGCGCCCTACATGATCTTTGCCTGCATGGCGCTGGCGGCCGGCATCGTGCCGACCATCGCCAATGACCTGCCGTTCTCGCCGGCAGCCGACGTCATTGCCCTGGTCGGCATTTTCGCGCTGGCGCGCGTGTTCCTGGCGCTGGCCGCCATGGACACCGGCACCTCTTTCGGCACCCTGGGCGCGAGAAGGGAAATGCTGGTGTCCTTCCTCGCCGAGCCGGCGCTGCTCATGGTGTTCTTCACTGCCAGCCTGATTTCCCAGTCCACCGGCCTGCCCACCATCGTCGAGACGCTGGCGCACAAGGAGTTCGCCATCTATCCCAGCCTGGCGTTCGCGGCGGTGGCGTTCTGGATGGTGTCGGTGGCGGAGAACGCGCGCATCCCGGTGGACAACCCCACCACCCACCTCGAACTCACCATGATCCACGAGGCCATGATCCTGGAATATTCCGCGCGCCACCTGGCGCTGATCGAATGGGCGGTGGCGCTCAAGCTCTACACCTATTCCGTGCTGGGCATCGCGCTGTTCGTGCCCTGGGGCATCGCGCCGCAGGGCGATTTCGCGGCCTTGCCCCTGGCCGTGCTCGCCATGGTTGCCAAGCTTGCGGTCGGCGGCGTCGCGCTGTCGTTCCTGGAAGCCATCTCAGCCAAGGTGCGCCTGTTCCGCGTGCCGGAATTTCTCGGTACCGCCTTTCTCCTGGCGGTGCTGGGCATGCTGATCCACTTCCTGTTGGAGGTCTGAGATGACGCTGACTTATCACCTCCAGATCGTCAACCTGCTCGCGGCCATCCTGCTGCTGCTTTCCTTCGCCATGCTGTCGCAGCGTCGCGTGGTCAGCCTGGTGACGCTGTTCGCCTGGCAGGGCGCGGCGCTGGCCTTGTCCACGACCATCATCGCCTGGTCGACCGGCCAGCATCATCTCTACTACTCGGCGGCGCTGACCCTGGCCCTCAAGGTGATTGGCATGCCCTGGTATTTCTACCGCCTGATCCGCAAGCTGAACGTGAATCGAGTGGTGGAACCGATGATCAATATCCCCACCACCATGCTGATCGGCATCGTGCTGGTGATTTTCGCCTTCAACCTGGCGCTGCCCATTTCCGAAATGTCCGGCACGGTGACGCGCTCGACCCTGGGCATCGCCATGGCGACCGTGCTCCTGGCCTTTCTCATGATGATCACCCGCACCAAGGCCATCCCGCAGGTGATCGGATTCCTGTCCATGGAAAACGGCCTGTTCTTCGCCGCCACCAGCGCCACCTACGGCATGCCGCTGGTGGTGGAACTGGGCGTGGCGCTCGACGTGCTGGTGGGCGTGTTCGTGCTGGGCATCTTCATTTTCCAGATCCGCGAAACTTTCGACTCGCTGGATCTCAAGCATATGGAAAAGCTCAAGGAAAAATGACGCTCATGAAAAGTGTCTTGAACGGCATGGGCCCTGTCCCTCACCCCGGCCCTCTCCCAAAGGGAGAGGGGGATTTGGCCGCTTCGCGTAAAGCTTAAATGGAAATTTTCTGGCTACTCGGCATTCCGCTGGCAGGCGGCATCTTCCTGGCGCTGTGGGGCAGCCGCCGGAATGCGCCCGAGATCAACGCCCTGTTCAGCCTGCTGACTTTCCTGGCCGCAGCCCGGCTCACCCAGCAGATCATCGAGCAGGGACCGATGATGGTCGGCAAGGGTTGGTTCTTCATCGATTCCTTCAACGTCTTCCTGGTCGCGTTGACCGCCTTCGTGGCGCTCACCACCTCGCTGTTCTCGCGCCCCTACATGCGCA
>DCVO01000090.1:0-729 GCA_002327405.1 Thiobacillus sp. UBA2186 | reverse complement strand
CGACGCTCGCCACCGTGCTGCTGGTGTCGCTCTACCGCACCCCGGCGGCACTGGAGGCGGCGTGGAAATATTTCATTCTGTGCGGCGTCGGCATCGCCCTGGCGTTGTTCGGCACCATCCTGCTTTACTTCGCGGCGGAGAAGATTCTCGGCCAGGGCGGCACGGCCCTGATGTGGACGCACCTCAACGGCGTGAAGGAAAGGCTCGAGCCCACGGTGCTGCAGCTGGCCTTCGTGTTCCTGCTGGTGGGCTACGGCACCAAGGTCGGCCTGGCGCCGCTGCACAACTGGCTGCCGGACGCGCACGCCGAAGGCCCGACGCCGATTTCGGCCGTGCTCTCGGGCCTGCTGCTCAACGTCGCGCTCTATGCGGTGATGCGCTCCAAGGTGCTGGTCGACGGCGCGCTCGGCACCGACATGGCGGGCAACCTGATGATGGGCTTCGGCCTGCTCTCGGTGGTGCTCGCAGCCTTCCTGATCAAGCGCCAGACCGACGTGAAGCGCATGTTCGCCTATTCCTCCATCGAGCACATGGGCCTCATCACTTTTTCATTCGGCATGGGCGGGGCGGTGGCGAACTTTGCCGGCCTCCTGCACATGACCATGCACTCGCTCACCATGTCCGCGATCTTCTTCGCCGTCGGCCATGCCACGCAGAAGGCCGGCACCCAGCTGATGGACGACATCCGCGGGCTGATCCGGACCAACCCGACCATCGGCTGGGGGCTGA
>DCVO01000022.1:501-27494 GCA_002327405.1 Thiobacillus sp. UBA2186 | reverse complement strand
GTCCGGCGGTCCTCGCGCCGCTTCCTGTGGCTGTCGCGGTAGGCGATGTAGGCGCGCGCGGTGGCGAGGTGGTTGGCGGCGATCAGGCTCTGCTCGACGGTGTCCTGGATGCGCTCGATGTCGGGCGGGCTGTTCTTGAATTTATGGATCAGCACCTTGGTCACCTGGGCGGTGAGCAGGTCGGCCTCGGCCTCGCCGTATTCGCCGCTCGCCTGGCCGGCGCGCAATATGGCCGATCGGATCTTGCCGGCGTCGAAGGCCGCGCGGCGGCCGTCGCGCTTGATGACTTCACGGGGCAGAACTGCTATTACGGAATTCATGCTTGTCACCTCCCTATCAACATTTTGTGTCTGGCACCCAGCCAAGATACGACATCTTGTAGCGGTGTCAAGATGAATTTCAGGTTAGATTGTCCTGATATACTTAAACATGAGTATTTTCCACATGTTATGGAGACCAAGACATGAGCACGATTCTGGAATACATGGGCAGCGACCACCGCGCCTGCGACGATTTGTTCGCCTTGGCCGAGGAAGCCGCGGGCAACAAGAACTGGGACAGCGCGCGCGACTTGTTCGGAAAATTCCAGGCCGCCATGGCGCACCACCTGGCGATGGAAGAAGAAGTGCTGTTCCCCGCCTTCGAAGAACGCACCGGCATGAGCGCCGGCCCCACCCAGGTCATGCGCATGGAACACGAACAGATGCGCGCGCTGATCGCCGACATGGCGGCTGCCGCCCAAGCCGGCAACGTGTCGGCCTACCTCGGCGCCTCGGAAACCCTCAACATGCTCATGCAGCAGCACAACCTCAAGGAAGAGAACATGCTCTACCCCATGGCCGACCGCGCGCTTGGCGCGGACAGGGCGGCGGTCTTGCATTCCATGGAAGCCGTTTCCAAGTGATCCCCATCAAAGCGCCCCTCACCCCAGCCCTCTCCCGGGTGCCCTCACCCCAGCCCTTGTATGTTACCGAGGGAGAGGGGGGTGGACCTGACCCAATCTTCCGTTCGTCGTACTCCCCCTCCCCCTTGGGGGGAGGGGCGGGGGAGAGGGCCGACAAGGGGAACAAACGGGGGAAATCAAGCGTGGGTGACTCCATTTCCCACCCTCTCCCCGAGGCACCCTTCCCCCCTCCCCCTCGGGGGGAGGGGCCGGGGGAGAGGGTGCCTCGGGGAGAGGGAGCAAACGCCGGGCCTAAACCACTTTGACGGGGCGAACGCCATGCCCAAACCGATCCCCACCCCAACCTTCCCCACAAGTGGGGAGAGGGCGAACGTAATGCCCACACCGATTGACGAAATCCTCATCGACGCGCGCGGCCTGGAGCCGCCCGAGCCGCTGGAAAAAGTCATGCAGACGCTCTCCCTGCTGCGGCCCGGCCAGTCGATCCGCCTGCTGCTGCATCGCGAACCCTTCCCGCTCTATGCAATCCTCGACGAGCGCGGGTATGGTCACGACACCACTGCGCAGCCCGACGGCAGCTATGTCATCCTGATCCGGCAAGCCGGCACGTAACCGTCATTGATGCACAAATGCCCTTGATTAACTGGATTGCCACGTCAAATCGGTTTTGGCCCAGCGTTTGCCCCCTCTCCCTCGGGGAGAGGGTTGGGGTGAGGGCGCCGCCTCCTCACAATGACGAACAAGGGAAATCGTCATCGCGAGGCCCGCAGGGCCGTGGCGATCCAGTTAAAAAAAGCCCAGCACCACCCCGGACAGCGCGTAGGTCGGCAAACCCTTGCCGACACCCACGTTCGGCGGCATGGGTATGCCGCCCTACATTTCTCCTCGCTTCTCCCGTGTTCCCCGTACCCGCCGTGGTTAAAGGTTTTTCTCCCGCATGAGCACCCAACCCGGCCTCGCCTTCTCGCAAGCCCCGCCGTTCTCGCTGCCGCTGCGCTTTTTTCTCACCGCCCCGATGTTCCTCATCGCGGCTAGCATCCTCATCGCGTTCTATCCCGAAGCCCTCGCCTCGCGCTGGACGCCGCAGGCGCTCGCCCTCACCCATGCGCTCACCCTCGGCTTTCTCGCCATGGTCATGCTGGGCGCCATGCTGCAGATGCTGCCGGTGGTGGCAGGTTCGCCCCTGCCCGCGCCGCGCTTTGTCGCGCGCGCCAGCCACATTGCGCTCACCCTCGGCACCGCCGCGCTGCTGGCGGGCTTCCTGCTCGGCACCCCCAAGGCCTTCGCCGCTGGCGTCATCCTGCTGCTGGCCGCGTTTGCCGTATTCATCGCCGCCGCCGCGATCAGCCTCGCACGCGCCGCATCCAACGCCACCGTCAACGGCATGCGCTTCGCAGTGGCAAGCCTCGTCTTCACCGTGGCGCTCGGCATCGCGCTCGCACTGCTGCGCGCAGGCTGGGAAAACGCACCCATCATCGAAGGTGCCAGCGCCGCGCATGTCGGCTTCGGCCTGCTCGGCTGGGTGCTGCTCTTGGTGGCAGGCGTGGCCTGGCAGGTCGTGCCCATGTTCCAGATCACCCCGCCCTACCCGCCGCGCTTGAGCCGCTGGCTGGCCGGCGCGATGTTCGTGCTGCTGGCATTGCGCGCCTTCGCGCCGCTGCTGCCACACCGCGGCGTGATCCTGCTCGATGCCGGCCTCGCCGCCGGCGTGCTGCTGTTCGCCTTCCACACCCTTAACCTGCAATCGCGCCGGCGCAGAAAATTGCCCGACATCACCCTCGATTACTGGCGCCTAGGCATGGCCAGCCTCATCGCCTGCGTGCTGGCCTGGCTGGTGGCGCAGTTGTGGCCGGCGTGGGCGAAGAGCAACGCCTACCCCATGCTGCTGGGCGTGCTGTTCCTGGTCGGGTTCGCGGTAAGCGTGGTGGCCGGCATGCTCTACAAGATCGTGCCCTTCCTCGCCTGGTTCCACCTGCAGGCGCAGCTGCAGGCCAAGGCCGGCACCATCCCCAACATGAAGCAGATGATCGACGAGAAGAACCTGCGCCTGCAGTTCCGCCTGCACCTTGCCGCCCTCGCCCTGCTCGTCGCCGCCGTGGCCTGGCCGGATGCCTTGCACATGCCGGCCGGCATCGTGCTCGCGCTGTCCGCGCTGATGTTGTGGGGTAATTTGTCGTCCGCGCTGCGGCGTTACCTGCAGCATGGCGGGCGGCTGGCCTAAGCCAACAAGCCCCGACGCTTGCGGAGAAAACCGCTACTCGCGCGAAGAATAAGTCGGCAGCGTGATCTTGAAGGCCATCGCCGCCAGGCGCACGGCCAGCACCGTCGCCATGCCCGCCCAGGCCGCGATGATGGCCGACACGCCGAGCGACTGCAGCCCGATCAGCGCGATAGACCCAATCCACGCAGCCGTCGCGTAAAGTTCGCCGCGCACGAAGATGAGCGGCACCTCGTTGCACAGCACATCGCGCACCACCCCGCCGACCACGCCGGTAATCACCCCCAAAAGGCTCGCCGCCAGCCAGGGCGCGCCGGCCTGCAGCGATATCTGGGTGCCGACGACGGTGAAGAGCGCGAGTCCGATTGCGTCAGGGATGAGAAACAGGCGCGGCGGCAGGCGCAGGCCGCGCACCGCGAAGAAGATGATCAGCGTCGTCGCCACCGCAACAATCAGATAGATCTGGTCGCTCAGCCAGAACACCGGCCGCTGCAGCAGAATGTCGCGCACCGTCCCGCCGCCGAGCGCCGTGGCCGTCCCCACCATCACCACGCCGACGAGATCCATCTGCTTGCGCCCAGCATCGAGCACGCCGGTCAGGGCATTCACCGCCACCGCCGCCAGGCCGACCCAATAGAGTAGGAATTCCATAAATGGCTGTTTAGGGAAATGGGCCGTCGATTAGATAAGGAAGTTGTTTGGAGTATCTCAGAAAACCTGTTGCTGCAGCATGCTTGCTGCGAGCAATTACCTCAAACCCATGCGATGTGCGAATGATCGGACCCGTAACTCAAGCCCTGTGTTTGACCCACGTATGGTTGCCGTAATCCTACTTTGTGACGAAGCAATGCGGTTTTTCCGAATTTAAGGAAAACATTTTCAGCCAAACCTTGCTATTCAACCCAGGATCCTGTCTAATTTCCGCCCAATTGGTAACCGTTTGCGGATGGTAGATAAATGGTCAAAGGCAAGGCGAAGAGGCTTCGCGCGGTAGACCTCTATTCAGGCGTTGGCGGGTGGGCTCTTGGGTTACGTCTAGCCGGGATTGAAGTCATTGCTTCCTATGAACGTTGGGGCTTGGCCAATGAGACCAACTTCAAGAACAACCAACATCAAGCCCAAACCGTAGATATCAGGCGGCTTAGCCTTACCGATCTCCCACCTGACATCGACATAGTGGTAGGCAGCCCTCCGTGCACTCAGTTCTCATTTTCAAATAGAGGAGGTAATGGCGACATAGATGATGGTCTTGAAGACATCAAAATATTTCTAACAATCATTGATCATCTGAAGCCGAAATACTGGGCAATGGAGAATGTGCCCCGCGTTGCGAAAATTCTGGAACAGGAATTGCGCCCCAAGGGCCGCCTATCAAAATTCAGGCATCTCAACATAGTGCCTAAGGTAATCAACATGGAGTCCTTCGGCCTACCGCAACGCCGCCAGCGCTGCATTGCAGGAAACTTTGATTTTGATCTGCTGAACAGTTATTCAGCCAGGATGCCGAAGAGGACCCTTGGTGACATTGTCCAGGCGCTAGCAGCGGATAGGGTCATTGATCCGATATACGGACTCGCATTGAACAAGTGCGATCTCCGTGACCATGTCACTGAAGATGCCCTAAGCGACGAGGAAATACGGATAAATAGGGCCAGTAAAATACTGCATCCCGTGTACAACTCCATGTCCTTCCCCGACCAGCTGGGCAGAAGTGTTCGAACGATAACCGCAACCTGCACGAGAGTCTCGCGCGAAAGCATCGTCATTGAAGATCAAAAGCAGCCAGGCACCTTCCGTCGGCTAACCGTGAGAGAACGTGCCTGCCTACAAGGCTTCCCCATAACTTTCCAGTTCTATGGTGATTCATACGCTCAGAAGCTTCGCATGGTTGGGAATGCTATTCCGCCCGCATTTTCCTATTATGTTGCGCAAGCATTTCAGGAGCGGCCTGCTAAAGTAGTGCGACCACTCACGGGTCACGCCGAACTACTTAAAACACCAATCCCTCCAGCATTGGACGCACGGCCGGATCGGCCAGGGGCCAGATACCCACGGAACCGCACTTTCCGTTTCGCAATTCCCAGCCTTCGCCTCAAGAGTGGTGTCCGTTTCGATCTCACGAATAAAATTTCCGGAGAGCATGTTACATGGGAGGTAGCATTCTATTTTGGAACCTCGAAGTCGATCCAGACGTTGACTTTGGATGATTCGCTGCACTCTCGTGTCCTTTCTCGGCTCCCTGGTAATCTAAGGTCACAAGTCCGCGCAGAATTGACACACCTAATCGACTTCATCCGACATGCAGACATTTCCAATATGCAGAAAGTATGGAGTCACAATGGCCCGGGGCTTACACGCCCCTTCATGCTATTGGATCAACTCGATGAGAACGGATTGCGTATAAGAAATTTGCTTGAGGAATACGACTTACTTGCTCGTACTCTTGTTGGGCAAGAAATCTTACTAGGACATGGCAAAAAGAAGGCTCTCGCCCTTCCTGGATTGAAGAAGTTGGATCGCAATGCCACTCAGATTCTAAGCGGTCTACTTGTAGGGTCTTTGGCTAATACAGAAATCTCGAAGCGCGCACGTGCCGACACCAACAAAAAATTGAAATTGGCCGCAGGGTAATGCCGTGATGAATGCCCGGCGTTCGACGGCGAGTTAACTTCCGGGTTCTTGTAGCAGCAGCACGGTCCGTTAATATCACTCCTGAATGTGGGATGATTTCCCTTTGTATATGCCATACGCGCTTGAATAGTGCTTTCTCGCGTTACCATACCAACACAACCTCGGATTGACACAGTATTAGATAGGGTGAATATGGAATTCATTGGCCCGGAGCAAACCGAAGAGCATCAATATAGAGCAGCCGAACGCTTTGTATGCTGGCTGGAAAAACAGGCTCTTATTGAGGCACGGGGCGATGAGGAGACAACATCACCGGTCGATCCAACCGGCCGCTTCTGGCTCGGCCGATTGGGGCCGAAGGATTTCGTAACCCGGCCGGATGATCGAGGAGATCGGCTAGAACCATGTGCCATTGGTTTGCGCCTTCGCCCGAAGGAGCGCGGTCCATGGCGTTTTACGGTTGCAATCAAATTCTGTCTCTGGCGTAGACGGAAGCGAGAAAGACCACCTGGGGAGAAAGGGCTGCGGTGGGTATACGACAAGATGCCCTTCATCGACGTTCAGCTTCCAGTCGAAGTGGCGGAGCATGCAGGCACCCAAATTTTTGGCGCATCAATGTTAGCCGACGCTTTGGGCGCCCTGAATGCATCAAGTCTCTCGGCGGACGTGCGTGTACGCGTCACAGGCCGGGATTTGTCATCCCGAGCCATTGAGGTAACGCTTGTTAATACAAGTCAAGAAAACGCAGAATTCGTAGACGGCCGATTCTTCGAGGCGTCGTTGTCAGTTATCGGGCTCGATCACACCCCGTTCGAACTTGAAAGCCTGCCGGACAGTTTCCGGTTCAATCGAAAAGTCCATGCATACGGCATCAACTGCGGCATCACCGTGGAGGGGGATGTCATACGTACGAGTGATGGCCCTGCGGTTAACAGATATCGGCCAGACTTTTGGGCGTTCTCGGAACAACACGAACCGGACATTAGATTTGAAACGCTTTCCCATGACCCCGTAGGAAGTGCGACTGAACTTATCCGTAGATTTGAATCATGGGCGGCTAGTGCTTGGTCAGAGGAAACGATGGCGCGCCGTGCCAGTGATGAAGAATGGTCCGATGGAATGCGAGAAGAAGCCACCACCGCACGTGAGGAGTTTCTCGGTGAGCTTGGTCGGATTAAGCGAGGCGTCGAATTGCTTGAAACCAACGGGGACCTTCGCAAGGCATTCCAACTTATGAACCATTCTATGGCGCTATCCGCGCGGGGGCGTTATGACGAGTGGCGACCATTCCAGTTCGCGTTCCTCCTGTCAAACTTGGGATGCTTGGTAAATCCTGGCGCCGAAAACGACATTGTTGATATCGTTTGGTTCGCGACCGGCGGCGGAAAGACCGAAACATATCTGGGGCTCATCCTGACCGCAGCCTTCTTGGATCGCATGCACGGTAAGATTTCCGGTATTACGGCTTGGTCGAGATTCCCCTTACGGATGCTATCTCTCCAGCAGACGCAGCGCTTCGCGAACGCACTAGCTGCCGCTGAGCTCGTGCGCCTTGAGGCCGGGATTAACGGCGCCCCCTTCTCACTAGGCTTCCTCGTTGGCGGAACATCGACGCCAAATAGGATAAAGAAAGAGAGTAACAAGGCGAACGAGGACGTAGACAAGATCGAAGAGCTTACGAACCCGTTCAAACTGATCGATCGTTGCCCCTTCTGCCATGAACGTACTGTCTCAACTTCGTTCGATCGAATCCTGTGGCACCTGGATCACCTTTGTACCAATCAAGACTGCCCGACTGGCGGGAAGCCGCTGCCCATTCATGTGATCGATGATGATATCTGGCGATACCTGCCGACAGTTGTAATTGGGACGCTGGACAAAGCTGCTAACATCTCTCGACAAACTGGTATGCGGGGACTATTCGGGAGCCCCAAAGGAATTTGCACGGTGCACGGGCATGGCTACACCTACGCCGCGCGAAGCGCCTTCCCAAATGGGTGTCTTGTGCCGGATTGTCCTGGCGGAGAGCCCGCACCCCTACCAATGCCTAGGGAGCTGTATGCTGCAACCTTCCATCTCCAGGACGAACTTCATCTCCTGCGCGATAGTCTGGGTGCGGTAGATGCGCATTACGAATGCGCAATGGACGGCATCCAGGCACAAATTTCAGGAAACAAGCCAAAGATTCTTGCCTCTTCAGCAACACTATCGGGCTACGAAAAGCAGGTAGATATTCTTTACCGACGTCGGGCGCGTGTCTTTCCTCAACCACCTCCCATCGACGGGCAGGGATTCTGGGCCTCCGACTCTGATAAGCTCATGCGCCGCTATGTCGCCCTTGCACCCCGGCGTTTAACGGTGGAGTTTGTAGTAGACCGGTTGATAGTCTCACTCCAGCGAGCGGTTCGCAGACTCATAGATGACCCTAAGACAATCTGTGATGAAATAGGGCTGGACGTGTCGTTTGCGCCATTCCTTGTCGATCTCTACGGGACCAATGTCGTCTATGGTAATACTCTCCAGGATATCGATGCCGTTGTGCGATCCTCGGAGACGCAATACGCTGAGTTGTTTCCCCCACCGAATGTAGCAACACTAACAGGTGGGGTAGATTTAAAAGCAGTCCGCGAAACGCTGGACCGACTCGAGTCGCCGGAACCTGAGTTCGAGAAGCGACTTCATCTTATTGCAGCATCATCCATGATGTCACATGGCGTTGACATTGATCGATTGAATATCATGATCATGCTTGCGTTTCCGCTCGGTGTAGCCGAATTCATTCAAGCTACGGCCCGCGTTGGGCGGAAATGGCCTGCACTGGTTTTCGTGATACCGAAGATGACGCGCGAGCGGGATGCAAGTGTATACCGATCGTTTCCTGTATTTGTCAGCCATGGCGACCGGTTCGTGGAGCCGATCCCAATAACGAGAAAAAGTCGGCGTGTATTGGAACGAACGCTCTCTGGCCTTGAGCTTGCCAGGTTGAATTTAATCCACGAACCCTCTTATGGCGCGCCGATAACAACCATCAAGTCTTTTAACGAATTCGTGCGTGCGAACCCCGGTTCGATTAATGACGACGAAAGAGCCATAGCCTCAGATCTTGGGATTGCCGAGGACGACGAATTCATGCGTCAGCAGATTAGTCGCTGGTTTGAGCAGTTCTCACGCAACCTGCGTGAACCCCCAAGCGACTCCAAGTTCCCATCCGACCTTTGTCCGACAGGGAGCCCCATGACCTCTTTGCGAGATGTCGAGGAACAGGCACCTATCAAGGGGGATAGCACTCGATGAAAGAATTTAGGAGTGCTTCTCAAATTCTATTCGGTCACCTTCCCGAACAGACTATTGATGCTGATGGAGGCATTTGGAAGGTCAAGCGCTGGATTGAACCGCGAATGGTTTCGGCAATAGATACTGGGGCATTGCGGGAGGAACTGATCCGGGCGGCATACCCGTGGAAGGAGAATGGACAAGATGGTGGGTTCGTCGATGACTTGTATGCTCGCCGTTCAATCAGGGTAAAGTCATTGAACCGTGATGAAGGCATTTGGTGTGAGCCATTTCCCCGGCTGTACCTCTGCCAAGCGTGTCATCGCCTCCATGATGAACCACTTGGACAGTGCAAATGTGGATCTCGTAAACGACGTGGCCAGCTTCCGTTTGTCGGATATCACGATGCATGCGGCACCATTAAGACCCCATACGTTGCGAAGTGCCCTACACACGGCCAACGCGCTGTCCGGTTTCCAGGAACCGCCTCGGCTGCAGAGTTGATTTTCTACTGTCCAGTATGCAATACGGTCATCCAACGTGGATTTGGGGCGGCCTGTGACTGTGATCAAGGTGGAACACTATCCTTCACGGTGCATCGTTCTGGTACGGTATTCAAGCCACGAGGGATCAGCATGATTAATCCTCCAAGGCGCGAAATCATGAATACCATCGAGGAAGCCGGTGGCGGTGAGCGTGCTCTTGAGTGGGTGCTGGATGGAATGGCAGGGCGCAGACTCACAGAATCCAAAGTTGCGCTCAGTCCTGAATCCGTCAGAAAGCTCTTGGAGGCGCGTGGTGCCGATGAGGCTACGATACAAGCAATGTTGGCCGCCATACCTTTGAACAATCAAGCGAACAATAGAAAGCCGATTGAGCTTGAACCTAGGTTGCGTGCGGATGCTGAAAGGCACGCCAAACAAATTGCTTTAGCCACGTTCGAAAGCCGCATAACGCTTTCTGATCTTCTGGATCGCTCAATGGGGGCATCCACAAGGGAGTTATATGCCAGTAAGTATCCAGCGGCACTCGCTAAGGCAGGGATAGAGCGGGTGGAATTGGTCGATCGGTTCCCGATACTTACTGCGCAGTTCGGCTATACGCGTGGCGCACCAAATCCTGGAGACAGCCGTCTTCGTACTTATCGTGATCAGAATGGCGACTACACAATCTACGGCGATTTGGGGGAAACGGAAGCCCTTTTAATCCGACTCGACCCCAGGATGGTCCACAAATGGCTGGTTGCAATGCATGAAACTTTGGCGCCGGCGACTGACTCCAGAGGCGCAGCAGAAACGATCCTGTCGCGCATGACGGCAATGGAACAGCCCAATCAAACTACGCGGCTTGTTGTCGAGCTTGTCCACTCCATCTCACATGCTTTCATCAGACGGGCTGCAGTCTATGCCGGCATCGAGAGGAGCGCACTCGCGGAATTGATCCTTCCAACTGCTTTCTCGTTCTTCGTCTATGCAGCACCCCGCGGGAGCTTTGTCCTCGGTGGATTGCAGGCGCTCTTTGAATCCGAATTGCACATTCTTCTTAATGGCCTTGTCGATGACGAGTATCGTTGCGCACTTGATCCGGGGTGTGAGGATAATGGTGCAGCGTGTGCCGTATGTCTCCACCTCGGGGAACCGTCCTGTCATATGTTCAATACGGCGCTTTCCCGAAAGGTGTTAGCAGGCGGGAATGGGTACTACGACATTACTACGTTGCCGGAATCCAGTTAAGTGGCTTCTGACTCGTCTTGTCACCAATTACGATCAGCATAGATCGCGCACGACTCATTCCTACATAGGCTTTAGTCTTCTCTCCGTTAGTGGAAGCGTTGGTAAGTGCGAGAACAATCGCAGTAGATTCCAGCCCCTTGAATCGGGCGACGGTTTCAACGGCAATACCACGCCCCCCCCAGGAACTAAAAGAATGATTTCCAACTGTACGTTCTCGAAGTCTGTCGACGAGGGTTCGTGATTCACAAAGTACGACGACATCGGAGGGAGCGAAGCCTTCATTTAGCAGATGCTCGACTGCCGACACCACATCGCCTTCACGTGCCTCCCCGTCGGAAACTTGCCAGATCGGGGCCGGCCCTGCTGGACCTTCGCCTCTATAAGTGGTGTTTACAACTGCTGCAACGCGATCCGCAATTGGTTGGGTATTCCTCATGTTGCGCGTTAGTTCCCATACAAATGGAAGTTCAATGCCGTGCGACCAGTCTCGCCTCCACAAGTCCTGCAATGGATCCGCAAATACGAAAAAAGGCGCATCAGCTTGTCCAGCAAGCAAACATCGGAGGGCGTCCAACCAACGAGGTGAAAAATCCTGCCCTTCATCGATCACAATCGCATCGTACATCGTGTCATTTATCGCACAAGCGTCGACCAGCAGGTTTGGCGCTACATCCTCCCACCAGTCGGGCGACTTGGCTTTCTGGATTTCCAACTTGGCTCGATTTGCCTCACGAATGCATAGTGCATGGAATGTGCAAGCTATCAGACTCGATGGATTTCCTATACGTGCGGTAAGCTCGCTACCGAGTAGCTCGTTGTAGCACACCAAGAGTGTTCGAAAGCCATCGCGGGCAAGCTGTTGGGCACGTGCAATGGCGAGAACCGTCTTACCCGTCCCCGCCCCTCCTAAAATAAAACCACCTCGACTGGCTCTTAAGCCAGCAAAAGATTCAATCTGCTCTGCAGTGAGCATGATAATTCTAGCCTCGGCCTCCGAGCTAGAGCCTGCAAGCTTAGGGGCCAACGAGATCGTTGGCGCCAACATTGCTATCACCTCATCCCTTTCACCCGAAGACATCTTTGCTTCGAGCTTCCAGTGTTCAAAGCAATGGAGAATAGTATTCTCCATATTGTCCAACTGAGGCCTCGTGAAACTTATCTCGGGTACGCCTGCTGGGCCGACTGGAGGCACTTCCTCCATGTGCGGGAAGGCGACAGCATGCCCAACCCGAACTCTTGAATCTATCCGACGATCTTGTAACCAACCGATAAGCGCGTGCTTGGATGAGACCGCCTGCTCATATGGGTTCTTGATTGCGCGCCGAGTTCCATGCCGATTGGTCGTGAACCAGCGTCCTGCTTCAATATCAATGCCACCCCCCTTGACCTCAATCACCAGCATGCCTTTATCGGGATGAAAAATGATGAAATCCGCTTCACCATCCCCTTGCCGCCCAGCTCGCTTAGACTGCCAACTCACGTGGTGTAAAACCACCCAGCCATCAGGTAATTTCTTAAGTGCTTCGGCTACCCTTCTTTCGGAGTCCTCGATGGGCTCGTCTGTTCCCAATCCAATGTATGTGGCCATGTTATGAATCCAAGAAGCCATCCAATTTTTCGCGTCGGACAGGATGACGAAGCTTTTTCAGTGCTTTTGCTTCGATTTGCCTAATTCTCTCTCGGGTTAAACTATATTTCTCGCCCAGGCGCTCTAGCGTGTATTCTTGATCAAGGTCGATGCCAAATCGCCCCCGTATTATGTACGCCTCCCGCGGCGTCAACGTTTCAAGTACTTCATGACACCGCTCCTTCAGTTCCTGATATAAAACAATGTCGAACGCGGCAGGGGCAGAATCAGGGACGTTCAACATTCTTGTCAAATCATCTCCGATAATCTCGTCGCCTTCCAAACACTCAGTTGCCTCCACGCGCCAGATTAACTTTGCAAGCTTTTCTGGTTCCATTCCGACGGCGTGTGCAAGCTCATCTTGGCTTGGTGAACGGCCATGCGACAAAGTCCATTTCGCCCTGGCGCGCCAGATTCGAATAAACTTTTCATATACATGTACCGGGAGTCGAATGAGTCGGTCGCCATCGGCAATCGCACGACGCATACGCTGTTCGATCCACCAAGTGGCGTAAGTCTTGAATCGGAACCCACGTTCTGGGTCGTACATATCAACAGCTTTCAGCAAGCCAATAAAGCCTTCCTGCGCGATATCTTCTTCGGTGAAGTGTCTATGTTTGCCAATACGCTTTGCAACTTTGTTTACGTATTTCACATTCGTAACAACAAACAACGCCCTTGCGCGCTCTGCCTCACTTTGGACGCGGTGCACGTATGCAGAATCCAATGTGCTCTTGTCATCTGGAAGTCGTAATGCGAGCTGAATCTTGCGGCCAAGTTCCTTTTCCTCGGCCTCGCTTAGATACTTTCGGTTTCGTTGAGAAGCGGCAGAATCATCTTCTTCTATTCCCTCATCGACCTCAACGATTCGGTGCCCCGCAACAAGGATACGTTCCTCTACTTCCATGCATTCGGCAATGGACAAATCCTTGCGAAGATAGGCACGGTCTATATCACTGCGGCGTAATTCCCCAGCACCGCGTATCGCATCAGCCGATAGCGCCTTGAATACCTTGTCTACAAGTTCCGGCCTGATCCGATCGACCTGAGCAGATTCTGGTTCGTCGGTAAGGAGCAAAATGTCAACAAATTCCTCATCGTCCTCATTCGACAAGGGCACCTCATTTGTTGAATGATCGTATGATTCATAATCCTCGCCCATTTGTTTGCCATCCCTGTCACAGCCGAATCAAACGTGAGTCAACATTTTAGACGCATAGGGCGGGTTCGCGAAAAGTCCACTTTGGAATCGGACAACAGGTGTTGATTAGCTTCTATGTAGCTATTGGGACGGTAGCCGTCATTCAACGGCCTTACAATGGACTTCCGCTTCAGCGGAGAAGCGGTCGGAAAGTTGTGCTGCCCTAAATGTCCCCTCTGGCCGAAAACAGCCTCCTCATTACTGGACACATATTAGAGATAGCAAGCTACCCCAGCTATCTCGCTTGAATTTGCCGTAGCTCACTCATATTCAAAATCCTCCCGATATTCATCCGGGTTGATCCCCTCCGCGCGCAGCGGCTCGACCAGGCGATAGCGCGTGACCTTGGCGGATGAGGTGATGTAGCCCTTGATGACGAGTTCTCGGGTGACTGGGCTTTTGGCTTCCCTGGCCAGCTGTTCGATGACGCGGGTGGTCTTGCGCCGCGCCAGCATGCGGAACAGGGCGGGCACGTGGGACAGCAGGCGCTGCAGCAGGGCTTCGGCATCGGGCGTCCATTCGCCCTGCTTGGGCAGTTCGGGCACGAAGCCCCACTCGTCTTCTGTAAGCGCGCGCCACAGCACGATGGCGTGGCCGTCGGCGTCGCTGACGCAGGCGATCTCTTCCAGTTCCGGGGTGCGCATGGGTTCGTAGCGCGAGGCGGCGCCGCCGGCCAGCAGGGCCTGGTAGGCCTCGTTCACCTTGAGGACGGAGAGGCGGATGGAAATCTTCGACTCGACGGCGGCCACCTGCATGAGGCGGATCGCGACGTTGCCGGAATCGATGTCGAGGTAGCCCTCGCCGCGGCGCGCTTCGGCAAAGCCCATGACATCGCGCCACAACCTGGCTGCGCGTTCCACATCCGTTACCGGCACGACAAGATGGCTGATCCCGAAAAACATGTGATTCCCCGCAAAATTGATTGACGGGGAATGGTATCAGAGCGCGCGCGGGATGCTTTTTTCTCCGGCCTTGCCCGCCCTGCCGGGGCAGGCCTGCATGATGGCCTCGGCCTGCGCCAGCATTCCCTCCAGCAGGCGGCGGGTGCGCGGCGAGCCGGCGGCGTCCTCGCCCATCCATCTGACGAAGGCGGCGAGGTAGAGGGCGGTCGTCGCCGTTTCCAGCACGGCGCGCATCACGCCGGCGTCTTGCAGCCCGGCGCCTTCGCGCATCCATTGCACGGTGCGGCTGACGCGCATGAGCGCGGGGATCTGGATGTGC
The DNA here is from genome assembly GCA_002327405.1 of Thiobacillus sp. UBA2186. Taxonomy (GTDB): domain Bacteria; phylum Pseudomonadota; class Gammaproteobacteria; order Burkholderiales; family Thiobacillaceae; genus UBA6918. Next base: position 12,686 of record DCVO01000022.1, on the reverse strand, counting down.
AGGTGGCCGGGTTCCAGCTTGGACTGGATCATCTGCCGGCTGACCTTGCGATGGGCTTCCAGCGCATCCAGCCAGGCCATGATGAGGCGGAACAGTCTTTCGCGCGGGGTGAGTTGCGCCAGTTCTCCACTGTCGGACAGTTGCAGCACGGCGGCGTCGGCGCGCTCGAACCAGGCGTCGATGAGTTCGTCCTTTTCGCGGAAGCAGTCGCGCACCTCATCGAGGCCGATGCCCAGGGCCTCGGCCACCTGGTGCAAGCGCACGGCCTCCCACGAGCTTTGCTCGGCCAGCTCGACTGCCGTGTCGACGATGCGGCGCGCAAGTTCGCTGGTTTGGGTGGAGGGCATGATGAATCCCCGGTCTGGGTATACGGTTCATCATAGTGCAGGCGGGGGCTTGCCCAAGGGGGCCCCGTTAGGGAGTCACTGGTAAAGCTTCGCTTTCGTCGCGAAGTCCAACGGCCCGTGGCGATCCGGGTTTAAAAGTGGCCAGTTTCCAGTTGCAAGATCAGGGGGATTGGCCTTGTTTGGCCGGATTGGCGCGTCGCTTCGGTACTCACAGTGACGGGGGTTACGGTTGCCAGGGCGCAGGGGGAGCCCGGCTGTCAGGGTTTGCCGATCAGGTCAGAAATTGCAGCCTGCAAGGAGCGCAGGCTGGTTTCGATGACACCCCAGACCAGGCGGTTATCAACACTTGCATAACCGTGGATAAGCACATTTCGGAAAGCCACTACGCGTGAAAGCTCCGGGACTCTGCTCGCGGTGAGTGAATCGATCTTGCTGAGCCGGCTCAGGGCCTCGCCGATGATTTCGAACTGCCGCTCAACTGCTGAACGCAGGTATTCGTCTGTTCATAGTCGAAGAAACTTTTCCATGAACCGAAACGGGCGATACGCTCTGCAGCCTGTTGCGCGTCCCAAAGCAGCTTGCGGGCATCAGCGTGCATAAACGGTTCTACGTTCGCTGGCGATGCGCTCGCGGAAATAGGGGTTGGCCAGACTGCTGGCAGTAACCAGGTCCACCGGCCGTCCAAAGAGGGACTCCAGGCCTTCTTTCAATGTGAAATAAGCACGAGCGTATTCTGCAGGGCGCATGTCTTCCAACTCAACCAAAAAGTCCAGGTCGCTGGTCAAAGAGTCGAAGTCACCGCGAATCGCCGAGCCGAACGCATCCAGCCGGCGGGCACCGGAAAGGCGGCAGAGTTCAGCGACTTCGCTCTGGTGCTGTTCGATCACGTTGGACATGGCATGTTTCCTGAGATGATTATGCCCCCCTCCCCGAGGTATGACAATGACGAGGCGTGATGGCGACGAGGGGTCGGGAGGAGGCAGCGCCCTCTCCCCAACCCTCTCCCCGAGGGAGAGGGAGCGAACGCTGGACCCAAACCGATTTGATGCGGCAATCCAGTCTAATCAAGGCTTGGCTTTGCTGAACCGGATCGCCACGGCGCCATGCGCCCCGCGATGACGGACTAGGCGCGCCGCGCCAGCGGCTTCTGTTCCGCGGGCAGCAGGTCGGCCAGGGTGTGGCGGTCGAGGGTGGAGAGGAAGGCGCGGCCGGCTTCGGCCAGCACGGGTTTCAAGGCGCAGGCCGGCATCAGCTTGCAGGTGGTCTCGCCGGGGCGGAAGCATTCGGCCAGTTCGAAGCCGCTCTCCATGTCGCGCACCACGTCGCCGATGCGGATGCGCTCGGGGGCGCGTGCGAGGCGGAAGCCGCCGCCCTTGCCGCGCACGGTTTCGATGTAGCCCCTGAGGCCGAGCTGGTGCACCACGCGCGTGAGGTGATGGCGCGAAATGGCGTATTCCTCGGCGATGGCGCCGACCGTGGCCAGCGTGTCGGGGTGCGAGCCCAGGTAGATCAGCACTCGCAGCGAGTAATCGGTGAAGCGGGTAAGCTGCATGCCTGATTATGTAAATAAGAAAAAGATTATCTTGCCCAGGCCGATTTTACTGTGTTTATAATATGTTTCCTATTTACATATTTAAAGGAGAAGCCATGAATTCGCACCCCCACCTGCACCTGCGCCAGGACATGATCTACCCCTTCGACGCGCGCGGCATCGCCAAGCGTTTCCGCCACGCCGCCATTTTCGGCGCGCTGGATGCGCTGAATTCCGGCGAGCGCATGCGCTTCGTCAACGACCACGACCCCCTGCCGCTGCTGGACCAGCTGCGCAACCGCTATGGCGAGGCCGTGGCGATCGAGTACCTGCAGCGCGATCCCGGCGCGATCGTGATCGACTTCGTGCGCAACTGATTGCTTGATGCAAAAGCGCCCTCACCCCTGCCCCTCTCCCCGAGGCCCCCTCTCCCCCGGCCCCTCTCCCCGAGGGAGAGGGGGTTGAATTCCTTCTCCCTCCGGGAGAAGGTGGCGCGCAGCGCCGGATGAGGGCGCAAGCGCATGCAACACACAAATGCCTTGGGCTCGTGTAAAGGCCTATAAACAAAACGCAATGTTGCCGTCATTGGTATTTCTCTCCCTGGCGATTTTCGCCGGGGCGCTGTTCTGGTCGCCGCATGCCGGCCGCGCCGCGTATTTGCATCTGATGCTGGCGGCCGGCGCCATGCCGCTGATCTTCGGCGCCATGAGCCACTTCATTCCGGTGCTGACGCGCACGCGCGAGGCCGAGCGCGTCATCGGCATCGTTCCCGTGGTGGCCCTGGCCGGCGGCGCGCTGGCGGTGGCGGCGTTCAGCCTGGGCGGTTTCAGCTGGGGCTGGCAGGCGGGCGCGGTGCTGGCCATGACATCAACAGTGGCCCTGTTCGTCTGGAGCCGCAGGCGGCGCGCTGCCATGCTGGGCAGCCCGCATCCCTGCCTGGGATGGTACGAAGCCGCGCTGGCCTGCCTGTTCGTGGCACTGCTGGCCATCCTCGCCGCCAGTCTGTGGCCGCAATATTTTCTTTCCCTGCGCCGCTTTCATCTGCATCTAAACACGCTTGGATTTATAGGACTGACCGCGGTGGGCACGCTCGCGGTGTTGATGCCGACCGTGATCGGCCGGCCTGACCCCGGCGCGGCGCAGCGACTGAAGCAAGACCTGCCCCTGGCGCTGGGCGGCACGCTGCTCGTCGCCATCGGTTCGGCCTGGCTGGCGCCGCTCGCGTGGATGGGGCTGATCGCGTGGGGAGTCGCGCTGGTGCGCATGGCGGCGGCCTGGTTGCGGCTGTATCGCGCGGAGATTTTTGCGCTGCATGGCGCAGCACCCCTGCTTGCCATGGCGACGGTCGGCTTCGCGCTGTGCCTCCTGGCGGGCGCGGCGGTGACGGCGGGCATGGCGGTCGACCCGGCGATGGTGTTCATCGCCGGCTTCCTGCTGCCGCTGGTGTCGGGCGCCGCCAGCCAGCTGCTGCCGGTGTGGCTGCGTCCCGGCGTGCAGAACGCCTGGCATGGCGACATGCGCAAGCAGCTTGGCCGTTACAACGGCGTGCGCGCGCTGCTGTTTTTCTGCGCCGGCATTGCGGCAGGATTGAAGCAGGAATGGGGCCTGCTGCTCTCCGCGGCGACCCTGGTGTGGTTCCTGCTGCAGGCGGCCGCTTCCCTCATTTTTGTAAAACAGAGCAATCCATCATGAGCCATCCGGCATTTTTCGACGAAGTGAAATCCATCGCCCTGCGCGACCCGCTCGCACAAGTCCTCGGCGCGGCGAGCGACGGCCTCATGCGCTACGGCTACCTCGACGCGGTGAAGCTCGCCGGCCATTCCTGCCCCACGGTGGCGGGCGCTTACCTCATGACCTTGAAAGCCCTGGAGGCGCTGTACCCGGACAGCGTGCCGGAGCGCGGCAACATCCGTGTCGAATTCGGCGCGGCGCAAAACGAAGGTGTGACCGGCGTCATCGCCAATGTCGCGAGCCTCATCACCGGCGCCGCCGGCGAAGGCGGCTTCAAGGGACTGGGAGGGAAATTCAGCCGGCGCAATTTATTGCTGTTCGGCATCGGCGGCGGCATCGAAATGAAATGCACGCGCGTGGATACCGGCGCTGCCGTAACCGTGGCCTATCACCCTGAAGTCGTGCCCCCGCCGCCGGAACTGCCGCCGCTGATGCAGAAGCTGCTGGCGGGCGAGGCCGGCGCGGACGAACGCACGGAATTCGGCAAGCTTTGGCAGATGCGGGTGAAGCGCATTCTGATCGACCACCTCGACGACCCGTCGCTGATCTCAATCAACCCGGTCTAGGAAAAACTCTGCAAAAGCCGTCATCGCGAGGCCGCAGGCCGTGGCGCTCCAGGGTTTTTGGCAATGCCTTTTAACTGGATTGCCGCGCTTCGCTCGCAATGACGAAAGCGGGGCCTTTTCTGTAGCTCTTTAAGCGTACGCCCTGCCCTCGCCCGCCTCCTCGTAGGTGCGCCCGTCGCGGATGTGGTAGATGCGCTTGAAGGTGGGGATGATCTTCTCGTCGTGGGTGACCACGATGATGGCGGTCCGGAACTGCTGGGCCATGTCGTTGAGGATGCGCACCACGGCCAGCGCGCGCTGGCTGTCGAGCGGCGCGGTGGGTTCGTCGGCGAGGATCACCGGCGGCTGGTTGGCGAGCGCGCGGGCGATGGCGACGCGCTGCTGCTCCCCGCCCGAGAGTTCCGACGGCTGCGCGCGGGCGCGGTGGCCGACGTCCAGCGCTTCGAGCAGTTCCTGCGCGCGCTTTCTCGCCGCAGCGTTGGCGCGCCCGGCGAGCATGGGCAGGAGCGCGACGTTGTCGGTGACGTCGAGGAAGGGAATCAGGTACGGCGCCTGGAAGATGAAGCCGATGCGGTCGCGCCGCAATGCGCGCAGGTCCCTGATCTTCCAGCCGTGGTCGTAGATGGCCTCGTCTCCCAGGGTCATGCGCCCGCCGCTCGGCTCGATCACCGCGCCCAGGCATTTGAGCAAGGTCGATTTTCCCGAACCGGAAGGGCCGATGAGGCCGACGACTTCGCCCGGCGCCACGGTCATGTTCACGTCCTTCAAGGCATCGACGGCGGTGTCGCCGCTGCCGTAGCGCTTGCTCAGGCCCTCGATATGGATGCCGTAGGCTTGCCCGTCCATGTCAGCCTCCGATCGCTTCCGCGGGATCGACCTTGAGCGCCGCGCGGATCGCGAGCGTGCTGGCGATGGCGCAGATGAGCATGACGGCGATGAAGCCGCGCATGGCATCATCCGGCTCCAGCAGCACGTACTTGGGGAACACCGGCGCCCAGAAAGTGGCGGCGGTCTTGCCGACGACGAAGCCGATGAAGCCCAGGCCCAGCGCCTGCTGCAAAATCATGCCGGCGATGGTGCGGTTTTTGGTGCCGATGAGCTTGAGCACGGCGATTTCGCGTATTTTGCCCAGCGTCATGGTGTAGATGATGAAAGCCACGATGGCGGCGCTGACCACGGCGAGGATGACGAGGAACATGGCGATCTGCCTGGCCGAGGTGGCGATGAGCTTGGCGATGAGGATGTCTTCCATCTGCGCCACGGTGTAGGCCTCGAAGTGCTTCCAGCGCCGGATTTCCTGCGCCACCCGTTCCGGCGACTCGCCCGCCTTCACCTGCACCAGCACGGCGTTGACGAAGCGGTTGCTGGTCTGCGAAGCCTCGACCGCTTCCTTCAATCCCGGCACGCCGGGGCGGTTGAAGGCGGGGTTGGCGGCGGTGCGCGCGCGCTCGTTGAGGATGGCGTCGTTGTCTTTCAGGAACTGCGCTTCCTGCGCGTCCTTGAGCGGAATGAACACCATGGGATCGCCGCCGGAAGACACCATGCGGCGGGTGAGGCCCACCACGGTGTAATCGTCGCGGCGGATGCGGATGCGCTCGCCCAGCCTGAGTCCGGTCTTGACGTCGGCGATGGCTTCGTAATGGCCGCGCGTGATGCGCCGCCCCGCCATCAGGTAGCCCGGCTCGCCCGGCTGCCCCGGCTCGAAGCCGACCACCATGGCACGCACGTCGCTCGTGCCGCCGCCCTCATCGATCTTGCGCACCTGCATGGTGAAATAGGTAGCGTTGGCCGCGCGCGCCACGCCGGGCATGCCGAGGATGGCGCGATAAACATCATCATGCAGATTGGAGGATTCGGCGTAGGGACCGAGCGTGTCCTGCTGCACCACCCACAGGTCGGCGCCGCTGTTGGCGAGCAGCGCCCTGCCATCGTCGACCATGCCGCGGTAGATGCCGGCCATGGACAGGGTGACGCCGATGAGCAGGCCGAGGCCGAGCCCGGTGAGCACGAACTTGCCCCAGGCGTGCAGGATATCGCGGCCGGCAAGGCTGATCATTTGCCCAGGCTTTCAACGATCTTGATGCTGCTGCCGGCGGCGAGTTCCTTCTCGCTGTAGACCACCACCTTGTCGCCGGCCTTGAGGCCGTCGAGCACCTGCACGCGGCCGTCCAGCCCGGCTTCTCCCAGGCGCACCGGCGCGAAATTCGGCGCGCCGTCTTCGAGTTTCCACACGCCGGCCACGCCGCCCTGGCGGCGGATGCTGGCGTTGGGCAGCACCAGCGCGGATTCGATCCTGCCGCGCTTCAAGGTCACTTCGGCCAGCTCGCCGATGGTCTGCCCCGGCGGCAAGGCGTCGAAGGCAATCTGCGCGATGCGCTCCTCGGTCACGCTGTCGGAAAGGGGTTCGACGCGCGCCACCTTGCCGGCAAACACATTGGACGGGCTGGAGCGCAGCACGATTTCAGCCGCCAGGCCTTCCGCCAGCCCGGCCGAGCGTCCCTGGTCGAAGCGCGTGCGCACCCACAGGCTGCCAGGGTCCGCCAGCTTCAGCACGGCCTGGCCGGCGACCACGGTGGTGCCCGGCTCTGCGTCGCGCGAAATCACGATGCCGTCGGCCGGCGCGACGAGGCGCAGGTTCTGCTGCTGGCGGGTGAGGCCTTCGCGCTCCGCCTTGAGACGCGACATGTCCTGGCGCGCGGCGGCGAGGTTGGCTTCTGCAGCTTTCAATGCGGCAGCAGCCGATGCCTGCTCCTGCAGCTTGGCCTCGACCACGCTGGCGCTGATGAAATTTTTCTCGCCGAGTTCGACGTAGCGTTTGGCGTTGGCGGCGGCGAGCGCATGGCGCGCCTGCGCGTCGTGCACCTGCGCTTCGGCCGAGGCCGTGCTGCTGGCGGCGCGCTGCGCCGAGGCCTGCAGGGCGGCGGCCCTTTGCTCCAGGTCCACCGGATCGATTTCCGCCAGCAGCTGGCCGGCCTTGACGCTGTCGCCCACGTCGACCCGCACGTCCTGCACGCGCCCCGCCGCAGTCGGGCCGATGAGATAACTGCGCCGCGCTTCCACGGTGCCGATGCCGAAGAGTTCTGGCTCGATCCGCCCTTGCGCGATCTCGGCGACGGTGACGCGCACTGGTGCCAGCGGGCCGGAACGCGCCACCACCATGGCGAACACGGCCGCCACGATCAGACCAAGCACGCCCAGCCCGAGTTTCTTTGATAACGCCAGATTCATGATTTCGCCTCGATAGACTGCAGGTAAAGCTTGAGCACGCGCTTCGCCTCGTCCTGCATTTTTGTCTGACTCCCGTTCAACATGGACTGGATGGCCAGGCCCTGGATCGCGCCGATGAACAGCATGGCAGCGGCGGCCTTGTCCTGGCCTGCCGGTATCTGCCCCTGCTTTTCCGCTTCGCCCAGGATTTCGGTCAGGAGCTTGCGGTAGCGCGCGAGCATGTTGCGCACGCCCGCCTTCATCGGCGTGTCCTCGGCACGGCGCAGATGCTGGAAGATCAGGCGCGGCACGCCGGGGTGCGCCATGACGAATTTCACATGCGCCATGAACATCGCGCCCAGCGCGTCGAGCGGGGTGGCGGCCTTCTCAGCCGCCGCCTCCAGCCTGGCGAACAGGCCCGCCTGCACCCAGTCCAGCACCGCCAGCCAGATCGCCCCCTTGCTGGGAAAGTGCTTGAAGATCGCACCCTGCGAGAGTTTCAGCCTGTCGGCGATGTCGGCCGTGGTGATGTCGGCGGGGCTGCCCTGCGCAGCCAGGTCCAGCACGGCCTCGATGATTTCCGTCTGGCGCGTCTCGCTCGGCTGGCGGGTGCGGGAAACAGGATTACCCATGCGCATTAAGTAAGTATTCAATTACTTACCAATTTAGCAGAACGGCGGGAAACTGGAAAGCCTTCAAGTTCGCCCCCTCTGAACCAGGCTTGTTTCGGACAATATGGTCGATAGATGCCGGCGCTTTGGCGGCGGACGGCTACAATATATGTCTTATCACGGTCCGGCGCGCTGCGGAGTCCGGCGGGCCGAAACCATACAGAAGGACACAATGAAACGCGTGGATGATTTCCGCCTGCGCTTTCCCGGCAAGGACAGCAAGCAGGAATACGTGCCGATCATGATCGGCGGCATGGGGGTGGACATTTCCACCGCCGAACTGGCGCTCGAAGCCGCGCGCCTGGGGGGCATCGGCCACATTTCCGACGCCATGGTGCAGACGGTCTCCGACCGCCGCTTCAAGACCCGCCACGTCAAGGAAAAGCTGCAGCAGTACAAGTACAACGTCACCAGCAGCGACAAGGCCGACGTCCAGTTCGACCTCGGCAGGCTGGCGGAAGCCACGCTCATGCACATCGGCAAGACCATGGAGGCCAAGCGCGGCGACGGCCTCATCTTCGTCAACTGCATGGAAAAGCTGACCATGAACGGCTCGCGCGAGACCCTGCGCGTGCGGCTCAACTCGGCGCTGGACGCCGGCATCGACGGCATCACCCTGTCGGCCGGCCTGCACCTGGGCTCGTTCGCGCTGATGCAGGACCATCCGCGCTTCCGCCATGCCAGGCTCGGCATCATCGTGTCCTCGGCCCGCGCGCTGCAGCTGTTCCTGCGCAAGAACGCGCGCCTCGACCGCCTGCCCGACTACATCATCGTCGAAGGCCCGCTCGCCGGCGGGCACCTGGGCTTCGGCCTGGACGACTGGATGAAATACGACCTCGCCACCCTCGTCGGCGAGGTGCTCGGCTACCTGCAATCCGAACATCTGGACATCCCGGTCATCGCCGCCGGCGGCATTTTCACCGGCAGCGATGCCACGCACTTCATGGAGCTGGGCGCGGCCGGCGTGCAGGTAGCGACGCGTTTTACCATCACCCACGAATGCGGGCTGCCGGACAGGGTCAAGCAGGAATACTTCAAGGCGCGCGAGGAGGACATCGAGGTCAACGGCCTCTCGCCGACCGGCTACCCCATGCGCATGCTCAAGGGCAGCCCCGGCATCGGCGCCGGCATCCGTCCCAACTGCGAGGCCTACGGCTATCTGCTCGACGACAAGGGGCGCTGCGCCTACATCGACGCCTATAACCGCGAGATCGCCCTGCATCCGGATGCGAAGAAGATTTCCGTCAAGGACAAGACCTGCCTGTGCACCCACATGCGCAACTTCGACATCTGGACCTGCGGGCAGACCACCTACCGGTTGAAGGACACCACCGTCCGCGAGCCGGATGGCTCCTACCAGCTGCTGAGCGCGGAACACGTGTTCCGCGACTACCAGTACAGCACCGACAACAAGATCCTGCTGCCCGCTTGAACGGCCTGCGCCTGGCAGCAAAACTGCCGGGGCCGGTGCAAGCCTTGTCTAGGACATCAGCAAGCGTCTTGCTGTCTGCGCCAGCGGCGCCGGCAAACGGCGCAGCACGGCATCGGGATCGAGCGCATCGAGCAGGTTCTTCACCACGAGGCCGAGTTCGGTGTCGCCTTCGCTCACCAGGCGGCGGCTGAAGAACAGGGTGTCGGGATCCTCGCGCCGCGACATCAGCAGCAGGAAGTCGCGCGCGCTGGCGCTGATGGTGAGGTCGGCGGAACTGCTGTCCGGAGAAAATCCGCGCGGCGTGACGGTGAAGCGCAGGGTCAGGCCCAGGTCCTTCACCCGGATGGCGTAGCGCCGACCGATCAGCGGCGCGTAATCGAGCTCCTGCAGCGCCGGCCACAGCACGCGGTTTGCCAGCAGCGAGAACACCAGGCTGGGCGGCTGCGTCGGGAGGCGGGCGACAGTCGAAGCCAGCAGCGGCGGGAAGACGAGGTTCATCATGCGGCTCCTTTCAGTCATTCCGGAAAACGGTTAACCACGGGGCGCACGGGGAAAATCGAATGAACAAAAAAAAGCCAAACAATTTCATCTGCCGAGTTTCGCCTCTGGTATTTTCTTTTTGAATCATTTTCCCCGTGTCCCCCGTGCGCCCCGTGGTTCAAATGCGATTTTCAAGCTCATTCAGGCCTCCCGCTTACCGAACCGCGTCGGCCCAGTTGTTGGGGGTCTCGAACAGGCGCACGCGTTCCAGCCTCAATTGATTGCCGTAGGTGTCGCGATAGGCGGTGTCGAGAATGCGGAAGGCTTCGGCGGCGAGGTTTTCCGCAGTGGGCACCACCGGCAGCACCACGGTCTTGTGTCCGGGCAAGCCGGCCAGGAATTCCACCACGGTTTGATCGCCCTGGTACACGAGGAAAGCGTGGTCCCAGTGATCGACCAGCATGCGCCTGGCGATGTGTTTCACTTCGGAAAAATCCATCACCATGCCCTGCTCCGATGCGCCTTCGGTGTCGATGATCTTTCCCGACAGGGTGATCTCGATGGCATAGCGGTGACCGTGCAGATGGCGGCACTGGCTGGCGTGATTGGGTATGCGGTGGCCGGCGTCGAACTCGAGCCGTCTCGTTATGCGCATGTCAGGCATGGTTGCCGCTGTTCTCCAAGCCTGCGCGGCCGTGCCAGTATCCGTTTACCGGCTTGCCGGGCATGAAACGCGCCAGCGCATCCGCCGCGACGTTCTCGCCGGAAAGCGCAGCATGGAAGGCCTCGACCACGCGGCCCATGTGGCGCGACTGCGGCGACAGGCGCAGCGACGCCACGCCCAGTTCGCGCAAGGAAGCGATTTCACCGAGCAGGCTGTACACGCCGGCGGACTGGGTCTGGATGCCGTTGATGGTGAGGAAAGGCTCGCCCTCTCGCGTGGACAGCAAGAGCCCGTCGGGATGATCGAGGCAGCGGAACTGGCAGTCGTCCTTGGGCAGGTTGTAGTGGCGCGCGGTGAAGCAGCGCGCGGAATAGGCGAGCGGCAGTTTTCCGTAGGCAAAGACTTCGGTTTCGATGTCATCGCCAAGGCGAGCGTCGCGCAGCGGCGCTGCGTCCCCCTCACCCCCTTGCGGGAGAGGGCGGGGGTGAGGGTTCCGGACGCGTTCGAGCAGCGCGGCCAGCGTAGCGCGCGACATTTCCACAGGCGGCAGCCAGCGCTTGGCGCCCACATCGGCCAGCACGCTGAGCGTCTCCTGGTTGTAGACATTGAGCGTGGGTCCGGCGACGAAAGGCAGGCCCTCTCTCACCAGCAGCCGCACCGCGCCCCATTCGTTGGCCTCGACCAGGAAACGGCCGTTGCCGACAAGCTTGCGCACGACCTTGAGTTCCGGCTCCGCCTCGATGAGGATCTGCGAGGAAAGCACCACCTCCTTGCCGGCCGCGGCGAGCTTGTCGGCGATGTCCAGCCAGTCCGGCAGACGCAGCTGGTGGCGGCGGAAGCATACGGTCTCGCCCAGATAGATGCGCGCCACCGGCCAGTTCGCGGCCGCGTCGTAGAAAGCCAGCACCTCTTCGCGCGGCCAGTAGTACTGCAGGGGACCGAGGGACAGCGTGAGGGGCGAGGCGTGAGGGGTGAGGCGCGTCGAACCCTCCTCCGTGGGCTTGCTCCTCGCTTCTGACACCTCACTCCCGACTTTCATATTCATTTCCATGGTCTGTAATAGGCTCCCAGGGTATGGCTCTGCCCTTCCGACAGTTTGTTCAATTCCGCCTGCCAGGCGGGTGCGGGCTTGAAGGCGGCGGCATTCTTCTTCACCGCGTCGATCGCCGCGCGCCAGACTTTCGTCACCTGCGCCACGTAGGCGGGACTGCGCTGGCGGCCTTCGATCTTGATCGCGGAGATGCACATGGCGAGCATCTCCGGCAGAAGATCGAGAGTGTTGAGGCTGGTGGGTTCCTCGATGGCGTAATATGTCTCGCCGGCGACTTCGAAGCGGCCCTTGCACAGGGTCGGGTAGCCGGCCTTTTCGTCCTTGCCGTAGCGGTCGAGCAGCACGCCGNNCCGTTGAGGCGCGACTCCAGGCCGGTCGGCGTTTCCTTCCATTGCACGGCCTTGGCCGGCGAGCATACGCCGGCCGAGTTGGGCGACTCGCCGGTGCAATAGGAAGACAAGAGGCAGCGCCCTTCCGCCATCACGCACAGGCCGCCGAAGCCGAA
>DCVO01000022.1:221-489 GCA_002327405.1 Thiobacillus sp. UBA2186 | reverse complement strand
CCTGCGGCAGCGACAGCACGCGCGGCAGCACCGCGCGCTGGATGCCGTAATGCTCGCGGTAGAAATTGATCGCCTCGTAGCTGGTGGCCGAGCCCTGCACCGAGAGATGCAGCCTGAGTTGCGGATGGTTCTTGACCGCATAACGCATGAGGCCGGCGTCGGCGAGGATGACCGCGTCCATGCCGAGCTTCGCCGCGCGGTCGACCGCGCCGGTCCAGCGTTCCCAGCTGTCGGGCTGCGGATAGGTGTTGAGCGCGAGCAGCACCTT
>DCVO01000022.1:0-184 GCA_002327405.1 Thiobacillus sp. UBA2186 | reverse complement strand
AGCCCATGTACACGGCGTCGGCGCCGTTGTCGATGGCGGCCTTGAGCGACATCAGATTGCCGGCGGGACAAATCAGATCAAGCGGCATGACATGCTTCCTCGTTCCAGGCCTGGCCAGCGCGCGAACCCTGGCGCGTGCCGCGCCGTTCCAGTTCCAGCGCGATGCCGTTCAGCACGTCCCACT
>DCVO01000122.1 GCA_002327405.1 Thiobacillus sp. UBA2186 | reverse complement strand
GGCACGGATGTCGTAGGGCGGCATCCCCATGCCGCCGTGGATGTGGGTGTCGGCAAGGGGTTGCCGAGCCGTGTTTCATGTCGGCAAGGGGTTGCCGACCTACGGTTTGGGGCGTTCATTTCGTTCATGGCCGCCACGGGCACGGATGTCGTAGGGCGGCATCCCCATGCCGCCGTGGATGTGGGTGTCGGCAAGGGGTTGCCGAGCCGTGTTTCATGTCGGCAAGGGATTGCCGACCTACGGTTTGGGGCGTTCATTTCGTTCATGGCCGCCATGGGCACGGATGTCGTAGGGCGGCATCCCCATGCCGCCGTGGATGTGAATGTCGGCAAGGGGTTGCCGAGCCGTGTTTCATGTCGGCAAGGGATTGCCGACCTACGGTTTGGGGCGTTCATTTCGTTCATGGCCGCCGCGGCACGGATGTCGTAGGGCGGCATCCCCATGCCGCCGTGGATGTGAATGTCGGCAAGGGGTTGCCGACCTGCGGACTGACCGCTCCAATTCACCATTCCCCATACGCCTGTCCGTTGCTGGCCATGCCCTCCGCCCCGCTGTGGATGTCGTAAACGCCGATTGCGCCGTCCGGCGGCGGCACGGTGATCCAGGTGTCGGCGCTGCCGGTGACGGGATCGACGGGAACGGCGCGCAGGTAGCGGCTGTCGGCCAGGCTGCCCAGGGATTCCGGCCACTTGCCCTTGTCGGCATGGTACTGGTCGATGGCGTCGCGCACCGCGGAGAGGTTCTCGCGCAGCACGGCCTCTTTCGAGCGGTCCACGTGCTGGAAGTAGCGCGGCACGGCGATCGCGAGCAGCGTGGCGATGATGCTGAGCACCACGAGGAGTTCGATGAGGGTGAAGCCGCGTCGGCGGTCAGCGTTCAGCATTTTTGTCATCCGGCAATGTCGGTACAGTTCGTAGGGCGGCATACCCATGCCGCCGGGTTTGCGGGTGTCGGCAAGGGTTTGCCGAGCCGTGTTTCATGTCGGCAAGGGGTTGCCGACCTACGGGCGAGGTGTTCATTTCGTTCATGGCCGCCGCGGCACGGTTGTCGTAGGGCGGCATACCCATGCCGCCGGGTTTACATTCATGTCGGCAAGGGTTTGCCGAGCCGTGTTTCATGTCGGCAAGGGTTTGCCGACCTACGGGCGAATTGCCAATTACCATTCCCTATACGGCACGCCATTGAGGCCGGTCTTTTCCGAATACGAGTAGACGTCGAACACGTCGTCGCCTTCCTGCGGGGCGTCGGGCGGGCTGGCGTAGCTGCGCTTGCCCCAGGTTTCCTGCGGCGTTGCTTCGGGGTCGGGATAAAACGGGTCGCGCGGCAGCCGGCGCAGGAAATATATCTTGCGCAGGTCGGGCTTTGTGATGTCCGGCACGCCTGCCGCCAGGGACTCGAGATCGGGCGGATAGCCGCTGGCGTCGTCCGGCAACTGGATGAGCTTGTCCTGCGCGGCCTGGTGGTAGGCGTCGATGGCGCCGCGTATCTGGCGCAGCGCGCTGCGCAGTTCCTGTTCCTTCTGCCGCTGGGCCGTGACTTCCATGAGCGGCGCGGCGAGCATGGCCAGCACCGCGACGATGGCCACGGCGATGACCAGTTCGATGAGGGTGAAGCCTTTGGCGCGATGAGCGGTCAGCATTTCAGTCAGCAGTCGCAGGGCGGGAATCCTTTCCCGCCGCCATCCTCAAGATTTGTCGGCAAAGGTTTGCCGACCTACGGGTTTTTGATGTAGGGCGGCATCCCCATGCCGCCGTGGATGTGGGTGTCGGCAAGGGGTTGCCGAGCCGTGTTTCGTGTCGGCAAGGGGTTGCCGACCTACGGTTTGGGGCGTTCATTTCGTTCATGGCCGCCGTGGGCACGGATGTCGTAGGGCGGCATACCCATGCCGCCGGGGTTCATTCAGGTCGGCAAAGGTTTGCCGACCTGCTCTGCCGTACGCTTCAACCCTGTTCACTGATTGCCGCCCTGCCCTGCCGGCTGTTCCACCGGCGGGGCGTTTTCCGGGACCGCAGGATTCTGCGCCTCCTGTCCGGCCGCATTTTCCGCTTCGTTCTCGCGGGCGGCGGACGGCGGCGGCGGAAGCCTTGGCGGCGTCACGAGCCTGGCCGGGCGCAGGCGCAGCGGCTGGTCGGAAACAGCGCTCTCGGTGCCGGCGAAGAATTCGGCTTCGCTCAGCTCGGGGCGCTCGATGTTGCGGATGATGTGCGGGGTGATGATCATCACGATCTCGGTCTTGCTGTTCTCGTCGCGGCGGCTGGAGAACAGGCGCCCTAGCAGCGGCAGGTCGCCGAGGCCGGGAAATTTGCTGGCGCTGCCACGGTCTTCGTCGGAGATGAGGCCGGCCAGTATCTGGGTTTCGCCGTCCCTGAGACGCAGCATCGTGGTGGCTTTGCGGCTGCCCAATTGGTAAGTGAGCGTGCCGGTTGCGCTCTTTACCTCCTTCACAATGTTGGAGACTTCCATGCCGACCTTGATGGCGACATCGCCCTCCAGATGCACCTGGGGTTCCACGTCGAGCTGGAGGCCGACGTCGAGATAGGACACCGATTCGGAAGTGACGCCGGTGGAGGTGACGTTGGAGGTGATGACCGGCACCTTGTCGCCGATGTGGATCTTGGCCTTTTCCTTGTTCTTCACGCGGATGCGCGGATTGGCGAGTAGGTTGACGTCGCTGTCCTCGGCGCGCAGGTTGATCTGCGGGTTGTTCATCGCGATGTCGGCGCCGGTAATGTGGCGCAGCTTGTCCACCGTCAGCGGCAAGGGAGATATTGTGGTTGTCGAGGTATTGACGATGACGCCGCCGGTGGTGCTGGCGGTGTCGGTGGTCAGGGTATTGAGCAGCGTAAACTGGTTGGGCCACTGCGCCCCCAGTTCCAGCAGGCGGCTGCGTTTCACTTCCAATACCTCGACTTCGAGCATGACTTCCGGTTCGGGCCGGTCGGAGACCTTGACCAGCTTCTCGACCAGGCGCACCGTTTCGGGGGTATCGCGGACCATGATCATGTTGAGGTCTTCGTCCACGTAGACGTCTTTTACCTTGGCCATGCTCTTGATCATGTTCACGGCCTGCTTGGCCTTGGTGTTGGCGAGGAAGAAGCTCTTGACCACCATGTCCTCGTAGTCCTTGCGCTTGGCCGGCTGGGCGGGGTAGACAAGCAGGGTATTGGCATTGAGCACCTTGCGCGCGAGCTGGTTGGTGGCGAGCAGCATGTCGAGCGCGTCGACCAGCGCGGTGTCGCGCGCGAAGACGGTGGCCTTCTGGTCGAGGCGCACGTCCTTGTCGAACACGATGTTGAATCCGCCCTGGCGCGAAACCGCGTCCATGACGGCCTTCAGCGGCGCGTCGCGGAACTCCAGGGTGACCGGGCGGCGCAAGGCTGCGGACAGTTGCGGGAATTCCACGCCGCGCGTGCGTCCGGACTTTTCCTCGACCAGCTTGAGCAGTTGCGCCGCCTCGGCGTGGTCCGGCTGCTGGGCCAGGATGGTGCGCAGCCTGGCCTGAGCGATGTCATGCTCGCCCTTCCTGGAGGCCGCCTCGGCCTCGGCGAGCAGCACGGCGTTCCGTTTGCGGATTTCAATGGCCGAGAGTCCGGCTGCGGCCGGCAGGTTTTCGGGATGCAGCCGCAACACGTCGCGGTAGCGGGCTTCCGCCTCTGCCAGGCGGCCGGACTTGAGGGCCGCATCGCCTTCGGCGAGCAGGCGGTTGAGATTGGCTTCGCGGCTGTGGACCAGCGTGCTCCGGTATTGGGCGTTGCCCGGCGCATCGCGCACCGCCTGCTCCAGCGACTTGATGCCCTCCTCCGTCCTGCCTTCGGCGAGCAGGCGCTGGCCCTCGCGGTAGGCCTTGTCGCTGGCGCAACCGGCAATGGCCAGTGTGATGAGTACGATCCGGGCTGCCTTTTTCATGGCGCAATTCCTAGGGTTCGTTGCATGTTGAGCGGCTGGTAGGTGAAAACCACCCGGGTCCTTGCGATTTCGTCCACCCGCCAGCCGCCGGGCAGAACTTCGCCGCCGTGGATGCGCAGCACCCCGTTGCCGTGCGTGAGGAACACGACTTCGCTGTCCGCTTCGGCCCAGCGGCCCAGGTATTTGAAGGGCAGCGGCGGCGGTTCGGGCGGAGGCGGCGGCAGCCGGGCCGGGGGCGGGGGCGGCGGCACCCAGGTCTGGGACGGGAACAGGTCCGCAGCCATTTCGGGTTCGAAGCGCGGCGCGGCGAGTTCATGGTCGGCGCGGGCCGTGGCGGCTTCGGGTTTCGGAGCAGCCTGCCGTTCCGGTACGGCGGCAGGTCCGGCGCGGCGAACGGGCTCCACCATCGCGAGTTCCGGCGCCTCTTCTTCCTGCGGCCAGAACACGGCCGCCAGGGTTGCCGCCAGGGCAAGGGCAAGCACGATGTGGCGGGTGTTCATGACTCCGCCCCCAGGTAAAGGGTGAAACGCAGGACGGCATCGAGGTCGGCATCCTCGATGGCTTCGCGCCGCAATTCCACGGCGTTGAGCGCAATGGCATGGTCATCGTTGAGCGCCTTGGCGAGGAAGGCGCGGATGGCCGGATAGGGGCCGATCACCGGCAGCGTGAGCAGATAACGGCGGCGGTTCGCCCCGGATTCGTCGGTGAGCTTGTAGTCGCCCTGGTCCAGGCTCAGCCCCTCCTCCTCTGCGGCCTGGAACAACTGCCTGAGCGCGGCCTCGGCGGCGGGACTGAGCGGCACGGCCGGCTGCGCCTGCACGGTTTCGTCCGCGCGCGCCTGCGCCATGCTCGCCAGGCGCAACTGCTCGCCGCGCCCGGCAAGTTCGGCGCGCTCGGCCTGCATGGGCCGCACGAATGCGGTTTCCACGATCAGCGCGGCCGCGATCAGCGCCGCACCCGCGGCGCCCGCACGGCCGAGGCGCTGCAGATGGTAAAGCAGGGTTTCGTAAATTCGCGGCATCATGTTCCCCAGCGCAGCCTCAGCACGAAACGCAGCGGTTGCTGAGGATCCTCCGCGCGCAGCGTGTGGCTGGACAGCACCACGGCATTGAAGCCGGACTGGCTGCGCAGCCGTTCCAGGTAGTCGAGCATGATGGCGGGATTCCTGGCTTCGGCGATCAGGCTGGCTTCGCGCTTGCGGCCGTCGGCCTCGATCGAAACCAGGGCGATTTCGTCCGGCCGGCTTTTTTCAAGCTGCACGAACAGGGTGTCCCAGGGCAATTCGAGCTGGGTGCGGTCGGCCGTTTCGGCGGCGGCCTGCTGGGGCATGACGGCCTTGGCGGGTTTCCTGGCTGCGCGCGCCGCCTCGAGCCCGGCGACGACGGCGCGTTCTCCCGCCAGCCCCCGCTCGGCCTTCAGATAGCGCGCGGCGGCCGTCGCGGCAAGCAGGACGCCGAGGCCCAGCAGCAGCCAGGCCGCCGCAGGCAGGCGGGGGCGCTCGCGCAGGAAATCGAGTTCCGGTTTGCGCATGTCAGCCTCCCAGCATGGGCGCCAGCCCGCTTTGTGCCGATGCGGCCCGCCGCACGTCCAGGCCGCCGTTGCCGCGCCAGTCGCCCTGGATCTGGACGCTTTCCAGCCAGACCGGCGATTGGTCGTCAAGGTCGGCGCGCAGGCTTTCACGCGCGACCATGCCCGCCAGGGCGGTGGCGGGATCGCCCGAAATGCGGCTGGAACGCAGGACGCGGAAGACCCCCTGTTCAAGTCGGGCCAGCGTGATCCGTCCCGGCTCGGCCAGCGCCAGCCAGACGGCTCCTCTGCCCAGCGCGGCGGGCAGCCGGAGGCAGGCCGGGGCGAGCCAGGGCTCGACGGCAACGGGCTTGAGCCCGTGCTGCGACAGGGTTTGCTGCAACGCGGCCAGCCAGCCGGCCTCGATGGCGCCGGTCAGCACGGGCTGTCCGGGCGGCGCGGGCTGCCACACGGAACGCCAGTCTTCCACGGCATCGCCGAACTGCTTCTTCAGATGCTCATGCACCCAGCCTTTCATCTCGCCCGCGCTCAGGCGCACGGCCGGGGCCGGCAGCAGCCATACCCTGGCCAGTTCGTGCGACAGCACCACCCGCGCCCGCCCGCGCAATTGCAGCGAACCGAGAAGATCGCCGAGGACAGCCAGCGCGTCGCCGCCTTCGGCAACCTGGGCCTCGCGGTACAGGCGCGATGCGGCCACGGCCACCAGTCCCGGCGTCAGGGCGATGCGGATGTCAGGCGACAAAAGTGACACGATTGATTTCCTCGAGAGTGGTTTCGCCGCGCCGCACCAGTTCCAGCGCCGACTCCCTGAGCAGGCGCACGCCCGCCCGCGCCGCCGCCTGCTTGACCTGGCGGATCGGCGCGCCCGCGACGATGAGTTCGCGGATTTCGTCGTTCAGCGGCATCAGTTCGGCTATGGCCTTGCGCCCCTTGTAGCCGCTGCCGCGGCAATGGCCGCAGCCGGGTCCGGCGCGGAAGTCGAAAGCCGCCGCCGTTTCGGGCGTGAGGCCGGAGTCGGCCAGCAGGTCCGGCGCGGGCGCGTGCGGCTCGGCGCAATGCGGGCAATTCACGCGCACCAGGCGCTGGGCCAGGATGAGATTGAGCGAGGACACGAAGCTGTACGGGTCCACCTGCATGTGCATGAAGCGGCCCACCACGTCGAAGACGTTGTTGGCGTGCACGGTGGTGAAAACCAGGTGGCCGGTCAGGGCGGACTGCACGGCGATCTGCGCGGTCTCGGGATCGCGGATCTCGCCGACCATGATCTTGTCCGGGTCGTGGCGCAGGATGGAGCGCAAACCGCGCGCGAAGCTGAGGCCCTTCTTTTCGTTGACGGGAATTTGCAGCACGCCGGGCAGCTGGTATTCCACCGGGTCTTCGATGGTGATGATCTTGTCGTGCCCGGTGTTGATCTCGGACAGCGCGGCATAGAGCGTGGTGGTTTTTCCCGATCCTGTCGGCCCGGTCACCAGCACCATGCCGTAGGGCTCGCGCACGTGCTTGCGCAGCAGCGCCATGGTGGCCTCGTCGAAACCCAGGCGTTCGAGGGTGATGCCCTTGAGTTCGTCGGCCAGCTGCTGGCGGTCCAGCACGCGCAGCACCGCATCCTCGCCGTAGACGCCCGGCATGATGGATACGCGCAGGTCGATCTCGCGCCCCTGCATGGTCACCTTGAAGCGCCCGTCCTGCGGCACGCGGCGCTCGGCGATGTCGAGCTCGGCCATGACCTTGACGCGCGAGATGACCTGCTCGGCCATTTCACGCCCCGGCGGCTGGGCGATCAGGTTGAGCACGCCGTCGATGCGGTACTTGACGGCCAGGCCATGCACGTCGTTTTCCAGGTGGATATCGGAGGCGCCGGCGGAAAGGGCGTCGTACAGGGTGGAATGGACCAGCTTCACCACCGGCGAGGCATCGGCGCCGATGGCCTTGAGCGAGATTTCCTCGACATGCGCGCCGGACGCGCCGGTCTGGGCCTCGGTTACCACCCCGTCCATGGCGCGCAGGTTCGTCTCCAGGCGGTGCAGCCAGGCGAGAATGTCGTCGCGCAGGGCCAGGGCGGGCCGGAAGCTTGCCGGCAGGCGCTGTTCCGCCCACTCCGGCAGGACGGGATTGAGCGGATCGGCGAACACGAACCAGAGCGCGCCCTGCTCGTCGCGGCAGGCGGCGCACTCGCGGTCCAGCGCCTGGCTGAAAGGCAGCAGGTCGAAGGCCGGCTCCATGCCGCGCAGACGCTCCATGTCCAGGTGCGGATAGCTGAAGGCGCGGCCGAGTTCGGCCAGGAATTCGGGTTTCGGCAGCGCCAGCAGGGACTCCAGGGCGGCAAGCTGCGTGCCGCCGTCGCGAGCGGCGCCCTCGGCGGCGCTGCGCAGCAATTGCTGGGTGATGCGGGTGAGCGGTTCGTTCATTCCAGGCTCGACGCCAGTTCGAAGATGGGCAGATAAAGCAGCACCACGATGAGGCCGATGATGAGGCCGATCGCGGTCATGAGCAGGGGTTCGAAAAGACGCGTGAACCATTCCACGAAGCGGTTGGTTTCCTCGTCGTGAAAGGAAGCGATGGATTCCATCATCTCGCCCATGCGCCCGCTCTTCTCGCCCACCCGCAGCATGCGCGAAGCCACCGGCGTGGCGAGGCCGGCGCGTTCGAGCGCGGCGGAGATGGATTTGCCCTCGCGGATATCGCGGCCGGCGGCCGCGAGGCGCTGGCGCAATTCCGGATTCAGCAGGCCGCTGGCCATTTCAAGCGAAGTGGTCACGGTAATGCCGCCGGCCAGCAGCATGCCCACGGTGCGGTAAAAGCGGGTGAGCTGGAAAATGCGCAGGCGCTCGCCCAGGAGGGGCAGGCGCCAGGCCATGCGGCCGAGCGCGGCGCGGGAGGCCGGCCGGGTGACGAAGGCGGCTGCGCCGGCAAGGGCCGCCAGCCCGAACAGGCCCGCCCCCAGGCTGTGCTTCTGGATCAGGCCGCCCCACTGCATCAGCAGGCGCGAGGCCCAGGGCAGGCGATCCATGTTGTCGGCGTAAATGGAAGCGAAACGCGGCGTCACGTAGCCGAGCAGGAACAGGGACACCAGTCCGCCCACCAAAATGAGCATGACCGGGTACACGGCGGCGGCAATGGCCTTCTTGCGCACCAGTTCCACCTGCTCCTGATAGGCCACGAAGCGGCCCAGGGCCTGCGGCAGGTCGCTGGTGCGCTCGGCTGCGCGCACGGTGGCGACATAGAGCGGAGGGAAAGCCGCGGGGTTGCGCCCGATGGCGGCGGAAAAGGATTCGCCCTCGTACAGGTGCTTGAGCAGTTCTTCCAGCACGCGCAGCGTCTCCGGCCGCGATTCCTTTTCCGCCAGGGTCTGCAGCGATTCCACCAGGGACAGGCCGCTGCCCAGCAAGGCCAGGAGTTCGCGGGAAAACAGGGTGAGCGGGAAACGGGCGGACCGCTTGAGAGACAGGCCCCGCAAGCCGCCGCCTGCACGCACGCCGAGCACGGTAAGCCCCTGCAGGCGCGCCTGTTCGGCGGCATCGGCGGCATCGGCGGCATCGAGGCGGAGGCGCTCGCGCCCGCCTTCGCCCAGGGCTGTCACTTCGAAGAGCATGATCCTAGAAACCGCAGTTGGACGCGCCCGATGGTGCGTCCAGACGGGTGGCTGGCGCGAAGCGACGACGCCGCAGGCTCATGCCTGCAAGGAGGAGTGACAAAGCCAGGCGCCTGGCTGGGCGTGCCAGCGGGTGCGTAGCGCTCTCACCCGATCGGTGATCGTCAGTGAAGACAGAAAACTCAATGTCCATAGGCTTCTTCCAAGAGCGGCAAGCGGTCAACTGTGGTTTCCAGGATCATTACCAGTTGGCGACATCGGCCGCTTCACTGGCTCCGCCCGGCTGGCCATCCTTGCCGAAGGAAAAAATGTCGACTTCGCCGTGTTCGCCGGGATAGCGATACTGATAGGAATTTCCCCATGGGTCCTTGGGCACCGCCTTCTTCAGGTAGGGGCCCTGCCAGCGCGTCTCCCCTGCGGGGGCGACGTTCAGGGCCGCCAGGCCCTGTTCGGTCGAAGGGTAATGGCCGACATCCAGTCTGTACTGGTCGAGGGAATCCTCCAGCGCCCTGATCTGGGCTCTTGCGGCCTTGACTTCGGATTTGCCGACCTGGGAGAAATAGCGCGGGCCGACATAGCCCACCAGAAGACCGATGATGACCAGAACCACCAGCAGTTCGAGCAGGGTGAAGCCGGCATGCCGTCTCCCCTGTCCGGTCGTTTGCCTTGTCTGCATTGTCGCTTCCCTTTTAGAACGGAACATGGTGCCGGGAATTTGTCTTGCCTGCACATTCATTCCTATTTTCAAGAATGTGACATGATGCCGTGAAAATGTTGCTGGCAGGTTTCAAGCCCGCAGGGCGGAAACGGCAGCGCGGCGGCTGATGCGGTTCATTGTCGCATACAGGGGCTCGCCTCCGCCTCATTGCGCCCCGTGCATGGCTGCCTGCGAGGAATTGTCAACGCCGCCCGGGCAACGCCCGCCTGAGCCGTTCGGATTATTGTCCGCCGCACACATAACAGCCTCTTAACTTATGCTTCATACGCATACAACAATCGGCTTTCATGATGCACGGACCCAGCCTTGGCTCGGGTGTTGTTTCCGCCTCACGAATTCTTGAAACCGAAAGGGATTTTTATGAAGAAAACCATTCTGGCTGCCGCTCTCGCAACGCTTTCGCTGAGCGCCATGGCCGATTCCACCAGCGGTCCCATGGGCTTTGCCCCCATCGCCGGCTCCGCCTACGGCCTCGAAGCCGACCCCGGCATCGCCACTGCCCCCTATGTCATCCCCGCTGGATTCGCCCAGTCCATCGTCTCCGACGAGAACGGCCTGAACATCTATGTCGCCAACGACTGGAACGACATGAACACGGTGAACGAAACCGGCAAGCAGGCCGGCCGTTACCTGTACCGCACCCATGAAGTGCGCGGTGGCGCCATCGGCAACGACGGCAACTCCGCACGCATCGACGGCGGCAGCGGCGGCGCCGTGTCGGTGGTCGACCTGAAAACCGGCATGGCCAAGGAAGTCGTCGGCCGCGCCGACTGGGAAGCCCTGGACGGCATCGTCTGGACGCCGTGGCAGACCGTGCTGTTCGCCGAGGAAGCGGGCACCTCCGCCCGTCCCGACCCGGATCATCCCGCCGCCACCGCCGGCCTGGTGTACGAACTCAAGCTCGACCCGCTCGATCCCACCTCCATGGAGAGCGTGTCCGTGCGTCCGATGCTGGGCGCGCTGGCGCATGAAGGCATCGAGATCGATGCCGAGGGCAACGTCTACGTCATCGACGAAGACCGCCACGGCTCCATCTACAAGTTCGTGCCGGCCAGCTACGGCGACCTGTCCAGCGGCCAGCTGTATGCCCTGCGCGTGATGGGTGGCGCCAAGACCGGCGCGGCCGAGTGGGTCGCGCTCGACATGAACCAGGCCCAGATCAAGGCCAACGTGGCCGCCCGTGCCGTCGTCGCGTCCGAGTACTGCCGCCCCGAGGACCTCGAGCGCATCGGCCAGACCCTGTACGCCGCGCTGACCTGCGAGGATGTGGACAACCCCGCCAACACCAGCGGCCGCGGCGCCGTGCTGGCGGTCGAACTGGGCGACAAGCCCATGGTCAGCTACGTCGTGTCCGCCGGCAAGAACGCGCCGATCGAAGACCAGACCAACATGGTCACCGGCTTCAAGGGCCCCGACAACCTGGCCAGCGGCCCGGACGGCAAGCTGTGGATCGTCGAAGACAACAAGTTCAGCGACATCTGGGTGTATGACCCGCAGTCCGAAGACGCCAACGGCGACGGCTACAAGGATGGCGTGTACCTGTTCGCGTCGCTGAAGGACAAGCCGGCCGAAGGCACCGGCATCTACTTCGGCAAGGATCCCAAGACCCTGTTCGTCAACGTGCAGCACTCCGGCACCGGCAACGACAAGACCATGGCCATCACCAAGATCGCCGAGTAATCCCGGCATATCTGACGCCGGCCCGTCCGGCAAAACAAAAAAACCGCGGCTTTTGCCGCGGTTTTTTTATTGGCAGCGGTTGAACCGCAGCCTTTCGTGAAACCGGTTCCTGCGTCCGATAAAAAAAAGCCTGTGAACAGGTTCACAGGCAAAGCGGAGAAACTGAAGGGAGGAATTAAGCCGCTGCGGCGGATATCTGAAGATTGTCCAGCAGCGCAAGCAGACGGGAGGGAATGAGCGGACGATGCGTGACCTTGTCGCTGCCATGCGATTCATAGCCGGGATCGGCAATCAGAAGCGCCGGGACGTTTTCCTGGTTGTTGGCGATCCGCCAACGCGTGTAGGCATCGGCCTTTTTGGCGTCCACCAGGTAAATATGGCTGCCTTCGCCGGGATTGGCGAGCGCGTATTTGCGGTTGCGGCTGCCCTTCGCGATCGAGGAAATCGTGCACAGGCTTTTCAGCATGCGCAGTTCGTTGTCTTCGAGTCCGACCGGAAGAATGGTGATATGGCCGCCGACAGTATCGTTTGCGTCGTTACTTAACATGATCTTGCTCCTGATCGAGTTCACGGGTTCCTTGGGTTCAAAACCACCGTTTTGCCGCACGGCAATCGTCTCATGGTTTTATTTCAAAACCGTTGCGAAATTTCGATTGCTTCATGAAATCTCGCCTCTAAGTCGATCACTGCAAACGGCAGGCGGGCATTTCACAAATCTTGTTGTTGATTGCGTCTCCTGCTGTTTCCTTTGTCGGACACTTTCTGAGGAAATTACATATAACTAAAGTCGTATACAACTTTGGTTATATATGGCAGGACGCCGCCCCAAAAACAGCAGGGCAAACAGCCATTGCCCTGCCTGAGGCAAACACGGAACAAACGGGAAATATTCCAGCCGACCGGCTGGAGATGAATGCTGCTAGTGTCTCAACCCATAAGTTTGCGTACATGCCGAGACGCGCATCCGCGCGCCAAGTGCGCGAAGCGAACCGCAGCCATAGCCGTAGCTATGGCGAGGATGAGCGACAAAGCAATCGGCGATGCGGGGCGCGTCGAACATAGCGAAACTTATGGGTTGAGACACTAGGCGTTCTCGTCCGGGGGCACGGCCCCGTACATCACCTGCTTGAGCTCAGCCAACTTGTCGCGCAGCTTGGCGGCTTTCTCGAATTCCAGGTTCCTGGCCGCCTCGAGCATGTCCTTTTCCAGGCGCTTCATTTCACGCGCCAGTTCCTTCTCGCTCATGACGTGGTAGGACGCCAGGGTCTGCGCGGCCTTGAGTTCGAGGCGGGCGGATTCCATGTCCACCGTGCTCTCGATGATGTCCTTGATCTTCTTCTCCACGCCCCTGGGGGTGATGCCGTGCGCGGCGTTGAACTCCACCTGTTTTTTTCGCCGGCGCTCGGTCTCGTCGATGGCGCGGCGCATGGAGTCGGTGATCTTGTCGGCGTAGAGGATGGCGGTGCCGTGGATGTGGCGCGCGGCGCGGCCGATGGTCTGG
>DCVO01000043.1 GCA_002327405.1 Thiobacillus sp. UBA2186 | reverse complement strand
CGCCACATCCTGCAGGGCATGGGCGAGGGCGCCACGGCCAAGAAACGGCATCCGATCACGCTCATGCGTATCGCTTACGGACTTTGATCAATTACAGGAGAACAAGATGGCCAACGAGGGCTACCACGAACCCGTCGAAAAACTGAGCAAGGAAACCATGGACATGCACCGCGCCATCGTTTCCCTGATGGAAGAACTCGAAGCCGTCGACTGGTACAACCAGCGCGTCGACGCCTGTTCCGATCCCGAGCTCAAGGCCATCCTCGCCCACAACCGCGACGAGGAGAAGGAACACGCCGCCATGGTGCTGGAGTGGATCCGCCGCCGCGATCCCAGGTTCGAGCACGAACTGAAGGACAGTTTGTTCAAGGAAGGGCCGATCACCGGCCAGCATCATGATTGAGCAAGGAGTATTGAACATGCCGCAGATCACCCGCGAATCCCTCATGTCGCTCGAGGCTTATGCCAAGGCAAGGCCAGAGTTCCGCGCCAGGGTCATGGCGCACAAGAAGAACCGCCTCGTGCACCTGGGCGATCACCTCACCCTGGTGTTCGAGGACGAACTCACCATCCGCTACCAGATCCAGGAAATGCTGCGCATCGAAAAGACCTTCGAGGAAGCAGGCATCATGGACGAGCTGGAAGCCTACGGCCCCCTGGTGCCGGACGGCAGCAACTGGAAAGCGACCATGATGATCGAGTACCCCGAAGAGACCGAGCGCCGCGCCATGCTGGCCAGGCTGAAGGGCATCGAGAACCGCGTGTGGGTGCAGGTCATGGACTTCGCCCGCGTTTACGCCATCGCCGACGAGGATCTGGAGCGCGAGAACGAGGAGAAGACCTCTTCCGTGCACTTCCTGCGCTTCGAGCTCACGCCCGAGATGGTCAAGGCCGCCAAATCCGGCGCCGCCATTGCCGTGGGCGTGGACCACGAGCTGTACACGCAGGAAACCATCGTGCCGCAGAACGTGCGCGACAGCCTGGCGGGCGACCTTGGGGAATGAGGGGGGGCGCAAGATTCAAGATTCAAGATGCAAGGTTTCCTCACAACCAACTTGCAACTTGCAACTTGTAACTTGAATCTGCTCCTTTCCCCGCTTGGCTGCAATGCGGGGAAGCACCTATACTGAAAAAACGGATGGACGGATGTGCCTGATGTCAGGCTGACGGCGCAATGCTGTAGCCGCAGTGTCCGGCTTCAATCCGGGCTGAGCAATAGGGGGAAACATGCTGGAGTCGGTTTTGACCAAGCAGTTGCAGGCGCGCATCGAGGGCCTGCCGGTTCAAGTCACGCTGTGGAACGGTCTGGAAGCGGGCGACCGGACAGCGCCCAAGGTCAGGCTCAAGGTCAAGGAGCCCTCGCTCGTCAAGTCCCTCATCAATCCCTCGCTCGGCAAGCTCGCGCGCGCCTACGTCGAAGGCGGCCTCGACATCGACGGCAATCCGCGCGACATCCTTGCCTTTGGCGACCGCCTGTGCGACGGCGATGCCTGTCGTGACAGAAAAGGTGCCGAGTCCTGGAAGTGGTGGCGCCATACCCGCAGCCGCGACCGCAAGAACATCCAGTACCACTACGACGTCTCCAACGAGTTCTACGGCCTGTGGCTGGACAAGCGGCGCGTGTATTCCTGCGCCTATTTCCGCGATCCTGCCATGACGCTGGAACAGGCCCAGGAAGCCAAGCTCGACCATATCTGCAGGAAGCTCGCGCTCAAACCCGGCGAGCGCTTCCTCGACATCGGTTGCGGCTGGGGCGGACTCATTCTGTGGGCAGCGGAAAATTATGGCGTCAATGCAGTCGGCATCACGCTCTCCGACAACCAGCACGACCACGTCAAGGAAGAGATCAGGAAGCGCGGCCTCGAAGGCCGCGTCGAAGTGCGCCTCATGGATTATCGCGACGTGCCGGAAGCGGGCGGCTACGACAAGATCGCCAGCGTCGGCATGTTCGAGCACGTGGGGCGTGCGCACATCACCGACTATTTCAAAAAAATAAACAGCCTGCTCAAGCCCGGCGGCCTGGTCATGAACCACGGCATCACCTCCGCCTCGCTGACCTCGCGCGGCCTGGGCAGCGGCATTTCCGAGTTCATCGACGATTACGTGTTTCCCGGCGGCGAGCTCGAGCACATCTCCGAAGTCATGCAACACGCCGTGAGCGGCGGGCTGGAATGCCTGGACGCCGAGAACCTGCGTCCGCACTACGGCCGCACCCTGTGGGAATGGGTCAGCCGCCTGGAAGCGCACGACGAAAAAGCGCGTGAGCTCATCGGCGAAAAGAAATACCGCGTCTGGCGCATCTACATGGCCGGCTCCGCCTACGCCTTCGACAACGGCTGGCTGGAACTGTGGCAGGTGCTGGCCGGCAAGGCCGTGGCCGGCAAACAGCCCGACTACCCGTATTTGCGCGACTACATGTATGCCGGCAAATGAGTGAAGGCCTGCTAATGGGCCTGCGAAGCGCACTCCAACGAGAACGACGCCGGCTGGTACGAAAACGAGCCCGCGCAGGCGGTGCTTTAGGGCGAGTTTCGGCGAAGCCAGAGTGAGGTCGGGCGCATCCAGCGCCTGGGCAAGACTGCGCCGCCGGAAGATTGCCACGCGATGCTCGTTCGCCTGGCCGATTACGGCAAATAGCCTCCGCCGTCATCGCGAGGCCATCAGGGCCGTGGCGATCCAGTTAAATCAGGCCTCGCATCCCCCTTGTATCTTGCAACTTGAATCTTGTCTGATAACCCTGGACTGCCGCGCCCCTGCGGGGCTCG
The DNA here is from genome assembly GCA_002327405.1 of Thiobacillus sp. UBA2186. Taxonomy (GTDB): domain Bacteria; phylum Pseudomonadota; class Gammaproteobacteria; order Burkholderiales; family Thiobacillaceae; genus UBA6918. The sequence goes on along the minus strand of DCVO01000043.1, from coordinate 2,819 downwards.
CAGTGACGGCTATGGCTTCATCAAGAACCCAGCGCCTGCTGCAGTGACGCGATCAACTGTCGGCGCAGTTCACGCCAGGCCTTGCCGCCCGCCAGTTTTTGGTTGATCTCCAGTTCGACCCCCACATAAACTTCCGCGCCGAAGCGCTTGCGCAGCCAGGCAGTGAAGCCGTCCGATTTTCCGGTATAGGGGTAGTTGCGCCGCACTTTCAAGGCGGGCGCGTTGTTCCTCAAGGCGGCCTGCCAGCGCAGGCACAGCTCGACTTCGCCGGCCCGCGCGGAGTCGTAGAGCAGGCCGATGTCGGCATTGCGCACTTCGCCGTCCAGCACCGGCGTGAAGCTGTGCGAGGAAATGTGCACGACGCGCCGGCCCTTTTCGATTTCATTCTGGATAGCAGCCTCGACCTGGTTCCGGTAGGGCAGGTAATGCGCTTGCAGTATTTCGCGCCGCAGTTCTTTGGAAGCCGTGCGCGTCGCCTCGGAATACAGCCTGGGATGGCCGAGCGAGCGGTTGAGGTCGACCAGCAGCCGGCTCACGGTGGACACGAACAGCGGCGCCTTGAAAGCCTCGGCCATTTCCTCCGCCATGACGAGCGCGCCGGCATCATGGCCGCGGTGGGTTTTGAGCAGCGCTTCATGGCCCTTGAACAGATGCCGGTAGCGCGGCGGGATTTCGTTGCCGCCGTGCTCGCAGGTGACGAGCAGGCTGATCGGTGATTTTTTCATGTGTCTTGTATCGCGCGGCGCGCCCTCACCCCCGGCCCCTCTCCCCGAGGGAGAGGGGAGTAAACATTTCCCCCCGCTCCAGGCTGTCGCACAGCTCGCGATATATCGCATGCAGGCGGGAGGGCCCGCCAATCGGGCCGGCGGCCTTCAGGAGGCGGCGGGCCAGCGGCCCTTGTTCGAGGATGATGGAAAGTGGTTCCTGCCAGTGTTCTCGGTAGCCGGGACCGTCTTTCAAGTGGGCCTCGATGAGGAAGCGCCACAGGTCGGCCGCGGACATGCGGCATTCCAGGCACCCCAGATGCGTCAGGTAGTCGGCATCGTCGATGAGCGCCTGTTCGCCGTCGTGGATGCAGTCGAGGAACACCTCCGTGAGCCGTTCGGTATCCATTGCCAGATCTGCCGATGATTCATACATCGCCTTGATCGCCGCGCTGGCCGCGGCGGCAACGGCCAGGTCCGCCTGCGGGCATTCCTGCATGTCGAGCACGCGGATTTCCAGGGCATTGCGGTCGAAGCGCGGGATGACGCCGCGCGCGTTGAGCCATTCGTGGCGCAGGACGTGTCCGGGGTCGAACGGCTCGATGGCCCTGTACATCCGCTCCAGCACATTCGCCCGGTAGTCGGCGATGCCGGCCGTGGCGTCGGGAATCACGCTGCCGATGGTGCGCGGCACCTTGATCTGGTGGGTGCGGTAGTTTTGCATGCGGGTGTCGAGAAGCCCGCTGAACAGGCCTGCCTGAAACGGCGAGCTCGCGGCCAGCGCCGGCAGGATGGGCAGCACCAGCCGCACCGCGGCGTGCAGGCGCGCGAATTCGGCGTCGTCCGCGAATGGCAGGTTGAGATGCACGCTTTGCAGGTTGGCCCAGCCGTGGCGCCTGCAGTCGAAGATGCGGTCGTAGGTCCGGTAGATTTCCGCGTGCCGGTGCGGCCACAGCCGGGTCTCGAGCGCGGGGTTCATCCAGGGGTGCATGGCGCTGGGCATGAGGCAGGCGTTGTGCTCTGCAAGTGCCGCATTGACAGCCTGCACCTCGGCCTGAAAACCCGCGGCCAGCGGGGCGAGCGTGGCATCCGGGGCCGCGTTCTTCAGCTCGATCAGGTGCAGCACCACCTCGTTCGACCAGGCGTAATGGCCGCGCGGTGCCTCGCCGTCCTCGCCCAGCAGGCGGTCGGAAATAGGCTGCACCGAGAGGGTTTCGCGGTCCACGATCATGTATTCCAGCTCGATGCCGTAGCCGGCGAAGGCATGGAGAGGAGATGGCGCCTTCATCCCGACACTCTCCTTGAGCCGCAAGGCAGATCGACGGAAGCCATTGACACAGAGGGAGCAGAGGAAACAGAGGTAACAAAGAAAATCAAGCAAGCCTCCATGTTCCTCTGTTGCCCCTGATACCTCTGTGTTCCCTGTGTTTGACTGATTTTCCGGGTTTCATCAGGCCTTGCCCCGCTTGCGCGCCTCGATGCGCTTCAGGAACACGCCCATCACTTCCCGGTACAGCGCGTCCTTCAGCACGCCGTCCTCGTTGCCGGCGTCGACGTTGGGATTGTCGTTCACCTCGATGATGTAGCAGCGGTTGCCGATCTGCTTCACGTCCACGCCGTACATGCCGTCGCCGATGAGGTTGGCGGCCTTGAGCGCGGTTCTCACCACCTTGGCCGGCGCCTCGCTCACCGCGACCGCCACCGTCGGGCCTTCTTCAAAGGTGCCGCGCGCCTCGTCGCGGCGGATGATCTGCCAGTGGCCCTTGGGGAACAGGTACTTGGCCACGAACAGCACGCGCCTATCGAGGATGCCCACGCGCCAGTCGAATTCGGACGGCAGCCATTCCTGGGCGATGACGAGGTCGGACTCGTTGAGCAGCGCGCCGACCTTGGGGCCGAGCTCGGCTTCCGTCTCCACCTTCACCACTCCGCGCGAAAACGAACTGTCCGGCTGCTTCAGCACGCAGGGCAGGCCCAATGCGGGCACGATGTCGGCCACGTTGCCCTTGTGCACCAGCAGGGTCTTCGGCGCGGGCAGACGGTGCCGCGCCAGCAGCTCGGCCAGGTAGACCTTGTTGTTGCACTTGAGGATGGAATCGGGATCGTCGATCACCA
>DCVO01000049.1 GCA_002327405.1 Thiobacillus sp. UBA2186 | reverse complement strand
GTGTTCATCAACACCGGCTTCCTCGACCGCACCGGCGACGAAATCCACACCTCGATGGAAGCCGGCCCCGTGCTGCGCAAGGGCGACATGAAAACCTGCGCCTGGCTCAAGGCCTACGAAGACTGGAACGTGGACATCGGGCTGGCCTGCGGGCTCTCGGGCCGCGCGCAGATCGGCAAGGGCATGTGGACCATGCCCGACCTGATGGCCGGCATGATGGCGAGCAAGCAGATGCACCCCGAGGCCGGCGCCAATACCGCCTGGGTGCCCTCGCCCACCGCCGCCACCCTGCACGCCATCCACTACCACCGCATCGACGTGTTCGCGCGCCAGCGGGCGCTGCGTTCACGCACACGCGCCTCGCTCGACGACCTGTTGAGGATACCCGTGGTGGAAATGCCGGGCTGGACGGCCGAAGAGGTCCGGCAGGAACTCGACAACAACATCCAGGGCCTGCTCGGCTACGTGGTGCGCTGGATCGACCAGGGCATGGGCGCCTCCAAGGTGCCCGACATCCACGACGTCGGCCTCATGGAAGACCGCGCCACCCTGCGCATCTCCAGCCAGCACGTCGCCAACTGGCTGCACCACGGCATCGTCAGCGAAAGCCAGGTCATGGAAACCCTGCGCCGCATGGCCAGGCTGGTCGACCGGCAGAACGCCGGCGACCGCAACTACATCGACATGGCGCCGCACTACATCAGCCTCGCCTTCCAGGCCGCGCAGGACATGATCTTCCACGGCCGCCGCGTGCCCAACGGCTACACCGAGCCCACCCTGCACCGGCGCCGGCGCGAGTTCAAGGCGGCGCTGCGCGGGGACTGACCAGCCTCACCCGCAGGCAAGCTGCTTTTTGGACACAAAAAAACCGGTTATCCGCATCCGGGCGGTGACGGTCATGAGAATCGTCAACTTATGATGTAAAGTTGATGTGCCATTGACACCGCACACATGAAGCTCAGACTCCTCAAGCCCAGTCTCGGCTGGCTGATCCCGATCCTTTCCGTGACCATGGGCATCAGCCTGTTCCTGATCGACCCGCTGCCATTGCAGATATTGCGCAATTCCGTCTTCGACCAGTATCAACGTTGGAGCCCGCGTCAATACAACGATACACCCGTGCGCATCATCGATATCGATGACGAGAGCCTCGCCAAGCTGGGCCAATGGCCGTGGCCGCGCACACGCATCGCTGAACTGGTAAAGAAATTGCAGGCAGCCGGTGCTGCAGCAATCGCGTTCGATGTCATGTTCGCAGAACCGGATCGGACTTCACCCACTGCCATGCTTGGCACTTGGAATCCGCCGTCTGACCTGCGAAACGCCATGAGTGCCCTGCCCGATCACGATGCGAGCCTGGCAAAGACGATGGCGCGCGGAGAAGTGGTACTGGGCCACGCCCTTCAGCGCGAAGGCAAGCCGCCCGAGCATTTCGCCCGGCCTTATAGCATGATCAAGCTGGGCGCCTCGCCGTTGCCATTCCTCAACACCTTCAACGGAACAATCACATCCCTCCCGATTCTGCAGGATGCGGCGGCGGGAAACGGCGCCATCACCTTCAACCCCGACTCGGACGGCATTGTCAGGCGCGTCCCGCTGATGCTGCGCATGGCAGATGAAGTCATGCCCTCGCTGGCCGCAGAAGCGCTTCGTGTCGCACAGGGCGAGCGCAATTACTTCATCAGGACCAATGAAGGGGAAGGCGAAGGCATCCTGGAAGTGCGCATCGGCGCATTCACCATCCCCACCACTCCGAACGGCGAAATCTGGGTGCATTACACCAAACCGGTCGCGGCACGGTACATCCCGGCGTGGAAAGTCCTGGCAGGGCAAGTGCCCGTGGAATTGCTTGCCGGCCATATCCTGTTGGTGGGAACCTCGGCGCCCGGTTTGCTGGATCTGCGTTTCAGCCCTTTCGGCCGCGACATGCCAGGCGTCGAAGCGCATGCCCAGGCCATCGAGCAAATACTGGTGGCTGATCATCTGTCACGGCCAGGCTGGGCCCTTGGCCTGGAGGTAGTCGTCATTCTGATAGGCGGCCTGCTGGTCGGCTTCATCGGCATATCGCTGGGGGCAGTATCATCGGCTGCGGCCACCGCGCTGATATTCGGGATTGCCGGCATGGCCGGCTGGTATGCCTACACCGCGCAAGGCCTGCTGATTGATCCGGTCATGCCCGGCATGGCGCTGCTCATCACTTTCATACTCTCCAGCCTGTACCACCACATGGTGAGCGAGCACCGTCAGCGCTGGATCAAGCAGGCTTTTGCCCACTATGTTTCGCCCAACCTCGTCGCCCATCTGGTCGACCATCCGGAACAGCTCGAACTTGGCGGCAAGCGCCAGGAATGCAGCTTCATCTTTACCGACCTGGCCGGGTTCACCAGCCTGATGGAGAAAATCGACCCGGTCGAGGCCGTCACGCTGTTGAACCATTACCTGGACGAAATGATCGCCATCGCCTTCCGCCACGACGGAACCTTGGACCGGATTGTCGGCGATGCCGTCACCATCATGTTCTCGGCGCCGGTTCCCCAGCCGGACCATCGCCAGCGCGCCCTGAAATGCGCCTTGGAAATGCACCGGTTTGCCAAGCGCTACGCCGATGAAATCAACGCCAAGGGCATCCCTTTCGGTCAAACCCGCATCGGCGTCCACACCGGCGAGGTGATCGTGGGCAACTTTGGCGGAAAGAACATCTTCGACTACCGCGCGCTGGGCGACCCCATCAACACCGCCGCTCGCCTGGAAAGCGTGAACAAGCATCTCGGCACCCTGGTCTGCATTTCCGAGGCGACGCTTTCGGGTCGGCCGGATTTGCCCGTGAGGCCGGTCGGCCGCCTCGTGCTCAAGGGCAAGACCCAGGCGCTCATGGTTTACCAGCCGATCATTCCGGAGAGTGGCGAGGAAGCAAGGCGCGACGCTGCTTACGAAAATGCTTACGCCCTGCTGCGCGATGAAAAGCCGGAGGCCTTGCAGGCCTTCGAGACCCTGGCCGCGGAACGGCCGCACGACCCGCTCGTCGCGCTGCATCTGAAACGCCTCAGAACCGGCGAGCAGGGCGACCGGATCGTGATGGCGTCGAAATAAACGCGCGGCATGCGCGCCTCGCATCCAGTCTAGATATTTTCCTCAAGGAAGCGTTCGTAGCCGCGGGCGCTCACGATGTGCGTGCCGTCGCAATTGAACTGCATGTGGATGGCGTCCTTGAGAATATTGATGGTGCAGCTGCGCACGTAAAAGTTGGGGATGCTGCGCAGGACCGGAAGCTGCGCGATTGTTTTTGCAAGGCTCTCCGGCGGCACCGCCTCCCATTTGCCGAAATATTCGTTGAAACCGTGCAGCAGATGACGGGGCAGTTCCGGGAACAGGCCGTCCTCGCTGACAGTTTTGTAAATGTTGCGGATGATCCTGGCCTTGCGCTGGTAGTCGACCCTGGGGAAATGCCGTTCCACGTATGAAGCGTCCAGCAGCCTCAAGGCCGGGTGGAATTCCTCGGCAAAGGGATCAAGCAGGGTCGACAGCCGTATTTCCCCATTGTTGAAGCCGATCTGGATGCGGTGCACGGTGCGGTTGAGCAGCATGTCCTCGAAGCGTTCCACCAGCTGGGGCAGGAAACGGTCCACGATGCTCTCGTAGCGGGGACGCTCCATCGCGGACTCGCGCAGCGACGGGTCGCCCTTGATGCCGATGTGCATGTCGCGGCCGCCATCCAGGCTTACCATCTTTTCTTCGAGCACCAGCTTCTCGTTGCGGTTGTCGATGATCTCGCGCAGCTTGCGCTCGATTTCCGGCTCGCTGCCGAGCATCCTGTGGAAATCCGTCTTCGACACCCGCAGGAAAGAGGTGTCCTCCACCGCCACTGCCGATGCGGTGCGCCGGCCGCCGCTGTATACCGCCATCTCGCCGAACCAGTCGCCGGCCACGGCTTTCTGTATCTCGATCTTGGTGTTGAATTTCTCGATGTAGAGAGAGACCTGTCCATCATCGACAAAATAAAGATAATCGGCCTCGTCGCCTTCCTGGAAAACATGTGCGTTCGCTTCAAGGCCGACGCGGATGCCAAGACGCCGAATCTTTTCGATCTCGCCTGCGAGCAGGTTCTGAAAAACCGACGACATCCCTATTTCTCCCTGAATAAACTTTCCTGAGGCCACACCGAACAAACAAATTAACGATCGCCCAGCGCACTCGATTCATGGCCGCTGAAACCAGTATCCAGCTTCGTGCCCAATCCGGATTTCAGCGCACTGTCACTTCCACCCTTCGATTCCGGATTTCCGGCGTATTGTCCGGCGTATTGATGAAAAGCCGGCGCTCGCCATAGGACTGCATCTCCATTGCCAGCGGCTCGATTGCCTTGTCCCGTATCATTCTGGCAACAAGCTCGGCACGCTGCCTCGATAGTTTCTCGTTAAGCGCGCTCTTGCCGACGGTATCGGCATGCGCGTCGATGCTTACAACCGGCGCCGGGCGGGTCTTGACGTCCTCCAGCATCTTGTCGGCCACTGCCTGCGAGCCCATGGCGAGCCTGGTGCCGCCACTCTGGAACTCGATAACATATTTGGCCGGCAGGATAGGCGTGGAATCCAGCGCTTGCCCAAAATCTTGCTTGATCGCCTTTTCATCGACCTTGAATATCTGCTCGCCCATCAGCTCGGCCCCCATGTCCACAGCCTTGCCTGCTTCGTCGATCAAGGCCTTGCCCCTGGCATCGTCGATGATGACTTTACCTACGCCGCCGTCTGGATCCTCCAACAGAACAATGTAAGACAGCGGCCTGAAACCGGCCTCTATGATCTCGTTCATGGACTGTAGCGCGGACCCGAAGTCATTCTCGATCAATCGCGAGCCCACCTGAAACGGCTCATCGGAGAAACCGTCGATCAGCATTGCCAGTCCGTCTTTCTCCAGAACGATATTCGTCTCTCCGCTGGACACCACGATTTTTCCAAGCGGACCTTGAGGAAGCGCCAACAGTGCCGTGTAGGAATGCGGCAGTGATGGAAGGCCGGCAGCCAGTATTGCGGACATGCTTTCGAGCGCATCGCCAAATTCCGCATCGATCTGTGCGGGCTCGTAGCGGTGAACTGTCTGGATATTCCTGTCGATTACCGTGCCGTAACCCGGATTGTTTATGCCGAACACGCCCGCCTTGTTGATGATGTGAACGTGGTTCTCCGCTTCAAACGGGCTTTTCAGAAGCACGACATATGATTTGGCAGCGCATGCCTGCGCAATCAGACCGAACGCCAACGCCAGGCTGTAGAGAGCGACTCTCATGGTTGATGCCCTCCAGGTTTATTCTTCTTCCACTTTCAGCACAAAATGCGTGCCCCGCACGCCGATCGTTCCCGTGGGCGTCTTGACCGACACCGCATCCGGCTTGATCTTTGCGATTGCCCCTGAGAGATAGGCCAGCGTGCCTTTGGCCATGGTGGCGCCGAGCTTCAATTTTCCCTTGTTGGGCGAATAGATGTACTCGTCCACGGTGAGTTCGGTGTTGGGGCCGAATGACATGACGGTGTTGTCCTTGAAAGTGACCCCCAAGGAGGCGTTTGTACCCGTCTTCAGCGTGCTGCCATTTAAAACCGGGGTTCCGATTTCTGCCTTGACCTGTTTGCCATCGGTAACCACTACCGCATCACCTTTCACCGTTTTGACGTAGCCGATGGCGGGCCCTTCCGCCATGACAGGCAGGCTTAAACCGAGAAGAATACAGAACAGGAACCGGATGATTGACATTTGGGTATCTCCCTTTTTGCTGGTTAATAGAGCTTTTTCTTGGGGCAACTTTACAAATGATAGATTGGTTCTCATTAAATGCTATTTGCCCAAAGGTGCTACTAATCCAAAAAAATAAATGTTTATCCTTGGCCAAATCGATCATGCAAAATTGCAATGACCCGCATCCCGAACGATGCAGGCAAGAATACCTTCACAAACAGTGCCGCCATCGAAGCATCCATTGGGTTCAATTCTGCCGCGGACGGCCATAATGCCCCTCTCTTCCCGCCCCAGGATTCAAACCCGCATCCGGTTTCGCCGCCCGAACGCGACGCCCCGGCGGTTTCCGGATACATCCGCTCAACCTCTTGTGGATATGATCACCTGGCGCGTCATGGACGCTTGAAGTGAAGCGCGCTTGAGAGCATTCAAGAGAAATCCCGGCCTGGCACGGCCATGAAAATAGTGGTACAAGTTTTGCATGTTCGTCAGGCTAATCAAGTCATGACGGAACGCACATGCAATCCCCGATCCAGTCCTACCTGGAAAACCTCCATGCTCAACTTGCGTGCCTCCATGGCGGCCAACTGGCAAGCTACATCCCGGAACTGACCAAGGCCGACCCGAACTGGCTTGGGATCTGCCTGGTTACCATGGATGGCGTGGCATATTGCGTGGGCGACGCCGACCAGACTTTCACCATCCAGTCGATATCCAAACCCTTCGTTTATGCCACAGCCCTGTCGGATCAAGGGCGAGGCTTCATGTCGAAGCGGGTCGGGGTGGAGCCCAGCGGCGATGCCTTCAACTCCATCAGTCTCGATCCCCAAACTGGTGCACCGCTCAATCCAATGATCAATGCTGGTGCAATTGCCAGCACCGGCCTGGTGGGTGGCGGCACTCCTGCCGCACAATGGCGGCGAATCGAAGCCTCGATGGGCGCCTTCATGGGCCGAACCGTCGAGGTAGACGAGTCGGTATACCGTTCGGAGAGCGAAACGGGGTTTCGCAACCGCGCCATCGCCTGGATGTTGAAGAATTTCGGGATCATAGACGGCGATCCCATGCAATCGCTGGAAAACTATTTCCGCCAGTGCTCCATCCTGGTCAGTTGCAAGGATCTGGCCTACATGGCAGCGACCCTGGCCAATGGGGGAGTGCATCCGCTCACCGGTGTGCACGCGCTGCCAGCCGAACACGTCGAGCCGGTGCTGAGCGTCATGGCTACCTGCGGCATGTACGACTACGCCGGCAGCTGGCTCTACGAAGTCGGCATGCCCGCAAAAAGCGGGGTGGGCGGCGGCATCATCGCCGTGCTCCCGGGCCGCTTCGGCATCGGCATCTTTTCCCCGCGGCTGGACGAAAAGGGCAACAGCGTGCGCGGCATCGAGGCCTGCAAGCGGCTTTCCAGGGACTTCAGCCTGCACGCCTTCACCCGGACCAGCAACGCGAGCATGGCATTGACCCGCATCTACACGGGTGCGGATGCGCCGTCCAAGCGGCAGCCGGCGCCTGAGTTGCGCGCGCACCTGAACGAGCATGCCCACCGTATCAAATACCTGGCGCTGCATGGCTATCTCGCCGTGGACAGCGTGGAATTCGTCATCAGGCGAATGCGCGAACTGGCCCCGGAAAGCCACAGCTTCATTCTCGACATGCAGCAAGTCGCGGGCATTTCCGAGAGCGCCGCACGGCTCCTCAACCAGGCACGCATAAACTTTCGGCAGGAAGACATCGCCGTGGTCTTTTCACGGATCCACAACCGACCTGCCATCATGGAACCGTTGAGCAAGCTGGTACCGAACGGCGATCACGGCTTCCTGAGTTTCGAAGACAACGACCTGGCCGTAGAGTGGTGCGAAAACCGCCTGTTCTGCGATGTTTCCCAGAAACCATCCAACACGCGCTCGCTTGCCGACTCGCCGCTGTTCGAAGGCGTATCCGCAGAATTGCTGGACGAGGTCAAAGGCTTCTCGCGCCGGCAGACCTTCGCGCCCGGAGAATGGATACTGACATCCGGCCAGACCGGCGACGGGCGCGTCTTCTTCATCGAGTCCGGCAACGTCAGCATCCTGGTGCCGCTCAGCGACGGCGCGCACCAACGCATCGCCTCGCTCGGCCCAGGCATGAACTTCGGCGAAATGGCGCTGCTGGGCCAAACCAATCGCAGCGCTTCCGTCTTTGCAGACACGGAAGTCAAATGCCTGATCCTGGAGATTGCCGACATAAACCGCCTGGCGGATCAGTTCCCCAAGCTCAAATTCGCCTTGCTGGAAAACCTGGCCAAGGACATCGCCACCAAGCTGCGAAGAGCCACCCAGTGGATTACGGCACTGGCCTGACTGCGGCCAGCCTTACATCTTCGTGGCGGGCAATTCCAGCGTAAACATATCGCCCAAGGCCTGCCGGATTTCCGGCACGGTCAGATGCTCGGGCATGCTGATGCCGGCGGCATACTGGTCGCTCTGGCAGGTCAGCCATCTCACGCCCGGCTGCTTCTCGGACCTCAGGGTGAAAACGGTCTTGTAGAACATCTGCACGGGCCGGTCGGCGTCTGCCCAGACGCTGCCGATGAAGAAAAAGAAACCGGAAGATGCAGCCGCCAGCGTGCTCTCGCTGCGCGTCACCTTGACGATGGCGAAAGTATCCGGCTCCACGCGCTGCGGCTCAGGGCGCACCGTGTCGATCTCGAGAATGCAGTGCGGCGCTTGTTCGCTTACATGGCCGAAAGGCACCACCTTGCCGTACTGCAGACGCACCGTCGCCCAGCCGGCGGGAATTTCCAGTGTCCGGTTCAGCACCAGCCGGCTGTCGGCGGGAAAACGGTAGTAAGGAGTCTCGGGACCGTAGCTGCGCGGGGTATCGCAACTCCACAACAGCACGGCCAGCAATAACAAAAAGGCGTTTTTCATGGTTCGCTCTCCAGCAGTTTTTTTCACTTTAGCCAGTTTATCGAGCGAGTAGTAGGAAATAAAAAAGCCCGCATTTCTGCGGGCTTTTTGGCATTTCTTGGCTCCCCGACCTGGGCTCGAACCAGGGNNTACCGACTGAGCTATCGGGGAACAGGAAAGCGCGCATTCTAGAGAGAATGCGGGCTTGGGTCAAGCTTGTCGGCACTTCAACTGACCGGATTCGCTGCCTGCCGCGCCCTGTCTGGCGCGGATTGCGGGCTCAGGCGAGGCAAAGCGCCAGTGCGTGCTGCCAGTCCGGCATGCGTATGCCGAAGGCCTGTTGCAGTTTCTCGTTGGACAGCACGGAGTTGGCCGGTCGCTTGGCGGGGGTGGGATATTCCGTCGTGGTGATGGCCTTGAGCTCGGGAATTTTCTCGCCGCGGTTCTGCATGTCCTGCAGGATGGCTTCAGCGAAGCCGTGCCAGCTCACGCGGCCGCCGCAGCTCATGTGATAGACGCCGGACATGCGTTGGCGATCGTCGGCGGTGGCGCCGGGCGAAAGCCACAGCGCCAGCGCCTGCGCGGAGGCCTCGGCGATGCTTCTCGCCCAGGTCGGCGCGCCGAACTGGTCGGCGACCACGGCAAGCTTGTCGCGCTCGCGCGCAAGCCGCTGCATGGTGAGCAGGAAGTTCTTGCCGCGCAGGCCGTACACCCAGCTGGTGCGGAAGATCAAGTGGTCCGCGCCGCTCGCCTGCACCAGTTCCTCGCCGGCCTGCTTGCTGGCGCCGTACACGCCCAGCGGACGCGGCGCGTCGTACTCGGCATAGTCGCCGAACTGGGTGCCGTCGAACACGTAGTCGGTGGAGTAATGCACCAGGGTGATGCCCCGCTTCGCGGCCTCCTTGGCCAGCGCCAGCGGCGCCTCGGCGTTGACGGCGTAGGCCAGTTCCTGCTCGGTTTCGGCCTTGTCCACGGCGGTGTAGGCGGCGGGATTGACGATGAGATCGGGCTTGATGGCGCGCAGCGCGCCTGCCAGGGTTTCGGGCCGGGCCAGATCGAATTCGGCGTGGGTCGGCGCGACCACGCGGCCCAGCGTGGAAAGCGTGCGTTGCAACTCCCAGCCCACCTGGCCGCTCGCGCCGGTGAGCAGGATGGTTCTCACGCGTACACCTCGGCGGCGGCAAGCGGCAAGCCGTTACGGTCCTTGTCGGAGAGCAGCGGCTCGCCCGCCAGCGGCCATTCGATGTTGAGCGCCGGGTCGTTCCACAGCAGCGAGCGCTCGTGCTCGGGCGCGTAGTAGTCGCTGGCCTTGTACAGCACCTCGGCGGTGTCGGACACGACATAGAAGCCGTGCGCGAAGCCGGGCGGCACCCAGGCCATGCGCTTGTTCTCCGCCGACAGCGCCATGCCCGCCCACTGGCCGAAAGTGGGCGAGGAGCGCCGGATATCCACGGCCACGTCGAAGATTTCGCCCGATACCACGCGCACCAGCTTGCCCTGCGGCTGTTTGATCTGATAGTGCAGCCCGCGCAGCACGCCCCTGGATGAACGCGAGTGGTTGTCCTGAACGAATTCGTGCTCGATGCCGAGCGCCGCCATGGACTTGCGGTTGTAGCTTTCCAGGAAGAAGCCGCGGTCGTCGCCGAACACTTTCGGCGCGATCATGAACACGTCGGGCATGGCAGTGGCGATTTTTTCCATTCTTCAAATACTCACTTCAAGCCACAGAGGGCACGGAGAACACAGAGAAATTCTCACCTCGATATTGCCAGGGGGGTCACCGCAAGCATGCAGGTCCTTTGTTTTTCTCTGTGAACTCCGTGTCCTCTGTGGCTGGTTTTTGGTTTGTCAGAAAATCTGTTCTTTGAGCAAAGCCAGCAGGTACTGGCCGTAGCCGTTCTTGGCCAGCGGCGCGGCCAGGCGCTCGACCTGCTCGGCGTCGATGAAGCCCAGGCGATAGGCGATTTCCTCGGGGCAGGCGATCTTCAGGCCCTGGCGGCGCTCGATGGTCTCGATGAACTGCGCGGCCTCGAGCAGGGTTTCGTGCGTGCCGGTGTCGAGCCAGGCCTGGCCGCGGCCCATGAGCTGCACGTCGAGCTCGTTCCACACCAGGTACTGGCGGTTGACGTCGGTGATCTCGAGTTCCCCGCGCGGCGAGGGCTTGAGGTTCTTGGCGATCTCCACCACGCGCGTGTCGTAGAAATACAGCCCGGTGACGGCATAGCGCGATTTCGGCGCCTGGGGCTTTTCTTCCAGGCTGACGGCGCGGCCAGTGGCGTCGAACTCCACCACGCCGTAGCGCTCGGGGTCGTGCACCGGGTAAGCGAACACGCTGGCGCCGCTGGTTCTGGCATCGGCGCGCTTGAGATCGTTGGCCATGTCGTGGCCGTAGAAAATGTTGTCGCCCAGCACCAGCGCGCTGGGGGAACCATCGAGAAACCGCTCGCCGATGATGAAGGCCTGGGCCAGGCCATCGGGCGCGGGCTGCACCGCATACCGGATGTTGACGCCCCACTGGCCGCCGTCGCCCAGCAACTGCTCGAAGCGCGGGGTGTCCTGCGGCGTGGAAATCAGCAGAATGTCGCGGATGCCGGCCAGCATCAGGGTGGACAGCGGGTAGTACACCATGGGTTTGTCGTACACCGGCAAGAGCTGCTTGGAAACCGCCTGGGTGACCGGATACAGCCGGGTGCCGGAGCCGCCGGCGAGGATGATGCCTTTGCGTTTGGTCATGTTCTTGTCGCGTAGTTGGTTTGCACCCAGTTGCGGTATTCGCCGGAAATCACATTATCCACCCAGGCCTGATTTGCCAGGTACCAGGCCACGGTCTTGCGGATGCCGGTCTCGAAGCTTTCCTGCGGCTGCCAGCCCAGCTCGTTCCGGATCTTGGAAGAGTCGATGGCATAGCGCGCATCGTGGCCGGGGCGGTCTTTCACGAAGACGATGAGTTTCTCGTGGGGGACCACCGGCGAGTCCGGATGCAGCTCGTCGAGGATGGCGCAGAGGGTCTTCACCACTTCCAGGTTGGTCTTCTCGTTGTTGCCGCCGACGTTGTAGGTCTCGCCCACCCTGCCCTTTTCCAGCACCGCCATGATGGCGAGGCAATGGTCGGTGACGTACAGCCAGTCGCGTATGTTGCTGCCGTCGCCGTAGATCGGCAGCGGCTTGCCGGAAATGGCGTTGTGGATCACCAGCGGGATGAGCTTTTCCGGGAACTGGCAAGGCCCGTAGTTGTTGGAGCAGTTGGTGGTCAGCACCGGCAAACCGTAGGTATGGTGGTAGGCGCGCACCAGGTGGTCGGACGCCGCCTTGGACGCCGAATAAGGGCTGTTGGGCGCATAAGGCGTGGTTTCCGAGAAGGCCGGATCGTTCTTGCCCAGCGAGCCGTAGACCTCGTCGGTGGAAACGTGCAGGAAGCGGAAATTCGCCCTGTCCTCTCCCGTCAGCCCGCCCCAGTAGGCACGCACGGCTTCCAGCAGCTTGAAGGTGCCGACGACGTTGGTTTCGATGAAATCGGCCGGGCCGTGTATGGAGCGGTCGACATGGCTTTCGGCGGCGAAATTGACCACCGCGCGCGGCTGGTGCTCGGCCAGCAGCCTTTCCATCAGGTCGCGGTCGCCGATGTCGCCCTGCACGAACACATGGCGGGGGTCGCTCTTCACGGATTCCAGGCTGGCGAGGTTGCCGGCGTAGGTGAGCTTGTCCAGGTTGATGACCGCCTCGCCCTTGCGGGCCAGCCATTCCAGGACGAAATTGGCGCCGATAAAGCCGGCGCCACCGGTAACGAGAATCATGATTTGGTTTTCTGGTCTGGTTTCAACTGCATAATTTTACAGATTTTATCTTGTTAGCCGTCTGTCCCGGTAAAGTCTTGCAGACGCGGTGCAGAGGTGACGGCGCCTGCTGCTGCATGGGCAATTTCGCTGCCCGGCGCGGGGCGGCCTGTTGCATCACTGCTTGCTTTCGCCGTGCCGCCGTTCAACGAACAGGCTGCTGCCATCGGCCTTTTTCGCCATCTTTTTGGCCATCGAAGCGGCGCGCTCCACCTCCAGATGCTGCCGGAAATAGCCTTGCCGAACCGGCACGGCGCCGATCGAGAGCATTACCAGGGAATGGAAAACGATGCGCCCGCGCCGGTCCTCGCTTTCGTAACCGCCCTGCTCGACATGCTCGGGCATAAACATCGAAAAGCGCATTTCGTCAAACATCTTGATGATTTCACGGCAACGCAATTCCCAGTCCGCGCTCTGGAACAGGACGATGAAGTCGTCGCCGCCTATGTGGCCGACAAAATCGAGATTGGGGTCGCATTGCTCGACGATGATACGGGCAAGGAGCTTGATCATGTCGTCGCCCTTGCGGTAGCCGTAGGCATCGTTATAAGGCTTGAAGTTGTCCAGATCGAAATAGGCGGCAACGAAACTGACCCCCGCGGCAAGCAGCCGGTCAGTGTGCTCGTGGATGGGCACATTGCCCGGCAGCAGCGTCAAGGGGCTGGCATAGCGCGCCGCCACCACCTGTATCTCGGTGATTTCGCGCATGAGATCGTATCCCGAGCCCAGGCCGCGGTATCTGCCGTTCTCGGTAATGATGAAACCATCGCTGAAAGCCTGCTTGCCCTTGCGCACCACGAGTTCGGAAAGTTCCGAGATGAGGGTGCCGATATCCACGACCAGCGGAGAACTGTCCATGAACAGGGTGCAGCTTTTGCGCCCGAACAATTCCCGCGCGTAGTAGCGCGTGAACCTGTCGAACATGACGGGGCGGCTGATCATGCCCAGCGGAATGTCGCCATTCACCACGGCCACCGCATGCAGGCTCTCGTGCTCCTGAAGGATTTCCAGCACCCGCTCGCTGGATGTATTCATGTCCACGCTTGGCGCCTCGATCAGCACCCGGCGGGCATCGAACTGGAGTCGCGACATCCCGTCGCTGGGAAAAACGCTGATAACCGACCTGGCAAGACATTGCGCGGCTTCGGCCGATGGCACGGAGGAAGGCCTGGCGGCCGGACGCCCGATCAGGTAGCCTTGTCCGAAGGCGATGCCCAAATCCTTGATTACCGCCAGTTCCGATGCCATCTCGATGCCCTCCGCAATGATCAGGGTTTGCGAATTCTCGGCGATGTGCTGCAAGGATCGCACGAACTGGAGCTTCACCGGGTCCTGATTGAGTCCGGAAACGAAATGCTTGTCGATCTTGACGTAGCCCGGTTTGAGTTCGGACCACAGGCGCAGGCTGGAGAATCCCTCGCCAAGATCGTCCATTGCGATCTCGATGCCCGAGGCGCGAAGGCTTTCGGCCGCCTTGACCAGAGGGGCGTACTCGAACACGGGATCGCTCTCGGTAATTTCCAGCACCATCCGCCCCGCACCAAGCCCGTAACGGCCCAGGAAGTCGACCAGCGTGCCGGCCTGAAAGAACGGGTCGAACAAGCGGCCGGGACGGATGTTGACAAACAGTTTGCCCGCAAGCCTGCGCTTGACAAAATCCCGCACTGCATTCTCTACGCACAGCCGCTCAACCTCAGCCGCCAGATTGAAATGGTCGGCAGCCCGCAGCATGATTATCGGGGAATGCAGGGAGTTGTTGGATGGGCCGCGCGACAGAGCCTCATAGCCATGTACCCGCCCGTCGTGCAGATTGACTATAGGCTGATACAGGGTGGTCACCTTACGCAGTTCGATCACATCCAGGAGTACGGACTGCATATCGGTCATTGTCGTGGTTGTTTCGGGGATAAATGCTTCCGTAAGCTACAGTGATAAAATTTCAAAACAATTAATTACCGCCCGTCGCCGACGAATGCCCGGGATCTTTGTGAAACCGAGGAACATCGACAAATCCGTGCGATGCGCTGCAACCGCGACGGATGGGGGATTTTGGCGAGTTGACCCATCCGGCGAGGACTCGCCCATGGGAAGATTTGCTGCCCGCCCTAAAGTCTCGGCCAATCTCGCCGTCATATAGGGCAAATTGGAGCAGTATCGTCTGGCCGGGGATCGGATGCCCCCTCGGTGATGCCCTTCAGCCCACTGGGTGTGCCAGACAGCTTTGCGGCGCTTCGTTGAGCGCCGCTTTTTATTTTCTGGTTGGGGTTATGCCGTCAGCAACGGCTCGGGGAATTCCAGCTTGACCTCGCCAGCCGCATCCACGTCCACGCGCACGCGCCCGCCGTTGGCCAGCCGCCCGAACAGCAGCTCGTCGGCCAGCGCTTTGCGGATGGTGTCCTGGATCAGCCGCGCCATGGGCCGCGCGCCCATGTTGGGGTCGAAGCCTTCCTTGCCGAGATGCTCCTTCAGCGCATCGCTGAAACTGATTTCCACCTTCTTCTCGTGCAGCTGGTCCTCCAGCTGCATCAGGAACTTGTCCACCACCTGCATCACCACTTCATGATTCAGCGGCGCGAACTGGATGATCGCGTCCAGCCGGTTGCGGAACTCGGGCGTGAACAGGCGCTTGATTTCGGCCATCTCGTCGCCGGTCTCCTTGTTTGCGGTGAAGCCCATGCTGGATTTTTGCAAGTCGCTGGCGCCGGCATTGGTGGTCATGATGATTACCACGTTTTTGAAATCCGCCTTGCGC
>DCVO01000085.1 GCA_002327405.1 Thiobacillus sp. UBA2186 | reverse complement strand
GGCATGGGCGCCTACTCGCCGGCGCCGGTGGTGACGCCGGAAATGCACGCCAAGATCCTGCGCGAGGTCATCAACCCCACCGTGGCCGGCATGGCGAAAGACGGCAATCCCTATACCGGCTTTCTCTATGCCGGCGTGATGATCGACGAGACCGGCCGGATCAAGGTGCTGGAATTCAACTGCCGCATGGNNTCATGATGCGGCTGAAGTCCGACCTGGTGACGCTGGTGGAGCATGCCATCGACGGCAAGCTCGACAAGGTTGAAGCCGAATGGGACCGCCGCACCGCGCTCGCAGTGGTGCTGGCTGCCGCCAACTACCCGGAGTCGCCGAAAAAGGGCGATGTCATTGAAGGCCTGCCCAAGGATGCCGAAGACCTGCACGTGTTCCATGCCGGTACTCAGCTGGCTGACGGCAGGCTGGTGACCAGCGGCGGCCGCGTGCTGGCCGTGACCGCGCTGGGCGACAGCGTGAAGATGGCGCAGAAGCGGGCCTACGAGGCGGTGGCGCAGATCCGATTCGAGGGCATGCAGTACCGCAAGGACATCGGCTACCGCGCCATTAATCGTAAGGGGTGAGGCGTGAGGCGTAAACCTTATTCCCCTCTCCCCTCGTGGGAGGGGGGTGGGGATGAGGGGGACAAACGTGGCGCGTTGCGAGCTTTTCTGAAACAGGGCGGCATCATCGCCTATCCCACCGAGTCCTGCTACGGCCTCGGCTGCGATCCCATGAATCGCCGCGCGGTCGAGAAAATCCTTGAACTGAAAGTCCGCGGCGCGGCCAGGGGGCTGATCCTGATCGCCGCCAACCGCAATCAGTTGCGCCCCTACGCAACGCGGACTTCCATCGAGGACGCCTGGAAAAAAGGCCGCTGGCCGGGGCCGGTGACCTGGGTGCTGCCGGCTGCGCAATCCTGCCCGGAATGGCTGACCGGCGGTCGCGGCACGGTGGCAGTGCGCATCACCGCGCACCCCGCTGCGGCCGCATTGTGCAGGCAGGCCGGCATGGCCCTGGTCTCCACCAGCGCCAACAAGAGCGGAGCAAAGCCTGCCAAAACCTGGCAGCAATGTCAGCGGCTGTTCGGCAAGCGCGTGCGCGTGCTGAAAGGCCGTATCGGCGCGCGCAAACGTCCTTCCACCCTGATAGACTTGGCCAGCGGCAAGGTGCTGAGAGCATGAACCAAATCCGCAGATGTCGCAGATGGGACAGATAGTAAGTGCTTGTGAATCCAGGATGCCTTACACGACCGGGCTGCTGCTGGGCAGCGTTGCAGCATCTGTGTAAATCTGCGTAATCTGCGGATGGACTGAATTTTCCAGAAAATGAGTATTCCCAAGGACCAAATCAAATCCTATTTCCTGAATCTGCAGGAACTCATCGTTTCGCGCATGGAGACCCTCGACGGCAAGCCTTTCCGGCGCGATGCCTGGGATCGTCCGGAAGGCGGCGGCGGGATTTCGCGCCTGGTGGAGGAG
Organism: Thiobacillus sp. UBA2186; assembly: GCA_002327405.1. Classification (GTDB taxonomy): domain Bacteria; phylum Pseudomonadota; class Gammaproteobacteria; order Burkholderiales; family Thiobacillaceae; genus UBA6918. The sequence goes on along the minus strand of DCVO01000085.1, from coordinate 13,475 downwards.
GGCAACATCCTCGAGCGCGCGGGGGTGAACTTCTCGCACGTCATGGGCGACAAGCTGCCGCCTTCGGCGACCGCGCACCGGCCCGAACTCGCCGGCCGGCGCTGGGAGGCGATGGGGGTGTCGCTGGTGTTCCACCCGCGCAATCCCTTTATACCCACCGTGCACATGAACGTGCGCTGCTTCGTTGCGGAAAAGGACGGCGAAGCGCCGGTGTGGTGGTTCGGCGGCGGCATGGACCTTACGCCTTACTACGGTTTCGAGGAAGACGCCGCGCACTTCCACGCCACCTGCAGAAAGGCGCTCGATCCTTTCGGCGCCGACTGGCATCCGCGCTTCAAGAAATGGTGCGACGAGTATTTCTTCCTCAAGCACCGCAACGAGCCGAGGGGAATCGGCGGCATTTTCTTCGACGATCTGAACAGCGCGGATTTCGATACCTGCTTCAATCTCACCCAGTCGGTGGGCGACCATTTCCTGCCAGCCTACGCGCCGATTTTCGAGCGCCGCAAACATATTCCCTACGGCGAGCGCGAGCGCGACTTCCAGGCCTACCGGCGCGGGCGCTACGTGGAGTTCAACCTGGTGTTCGACCGCGGCACCCTGTTCGGCCTGCAGTCCGGCGGGCGCACCGAGTCCATCCTCATGTCCATGCCGCCCGTCGTGAAATGGCGCTATGACTGGAAGCCGGAGGCGGGCACGCCGGAAGCGAAGCTGTACTCTGACTTCCTCATTGCCAAAGACTGGGTTTAGCAGGATTCAATGGGCAAAATTCTCGGCCTGCGCGCCCGCTGGTGGATACTGCTGGCGCTGATTCTCACCCCGCTGATCCTGGTCGGCATACTGGCGTGGGAACTGATGTCCTCCGACATCCAGGCGCGCTATCTCGCGAAGACCGCGGCGAAAATGACCTGGAAGGTGCAGTCGGGGCCGTCCGACCGCATCCGTTTCCCGCAGGGCGGGCCTTATGATCAACGTCTGGGTTACAGCGAACTGCCCGAGTACATCCAGCGGCTGTCGGTGAAGGGCTGGGATGTCGAACGCCAGGCCAGGATCAGCATCCAGATGGAGCGCGCCCACGACCTGGGCCTCAACCTGCCCTACCGCGAAAAGAACCAGGGCGGGCTGACCCTGCTCGACGACAGCGGCAGGGTGCTTTACCAGTCCCTCCACCCTGAGCGGGCTTATGCCAGCTTCGCGGACACCCCGCCGGTCCTGCGCAACGCCCTGCTGTTCATCGAGAACCGCGAACTGCTTTCCGAAAAATTCCCCAGCAAGAACCCCGCCGTGGAATGGGACCGCCTGGGCCAGGCGGTGCTCGACAAGTTTTATTCCATGATCAACCCGGCGCACAACGTGCCCGGCGGCAGCACATTGCCGACGCAGATCGAGAAATACCGCCATTCGCCCGACGGCCTCACCCTGTCGATGACCGACAAGCTGAAGCAGATGGGTTCGGCCAGCCTGCGCGCCTACCTCGACGGCAAGAACACCCTGCCCACGCGCCAGCGCATCGTGCGCGACTATCTCAACACCGTGCCGCTGTCGGCGGCGCCGCGCTTCGGAGAAGTGAACGGCGTGGGCGACGGCCTGTGGGCCTGGTACGGGCTGGATTTCGCAAAAGCCAATGACGCGCTGTGGCGGCTCGAAAAGAACCCCAGGGACGCCGAGGGCGCCATGGTGTTCAAGCATGCGCTGTCGCTGCTGGTGGCCGAGCGCAAGCCGTCGTATTACCTGGCCAAGGACCGTGCGGCGCTGGATCGCTACACCAATGTCCATCTCGACCTTTTGGCCGAGGCCGGGCTGATCGCGCCGGAGCTGCGCGATGCCGCGCTGAAAGTCACGCTGCGCACTCCGAAGCAGCGCATCGATCCGCCGGCGCCGGCCTTCGTCCTGCAAAAGGCCGCCAACAGCCAGCGCGTGCGGCTTGCCGGCCTGCTCGGCGAATCCCGCCTGTATGATCTCGACCGCCTCGACCTCGTCGCGGAAAGCACGCTCAATGGCGAAGCGCAGCGGCAAATCACCGATTTCCTGCTGGGCCTGTCGAAGCCGGAGCAGGCGGCGGCACTCGGCCTGTACGGTAACCGCTTGATGTCGCCCTCGAACGACCTGACCAAGGTGATCTACAGCTTCACCCTGTACGAGAAGAGCCCCGAAGGCATGCTGCTCAGAGTGCAGGCGGACAACTTCAACCAGCCTTTCGACATCAACCAGCAGACCAAGCTCGACCTGGGCTCCACCGCCAAGCTGCGCACCCTGGTCACGTATCTCGAAATCATCGCCCGCCTGCACAAGGAATATGCCGGGCTGGCGCCGGCCAGGCTGCAGGAACTCGCCCAGCCGCAGCGTGACGTGCTGGCGCAATGGGTGGCGGAATACCTGTCGAATACGGATGACAAAAGCCTGTCCGCCACGCTTTCCGCAGCCATGGGCCGCACCTATTCGGCCGCGCCCGAGGTGTTCTATACCGGCGGCGGCGAGCACATGTTCGCCAACTTCAACAAGGACGACGACGGACGCATGATGGACGTGTGGGAGGCCACGCGCAATTCGGTCAACCTGGTCTACATCCGCCTGATGCGCGACATCGTCATGCACTACACGGCGCGCTCGCCGGGGGTGGCGGCCAGCGTGCTGGACGGCGGCAGCCCGACACGCCAGCTCTACCTGCTCAAGTTCATCGACAAGGAATCCGGCGTGTTCATGCGCCGTTTCTATCAGCGCTATGTCAGGACGAGCGCCGAGGCCATGACCGAGGAGCTGTATCAGCGCGCGCGCCAGAATCCGCGCAAATTCGCCGCGCTCTATCGTTATGTCGAGCCGCGCGCGACCTTGCAGGAATTCACCGCCGTCCTCAAGAGCCGCATCCCCGCCGCCGGCGGCATGAGCGAATCCGCCCTCAGGAAGCTGTACGAGCAAAATGCGCCGGGCGCCTACAACCTGGCCGATCGCGGCTATATCGCCCAGGTTCACCCGCTGGAAATCTGGCTGGTGTCCTACCTGCGCGCCCGGCCGGGCGCCAGCTTCGAGGAAGTGCTCGCGGCCAGCTCGACCGAGCGGGTCGAGGTGTACAACTGGCTGCTGGCCACCAGCCGCACCGACGCCCAGGACGTCCGCATCAAGAGCCTGCTGGAAGTGGAAGCCTTCGATGCGCTGCACAAGGACTGGAAGCGCCTGGGCTATCCGTTCGAAACCCTGACGCCTTCCTATGCCACCGCCATCGGCAGTTCCGGCGACCGCCCCGCCGCGCTGGCCGAATTGATGGGCATCATCGTCAACGACGGCGTGCGCCTGCCGGTTGCCAGCCTGAAAAGGCTGCATTTCGCGGTCGATACGCCTTATGAAACCCATATGCGCCCGCGCCAGCCGCGGGGGGAAGTGCTGTTCCCGAAGGAAGTGGCGCAAACCCTGCGCGATGCGCTGGGCATGGTGGTCGAAACCGGCACGGCGGTGCGCCTGCACGGTGCCATCAAGTACGCAGACGGCACGCCGGTGCTGATGGGCGGCAAGACCGGTACCGGCGACCACCGCTTCGAGCGCATCGGTCCCGGGGGCCAGGTGCTGGAATCGCGCGTGGTCAACCGTACCGCCACCCTGGTGTTCTACCTGGGCGACCGGCATTTCGGCACGTTTACCGCATTCGTGCAGGGCCAGCAGGCCGGGCAGTTCCAGTTCACCAGTTCGCTGATCGCGCAGATCCTCAAGAACCTGCTGCCGCGTTTGCAGGCCTCGGTATTTCCGGAGACGCTCAAGGCGGCGCCTGTCGTGGCCGTGCCGCCGCCGGCACCGCGGGCAGCCAAGCCCGAGGCGCCAGCCGAAGAAGCTGTCGCGGCACCGGCGCCGAAACCCAAGCCCAGGCGCGAACCCGAAGTGCGCGAAGGCACCACGCGCGAGGCCCAGCCCGCGCAGCCCGGAGGCTTCCCGGACAGCCTGGATCCGGTGCTGCCACCCGCCGCCCCGGCAGGGCCGATTTAGCCCGAGAACGGTATTTGAACCACGGGGAACACGGGGCGCACGGGGTTAAACCCTATGTTTGGGTTGATTTCGTAATTACTCCACTGGGTTTGTGGTTTCGCCATCAAGCCCTTTGTTTGCCCCGTGTCCCCGTGCCCCCCGTGGTCAAGCGTTTTTTCCCGGGTTCAGGCTTCTTGTGGCTATAAGTTAAAATAACGGCCCGAATGTCTTCGCTCAGTCCTGTCATGCAGCTTTTCGCTTTTGGCATCAACCACCATACCGCCCCGGTTTCGATCCGGGAACGGGTGGCGTTTGCCGCCGAGCGCATGGGCGATGCGCTGCACGATCTCACGCGCCAGCCGCAGGTCAAGGAAGCCGCCATCCTCTCCACCTGCAACCGCACCGAGATCTATTGCCATACGCCCGATCCCGATGCGCCGGTGGCCTGGCTGACGGACTATCACAGGCTGCCGCGCGCCGAGGTCGAACCTTATCTATATCGCCTGCCGCAGGGCGAGGCCGCGCGCCACGCCTTCCGCGTGGCCTCGGGGCTGGATTCCATGGTGCTGGGCGAGACCCAGATCCTCGGCCAGATCAAGAATGCCGTGAAGACCGCGGAAGAGGCCGGCACCCTCGGCCTGCTATTGCACAAGCTGTTCCAGCGCACCTTCTCGGTGGCCAAGGAAGTGCGCACCGCCACCGACATCGGCGCGGCCTCGGTGTCCATGGCCGCGGCCGCGGTGCGCATGGCCGAGCGCATCTTCCCCAGCCTCCGCGAGCAGAACGTGCTGTTCATCGGCGCCGGCGAAATGGTCGAACTGTGCATGACCCACTTCGCCGCGCAGCATCCCAAACACATCCTCGTCGCCAACCGCACCGCCGAGCGCGCGCGCCCGCTGGCCGACCGCTTCAACGCCGGCGTCATCGCGCTGAACGACCTGCCCGAGCACCTCGCGCATTACGACATCATCGTCACTTCCACCGCGAGCCCGCTGCCCATCCTCGGCAAGGGCATGGTGGAGTCCGCGCTCAAGCTGCGCCGCCACAAGCCCTTTTTCATGGTCGACCTGGCCGTGCCGCGCGACGTGGAAGAGGAAGTCGGCGAGATCGACGACGTCTTCCTCTACACCGTGGACGATCTGGGCCATGTGGTGCGCGAAGGCCAGGACCAGCGCGTGGCCCAGGTCGCCCAGGCCGAGGCCATCATCGAAACCAGCGTGCAGGACTTCCTGCACTGGATGGACACGCGCGAGATGGTGCCCATGATCCGCAGCCTGCGCGACCATGCCGAGCGCCACCGCCGCCACGAAATCGAGCGCGCCAGGAAACTGCTGGAAAAGGGCGAAAGCCCGGAGGCTGTGCTGGAGCAGCTATCGCGCGGACTCACCAACAAGCTGCTGCACGCGCCCTGCCACGCGCTGCATCATATTTCCGACGACGAGCGCGAGTCGCTCGCGCAGATTTTCAGCCGCATCTACGACCTGCCTAAGGATTAGGGACAAACCGAAATTCAATTAACAGGGAGGTAAGGGAGGAACGGGAGTAAATCACTTCCTCCCTTACCTCTCTACCTCCCTGTTTAGATTTGTTTTTTGCGGCCCTTCCGCCATATGAAAGCTTCACTTTCCAACAAACTCACGCAGCTTGCCGAACGGCTGGTGGAACTCGACCGCCTGCTCTCGCACGAGAACGCCACTGCCGACATGGAGCAATACCGCAAGCTCTCGCGCGAGCACGCCGAGCTCACGCCGGTGGTGGCGCTGTTCCATGCCTGGCAGGCGGCGGAGCAGGATGCCGCCACCGCGCAGGAGTTGCTGGCCGACCCGGACATGAGGGAATTCGCGCAGGCCGAGATAGACAGCGCGTGCGAAAAAATGGCCCGGTTGGAGGCTGACTTGCAGGTCGCGCTGCTGCCCAAGGATCCCAACGACGACAGGAACATCTTCCTGGAAATCCGCGCCGGCACCGGCGGCGACGAGTCCGCCCTGTTCGCGGGCGACCTCTTCCGCATGTACTCGCGCTACGCCGAGCGCCAGGGCTGGAAGGTGGAAGTGGTTTCTTCCAACGAGTCGGAGCTCGGCGGCTACCGCGAAATCATCGCGCGCGTCATCGGCCAGGGCGCCTTCTCGCGCCTCAAGTTCGAGTCGGGCGGCCACCGCGTGCAGCGCGTGCCGGACACCGAGACCCAGGGCCGCATCCATACCTCGGCCTGCACCGTGGCGGTGATGCCGGAGGCGGACGAGCTCGCCGAGGTGGTCATCAACCCGGCCGAGATCCGCATCGACACCTTCCGCGCCTCCGGCGCGGGCGGGCAGCACATCAACNNGCCGGCGGCCAGCACATCAACAAGACCGACTCCGCCGTGCGCATCACCCACCTGCCCACCGGCATCGTGGTCGAATGCCAGGACGACCGCTCGCAGCACAAGAACAAGGCCCAGGCCATGAGCGTGCTGGCGGCGCGCATCAAGGACGCCCAGGAACGCGCGCAGCAGGCCAGGATCGCCAGCACGCGCAAGTCGCTCATCGGCAGCGGCGACCGTTCCGAGCGCATCCGCACCTACAACTTCCCGCAGGGCCGCGTCNNCGCGTCACCGACCACCGCATCAACCTGACGCTCTACAAGATCGACCTCATCATGGACGGCGACCTCGGCGAACTGCTCGACGCGCTGTCCGCCGAATACCACGCCGAGCAGATGGCGGAACTGGGTGAGAGTTGAAAACCCAAGTCAGCCACAGAGGACACAGAGAGCACGGAGAACCCATATGAGGCAACCCGGAAGCGCGGCTTTTCTCTGTGTCCTCTGTACTCTCTGTGGCTGATTTTTGGGTTTGATCGAACATGATGGATACCCCTCAATCATTGTTGTCGCGTGATGCAGCCAGGTTGTCCCGGGTGCTTGAACTGGACAAGACCGAGGCGCGGCTGGAAATCCGCGTCCTGCTCGGCCATGCGCTGGGCGTCACCCGCGCCTGGCTGATCGCGCACGAGCACGACGATCTGCCCGCCGCGCTGCTGGAAAAATACCAGGCCCTGCTCGCGCGCCGCCTGGCCGGCGAACCGGTGGCCTACCTCCTCGGCGAGAAGGAATTCTTCGGCCGCAGCTTCCACGTCACGCCGGACGTGCTGGTGCCGCGCCCGGAAACCGAACTGCTGGTCGAACTGGCGCTGGCAAAGCTGCCCGCCGGCAAGCCCGCGCGCATCCTCGATCTCGGCACCGGCTCCGGCTGCATCGCCATCAGCCTGGCGCTGGAACGGCCGGACTGCGGCATCACTGCCGTCGAGCAAAGCGCGGCGGCGCTGGCGGTGGCCAGGCAGAACGCCGTGCACCTGGGCGCCAAGCTGGGGTTTTACCAGGGCAACTGGTACGGGGCGCTGCCCGTAGGGACGGAAAAATTCGATCTCATCGTCAGCAACCCCCCCTATGTCGCGGAAAACGACCCCCACCTGGCCGCGCTGGCGCACGAGCCGGCCCGGGCCTTGGCTTCCGGCCCGGATGGCCTGGCCGACATCCGCTTGATCGTGCAGGGCGCGCCTGCCTGGCTCAAGCCCGGCGGCTGGCTGATGTTCGAGCATGGCTGGGACCAGGGCGAGGCCTGCCGCGAAATCCTGCAGGCGGCGGGCTTTGCCGGGGTGGAAACCAGGGCCGACCTGGCCGGCATCGGCCGTGTTACCCTTGGCCACATATAAGCCCGGCTTGTATTTCTTCGGGCTGCCCCTATATGGCTAACGAGGCGTTTGAATGCAGTGCACGCCTGCCCGCTTACCTACATTTGAACAACCGACAGGATATTTCAGGAGCATTTTCGATGAGCATTCAGGACACCATCCGCGACCAGGTCGCCAACAACAAGGTCGTGCTGTACATGAAAGGCACCCCGCAGTTTCCGCAGTGCGGCTTTTCCGCCAATGCCGCCAGCATGCTCAAGGCCTGCGGCGTGGGCGAATACCTGGCCGTGAACGTGCTGGCCGACCCCGAAATCCGCCAGGGCATCAAGGAATACTCCAACTGGCCCACCATCCCCCAGCTCTACGTCAACGGCCAGTTCGTCGGCGGCTCCGACATCATGACCGACATGTACCAGAAGGGCGAACTGCAGAAGTTGCTGGGCGCCTGACCGGTTCCTGCTGGAAACAAAAAGCCCCGCTTGGTGCGGGGCTTTTTGTTGGGCTGGGGGTTTATTGCGCAAATGGCTCAAAACATTGCCCCACGAGCAACTGTCAGGCAGCCAGCGGGCCGCCTGCGAGTACAAATAGAACGTTGACTCGCGTTCCCAAAAATCAGCGGCAAGCTTCACCGCAGCAGCGCCTGGCGCTGCTCCAGTAAAAACGGCCTGTCTATGTGTGAAGACAGATCTTTCAGAACGGCCGAACCAAGACCCTCAACAGCGAAGTGTTCTCGCCATGAATTCACAATCCGCGCCACTTTTCGCGCTTCGTCCACGGCGGCTTGAGGCGTTAGCCAATACTCCCCGGCCATCGAAAGAGCATTGTCGATGGTTGATTCTGCGCCCTGCTTGCCAACAACCATCGCTTGATACCCGAGCGACTGGCTGATAGGCAGCACATCAAACGCTGGAGCCAATTCATAATGCTGGGAATCCGTGACCAGCACGACATGGTTTTTTTCATGGTCGTCGGTGTTGTCGATAAGAATGTTGAAAATCAATCGGCGGAACAACTCATGCATCTGGCGCGTATACAGTTGTCCCTCCGCCACGCCTTTGCGGCGTAGCAACAGGGCCAGATTGGGATAGCTTATCTCCGCGCCGGCCGCCTTTAACGCCACGTTGGCGGAAAGCGCGTGCCGCCGTAATTTGCCGTTAATCCGGTCAAATCGTTTAATGGCTACAGCGACCCCCGTTTTGAGTTTTATCGGACGCGTGACCGCTACGGCTATCCCCGCTTTCGCTGCCAGGGTCATGGCGGCATGTTCAATCAGCGGCTCGGAAGACATATCGTCTTCAGCGAACTTCAATACCCACTCAACCCCGTCCAGTTGAAACAGGGCCTTGGGGCGCGCGCCTCCCATGGTTACGCCCGGAGCGATCAATCGTTTGAAGCGCTCCTCGACCTGCTCGCCCGCCAGAACCTTGCGCACTACCGCGTGAACGGCATCGACATCCGCAAACTGTGGCAAGGGACCAACCTTGCGAGGAAGATAAGCTTCCCTGGAGGTGGATACGCCCAACGCGCCAAACCGGTCATCTCCCGCGTAATACAGGAATTCCAAAATGGATAGCCGCGCCGGGCGGTCAAGCGAGCGAATGACCCTCTCGCCCCACCTGTCCGGCCGGGCATCGTCCACTGCCCCAACCGCCGTGTCCTTTTCCCGGGGGAAGTGCTCGATATCCACCAAGGGGAGGTCTTCGCTAAGCGGGAATCCGTCGCGCAACCAGTCTGCGTCATACAGCAGCGAAACACCCCGGGCGGACATCACCAGATTCAGCTCTCCCACCAATACCGGGTAATCGGGGCTCCCCAGATACCAGAGGTAGAGAGTATTGGCCGGCATCTGGCCATGTTTCGGCAAGTTCATTTAGCCCCCCGTTTTTTGCCCAACTGGGCCGTAATGGACGTTTGCTTGCGTGCGGCACGAATGCGGGCGGCCTCCCGGACATCCGCCTCCAGCGCCCTCAAATCCTTGGCCGGGCTGGCCAGTTCGCCCAGGGCGCCGGATAGCCCAAGCAGCCATAGCGCGGTGGCGTAAACACCGATGCTAACGCTCGGGTCTCCTCGCTCCATGCGAATCAAGGTTGGCACAGACACGCCGATTCGCATGGCCCACTGCCTCTGCGATTCATTCCGGCGAACACGAGCCAAGGCAAGCTGCTCCCCAAGGGCGGCCAGAGAACTGGCCGCCTCAGGCGGGAGCGAGGTAATGGCTAAGGATGATTTAGACATAACATATAATTTACCATTAATAGCGATCACGGTAAAGTATATGTTACCTTAACTCATTTGTTCACGGTTTGTACAAGATGCCAGGCGTGTGCCATGGCTTTCGATTATCTGGCCATGAACGTGCTGGCCGACCCCGAAATCCGCCAGGGCATCAAGGAATTTTCCAACTGGCCCACTATCCCCCAGCTCTACGTCAACGGCCAGTTCGTCGGCGGCTCCGACATCATGACCGACATGTACCAGAAGGGCGAATTGCAGAAACTGCTGGGCGCCTGACCGGTCACTGCTTGAAACAAAAAGCCCCGCTTGGTGCGGGGCTTTTTGTTGGGTTGGCGTTTGAGGCAAGGGGCGAACCTGACTGAGCTTATGCGGCCGCCTCAAGCGGAAGCTCCCAGCCGGGGAACACAAGCACGGCGGGATGGCACTTGAGGGCGCGGGCAAGAACCTTCGCGCGCTCGACCCCCAGATTGACTCGATTGTTCTCGATGGCGGAGATGGTCGCCTGGGGAATGCCGGTGATTTCGGCGAGCTGCCTTTGGCTCAATTCCTGAAGCTCGCGCAGAATGCGCACGGATTCGCCGACGGACACCTCAACGCGCTTCTTGGCGGGACGAAAATTCTTCATGTCAGGGCCTCCGGTAATCATGTGGGATAACTTGAACGACTTGTATCAGCAGCACGTCGGCGACGACCTGGTAAATGACTCTCCACTGAAGCCCGAGACGGGAGGAACGATGACCTTTCCACTCGCCCGACAAGGCCTCGTCGTGAAAGCCTTTGATCGCTCGCAAGCCGGGCGGGCCTGAAAGGCGTGCGATGTCTTTCCATTTCTCGTACCGTTTCAGCACCTCGAGCGGAACATTGCCCGACAGCTGTTTGTCGACCCGTCGGTGCTCTTCGATGCGCCACATGCCATATTATGGATATATCTTATATAGTATGTCAACGGCGAATTCGGCGGCGGCTCCGGCATCATGACCGACATGTACCAGAAGGGTGAATTGCAGAAGTTACTGGGCGCTTAGCTAGTCCTGTTTGAAACAAAAAGCCCCGCTTGGTGCGGGGCTTTTTGTTGGGCCAACGTCCGAATTGAGCCGTGCTACGGAGCGGCGCCGGCTGTTAGATGGCATATTGCTACGCCCAAAGCTGAGTGATAACACCGATAGCGACTCCACTAGCCCCAAAACCGAACAACACGAGTTGCCACCAGAACAACCGCCAAGACAATTGGCCTAATACCTTAGTCTCTAGACGTGCGTCGGAGGCGACCAGCTCCCCCTTGTAGCGTGAACGCGCAATCTGTGTCGTGGCCCGAAAATCCCGAAGGCGGTTTATAGCGCACCAAACAGCCAGCCCAATGGAGGTTGCAAGAAGGATCATTGATCCCGTATCGACAATGAGCAGGCACTTGCTCGTGGGTTTCGAGCAAGCAAGGCCAGAAACTAAAAAGGCCAGAAGACCTGTGGCGAGGCCAAGCACCAGATTTGACACGGACGAGAAGTGTTCACGCGTGACAGTCTGCCAGCGGATGAAGCTATCTAGATCATGAGATGACATTCGCCTCCTCTCAGCCCTCTTACGAATGTAAGGGGCGCCCCGCTTGCGGTGCTCCGCTTGGCTGTTAGGCAGGCTTGAACGAACCACAAGAGGGACACTCTTTACCTTTAGCCTGCGTATTTGTTAGAGGCTGGCTCCAAATAAGCCACGCAATTAAGCCACCAAGTTCTGCTGCTTCCATTTCTCTCCCCCGTGTTTTGCCTAACGGGTGAATTCCCCGGCCTGCGCGGCTTTTCGCGCAGGTCCGGTGGAATGATTTGTTGGGCTCGATCATGTTATTTATGGTTTGTCGTTTAATAATGCTTCAAGTTGGTCAACCAAGCCTTCATCTTTTGTTTCGTCGTTTAAAAATGCTTCAAGTCGGTCAACCAAGCCCTTATCTTTTATAGTGAACAAGCCTGGATACTTTCTGTAGAGGCCGACAAGATTTTGAAGGTCTTTTTGTACATCCAGCTCTTCGGTTCCAGTTGTGATTTTTCTGATAATTTTATCTGCGCTATCTACGTCAACCCTAAAGAATTCTTTGTCTGGGGCGACTCGGCAGTGGCTGAGTCGCGCATGAATAAGCTTTTCGTATTGCGCCGGATTTTCTACTAGATGCTCAAATTCCAGAATGAAAGGTAATGGGGCGGCCGTCTGTTTTGACAGTTGTAAAACACGGGTTTGGGTATCTGAGTGTTGGGTGAAGCCAATCTTGAGTAATCCGGGCATTGCCGCATTCGAAAGCACATAGATCGAGCCAATTTCAGATTTCTTTTTAGTCATCACACCCCCCTCTAGCCGCCCAACGTAATTTAGACAGCACAAAATCTACCGACCCTTGCTGCTTAAATCAATGGCTACTGGGCTTATTGCAGGTCGGAAGCGGGGCTGACGTGGATTTCCCAGCCTGCGCAGCGCACTACCTGGCCGGCGCGGATTTTGGCGGTTTTGCGCAGTTCCAGTTGGCCGTCAACCGTGACCTCACCGTTGGCGATCATGAGCTTGGCCTGGCCGCCGCTGTCCGTGACGCCGGCGAGCTTGAGCAGGTCGCAGAGCGCGACATGCTCGCCGCGCAGCCTGAATTCGGCTGTGTTCATCAACTGACGCCCTGGCTGGCGAGGTAGTCTTCGTAGTTGCCGTGGAAGTCGACGATGTTGCCGTTGCGGATTTCCAGCACGCGCGTGGCGAGCGAGCTGACGAACTCGCGGTCGTGGCTGACGAAGAACAGGGTGCCCTTGTACTTGTCGAGCGCGGTGTTGAGCGACTCGATGGATTCCATGTCCATGTGGTTGGTGGGCTCGTCCAGCAGCAGCACGTTGTGGCGGCCCAGCATCAGCTTGCCGAACAGCATGCGCCCCTGCTCGCCGCCGGACAGCACTTTGACCGGCTTGCCGATTTCGTCGCCGGAGAATAGGAGGCGTCCCAGCGTGCCGCGCATCACCTGATCGTCGTCGCTGGGGCGGCCCCACTGCTGCATCCAGTCGAACAGGTTCATGTCCACGGCGAAATCCGCCGCGTGGTCCTGGGCGAAATAGCCCGGAGTGGCCTTTTCCGCCCATTTGATCTTGCCGTGCTGGGGCGCGAGGTCGCCGGCCAGGCAGCGCAGCAGCGTGGTCTTGCCCACGCCGTTCTCGCCGATGATGGCCACGCGCTCGCCGGCTTCCACACGCATGCCGAAGTCGGCAAACAGCGGCTTGTCGAAGCCGTGGCCGAGATGCTCGACTTCCACCGCCTGGCGGTGCAGTTTCTCGCGCTCGTCGTATTCGAAGCGGATGAAGGGGTACTGGCGGCTGGAGGGCTTGACGTCCTCGACCTTGATCTTCTCGATCTGGCGCGCGCGGCTGGTGGCCTGGCGCGCCTTGGAGGCGTTGGCCGAGAAGCGGCGCACGAAATCCTGCAGGTCGGCGATCTGCTGCTTGGCCTTGGCATTGTCGCGCTGCTGCTGCTGGCGCGCCATCATCGAGGCTTCCATGTAGTCGTCGTAGTTGCCCGGATACACGGTGAGCTTGCCGTAGTCCATGTCCGCCATGTGGGTGCACACCTGGTTCAGGAAATGGCGGTCGTGGGAAATGATGATCA
>DCVO01000137.1 GCA_002327405.1 Thiobacillus sp. UBA2186 | reverse complement strand
TGCAGGCCGGTGGTGCAGGCGGTGACCACCGCCAGGTTCGGCCCCTTCATCCCGAACATGATGGACAGGTTGCCCGAAATCATGTTGATGATGGTGCCGGGGATGAAGAAGGGCGAAATCTTGCGCGGTCCGCCCGTCTCGATATACGTGTTATGCGTATCCTCGATCATCGGCAGCCCGCCGATGCCGGAACCGATGTTGACGCCGATGCGCTCGGCATTTTCCTCGGTGACCTCCAGGCCCGAATCGCGGATGGCCTGGATGCCGGCCGCCATGCCGTACTGGATGAAGACATCCATGCGGCGGGCCTCCTTGGCGCTCAGATACTGGTCCACATTGAAATTCTTCACCTCGCCCGCGATCTGCGAGGCGAAGGCGGCAGGATCGAAACGGGTGATGCGGGTGATGCCGGAACGGCCTGCCACCAGCGCATCCCACGCTTCCTGAATGGTGTTGCCGACCGGGGAAATGATCCCCAGGCCGGTTACTACGACACGGCGCTTTGACAAGATTTTGTCTCGGAAAAAGCTTTAAAAAGGCATCAACCCTTGTGGGAGTTGACGTAGTCGATGGCTTGCTGAACGGTGGTGATCTTTTCGGCTTCTTCGTCGGGGATTTCGCACTCGAATTCCTCTTCCAGCGCCATCACCAGTTCCACGGTGTCCAGCGAATCGGCACCCAGGTCGTCCACGAAGGAGGATTCGTTCTTCACATCCGCTTCATTGGCGCCCAGTTGTTCTGCAACGATTTTCTTGACGCGTGCTTCGATATCCATGTTAGTCCTCTTTGGTTGATTCGGGCTTTGGCTAGCCAAAGCGGGGGGATTTTACCAAACTTGGCAGAAAAGCGGCCAAGTTCGAGCAAACTCTATTTAAATCATGTACATGCCGCCGTTCACGTGCAGCGTGGTGCCGGTGATGTAGGCGGCCTTGTCGCCGGCCAGGAAAGCCACGGCATCGGCGATGTCGTCTGCCGCCCCCAGCCGGCCCAGGGGAATATGTCCCAGCAATTCCTGGCGCTTGTCTTCGGGCAGGGCGCGGGTCATGTCGGTGTCGATGAAACCGGGCGCCACGCAGTTCACCGTGATGTTGCGGCCGCCGACTTCGCGCGCCAGCGACTTGGTGAAGCCCATGATGCCGGCCTTGGCCGCACTGTAATTGGTCTGGCCGGCATTGCCCATGGCGCCCACCACCGAGGCGATGGAAATGATGCGGCCGGCGCGCGCCTTCATCATGGCGCGCAGCACGGCGCGCGACAGGCGGAACACCGAGGTGAGGTTGGTCGCCATGATCTCGTCCCACTCCTCGTCCTTCATGCGCATCAACAGGTTGTCGCGGGTGATGCCGGCGTTGTTGACCAGGATCGCGATGGGTCCGAAGTCCTTCTCGATCGCCGCGATCACCGCATCGATTTCGGCCGCGTCGGTGACATCGAGCTTCATGCCGCGGCCCTTGACGCCTGCCGCCTGCAGGTAGGCGCTGATGGCTTCCGCACCCTTGTCCGAGGTCGCCGTGCCGATCACGGTGGCGCCCTCCTTCGCCAGTGCCAGCGCGCAGGCCTGGCCGATGCCGCGGGAAGCGCCGGTCACCAGTGCGATTTTGCCTTCCATATCTTCCTCCTTATTTGATCGACTGCAGCGCGGCCTCATCCACCAGGGCCACGCAGGGAATGTCGTTGATGCGCTTCGAGAGCCCCGCCAGCACCTTGCCGGGGCCGCATTCCACGCAACGCTCGATACCTTGGGCCGCCAGGGCCTGCACGGTTTCCACCCAGCGCACGGGCGAGTACAGCTGGCGTGCCAGCGCGTCCTTGATTGCAGCCGTATCGCTGAAAGCCTGCACGTCGGCGTTATGCAGCACCGGAATTTCCGGGACGCGCAGTTCCACGCCTTCGAGATGGGCGCGGAACTGGTCGGCCGCAGGTTTCATCAATGCCGAATGCGAAGGCACCGACACCGGCAGCGGCAGCGCGCGCTTCGCGCCCTTCTCCTTGGCCAGCGCCATGCCGCGCTCGACCGCGGCCTTGTTGCCGGCAATCACCACCTGGCCGGGCGAATTGAGGTTGACCGCTTCCAGCACCTCGCCCTGGGCGGCCTCATTGCACACGGCGCGCACGGCATCGTCATCCAGGCCCAATACCGCGGCCATGGCGCCCACGCCCTCGGGCACGGCGTTCTGCATGGCCTCGGCGCGGAAACGCGTGAGTTTCACGGCGTCGGCAAAATCCAGCGCGCCCGCCGCGGTGAGCGCAGCGATCTCGCCCAGGCTGTGGCCGGCCATGGCGGCGGGCTTCTCGCCGCCTTGTGCCAGGTATACGCGCCAGGTGGCGATGTCGGCCGCCAGCATCGCAGGCTGGGTATAGGTGGTCTGGTTGAGCGTCTCGGCGGGCCCTTCGGTCACCAGCTTCCACAAGTCCTCGCCCAGCGCGGCCGAGGCTTCGTCGAAGGTCTGCTTCACTTCAGGGAACTGCGCGAGGCCATTCATCATGCCGACGGATTGCGAACCCTGGCCGGGGAATAAGAATGCAGTTTTCATCTGTATAAATTTCAAAAGCGATACACAGGGAGGTAAGGGAGGAACGGGAGGAAAAACAAAATATCAGCTTTACTCCCTTACCTCCCTTTCCTCCCTGTTAAAAAGGTTTAACTCAATATTTAACCAATGCCGAACCCCAGGTGAAGCCGCCGCCGAAGGCCTCCATCAACAGGGTCTGTCCGCGCTTGATGCGACCGTCGCGCACGGCGGTGTCGAAAGCCAGCGGAATGGAGGCAGCGGAGGTATTCCCGTGCTGGTCCACCGTCACCACCACGCGCTCGGGAGGCAGGCCAAGCTTCTTGCCGGTGGCCTGGATGATGCGGATGTTGGCCTGGTGCGGCACCAGCCAGTCGATGTCGGATTTTTCCATGCCGTTCGCGGCCAGGGTTTCGTCGACGATCGCGTCCAGCGTATTCACCGCCATCTTGAACACGGCATTGCCCTGCATGCGCATGGCCGCCTTCTCGCCGTTGCCCATGGACGGCCCGCCGTCCACGTACAGCAGGTCCTGGTAGCGGCCGTCGGCATGGATGTGGGTGGAAATGATGCCCGGCTCTTCGCTCGCGGTCAGCACCACCGCACCGGCACCGTCGCCCCACAGGATGCAGTTGGTGCGATCGGTGTAATCGGTGATGCGCGAGAGCGTTTCGGCGCCGATTACCAGCGCAGTCCTGGCCTGCCCGGCCTTGATGAAGTTGTTGGCGGTGGCCAGCGCGTAGATGAAACCGCTGCACACGGCCTGCACGTCGAATGCCGGGCTGGCGTTGGCGATGCCCAGCTTGGCCTGCACGATGCAGGCGGTGCTGGGAAACACCCGGTCCGGGGTAGTCGTGCCGACGATCACCAGATCGATGTTGGCCGGCACCACATTGGCAGCCTCCAGCGCACGGCGTGCAGCGGCAACCGCCAGGTCGCTGGTCAGCTCGTTTTCCGCGGCAACATGGCGAACCTTGATGCCGGTACGCTCGACGATCCACTGGTCCGTGGTGTCGATCAGTTTCTCGAAGTCGGCGTTGGTCATCAGTTGTTCTGGCAGATAGCTGCCGGTGCCGATGATGCGGGAATAGATCATGCCTGCCCCGGGTTTAGTTGATGCATCTGGTCGGAGATGCGTTTCAGTACATTGCCCTGCACTTCCTCGGCAGCGGCCTCGATGGCGTGCTCGAAGGCAAAACGATCGGCGCCGCCATGGCTTTTCACCACCACGCCGCGCAGGCCCAGCAGGGTGGCGCCGTTGAAGCGGCGGGGATCGACCTGGCGCTTGAACGCGTTCATCACCGGCAAGGCGAAAAGCCCGGCCAGCTTGGTCAGCAGGTTGCGGCGGAACTCCTGGCGCAGCAAGGTGGCGATCATCTTGGCGATGCCTTCGGCGCTTTTGAGCGAAACGTTGCCGACGAAACCGTCGCACACCACGACCTCGGCCGTGCCCTTGTAGATGTCGTCGCCTTCGACGTTGCCGTAGAAGTTGATCAGATCGCTGGCGCGGATCAGTTCAGCCGCTCGCTTCACCACCTCGTTGCCCTTGATTTCCTCTTCGCCGATGTTGAGCAGGCCCACGGTCGGACGTTCCTTGTGGCTGACCGCGGAAGCCAGCATCGACCCCATGAGCGCGAACTGGAACAGGTGTTCCGCGGTACAGTCGACATTGGCGCCCAGGTCCAGCATCAGCACCGGGCCCTTGAGACTGGGCATGAAGGTGGCAATGGCCGGACGGTCGATACCCGGCAGGGTTTTCAGCACGAAACGTGCGGTCGCCATCAGCGCGCCGGTATTGCCGGCGGACACGCAGGCATCGGCCTCGCCCGACTTCACCAGGTCGATGGCCACGCGCATGGAGGAATCCTTCTTGCCGCGCAGCACCAGGGCGGGCGATTCATCCATAGCCACGACTTCCGTGGCATGGCGGATACGCAGGCGCGGGCCTGGCTTGGCATGCCCGGCCCTCAATTCGGCTTCGATGGCGTCCTGCGATCCAACCAGGATGATGTTGAGGCTGTCATTCCGCGCCATGCACTTGATGGCGGCGGGAATGGTGACATGCGGGCCGTGATCGCCACCCATGACGTCGATGGCGACAGTGATATCCCTCATCGGGCAATTGGATTCCGGAAAGGACTGTCTGGCTCCCGCCGGACGGCAGGAGTCGGCAAGGGGTCTTATTCGCCCTTGGCCTTGGCCACTTTCTTGCCACGGTAGTAGCCGGAAGGCGACACGTGATGGCGCAGGTGCACTTCACCCGTGGTGGGCTCGACTGCCAGCGGGGGGGTGGTCAGGAAATCGTGGGAACGATGCATGCCCCGCTTGGAAGGGGACTTTTTATTCTGTTGAACAGCCATTTCAAACTCCTTGTCTTAAACGTCCGCCGCCGGTTCCATGCTGCAATCCGCATGCATGGGCACGATCGGCAGACCCAGTAGTACTTCGTCTTCAACCACGCCTGCCAGATCCAGATTCTGGCCGGCAACGATCACTTCAATATCTTCGTCAGCAAGCGCAGTTTCCAGTCTGTCGGCATCTGCTTCGCTGGCGGCAAGGTAGAGCAGCCGGTCGCTGTCGACCGCCACACTGACCGGCTTGAGGCAGCGCTGGCACAGCATTTCCACATTGCCTTTTACCGTGCAATGCAACTGCGGGCGCCCGCGCGCGTCCTGCCCGCCACAAACCCGGAATTGCAACAGGGCTTCCGGATTCACAAACTCTTGAGCAAGTCGCTCGAAATCACCTACCATCGTATTGCCCTCCCAACAGCGGGATTTCTCGGCAAAGTTCGACGGCGAAACGACAGGCCTCTCAAACATTTTGGTAGCGTCGTTCGAGCATAAGCGCGCAATTTTATGATTTCGCAGCAGTTTTGTCAAAGACAATACGGGGAAAGACAGGCGTGATACGCAAAATTCTGGTCGCCAACCGGGGGGAAATCGCGGTGCGCATCATCCGCGCCTGTTCCGAGCTCGGCATCGAGTCAGCCGCCGTCTATACGGATGCCGACCGCCACGCCCTGCATGTAAAGAAGGCCGACGAAGCCTACCACATCGGCAAGGACCCGTTGGCCGGCTATCTCAACCCCCACCATCTGGTGAACCTGGCCGCCGCCTCGGGCTGCGACGCCCTGCATCCGGGCTACGGCCTGCTGTCCGAAAACCCCATCCTGGCCGACGCCTGCGCCAAGCGCGGCATCAAGTTCATCGGCCCCGATGCCAAACTGATCCGGCAGATGGGCGACAAGATCGAGGCCCGCCAGGCCATGATCAAGGCCGGCATTCCGGTCGTGCCCGGTTCCGACCACAACCTGGAAAGCCTGGAGGAAGCGCGGGCGCTTGCCGCCAAAATCGGCTACCCGGTCATGCTCAAGGCCACCAACGGCGGCGGCGGGCGCGGCATCCGCCGCTGCGACAGCGAGGAGGAACTGGGCCGGAATTACGAACGGGTCGTGTCCGAGGCCACCAAGGCCTTCGGCAAGCCCGAGGTCTTCATCGAGAAGTGCGTGGTCAACCCCAAGCACATCGAGGTGCAGATCCTGGCCGACAGCCAGGGCAACACCGTGCACCTGTTCGAGCGCGACTGTTCCATCCAGCGCCGCAACCAGAAGCTCATCGAAATCGCACCCTCGCCGCAGCTCACCGAGTCCCAGCGCCAGTACATCGGCAAGCTCGCGGTACAGGCGGCGCGCGCGGTCGGCTACGTCAACGCCGGCACGGTGGAATTCCTGCTCGACCAGGACAACCAGTTCTATTTCATGGAAATGAACACGCGCCTGCAGGTCGAGCACACCATCACCGAGAGCATCACGGGCGTGGACATCGTGCAGGAACAGATCCGCGTAGCCGACGGCCTGCCGCTGCAGTACAGGCAGCAGGACATCACATACCGCGGCTTCGCCATCGAATTCCGCATCAATGCCGAAGATCCGAAGAACGACTTCCTGCCCAGTTTCGGCCGCATCACCCGCTATTACGCGCCCGGCGGACCGGGGGTGAGGGTGGACGCGGCCATGTACACGGATTACGTGATCCCGCCCTACTTCGATTCGCTGTGCGCCAAACTCACGGTGTGGAACCTGTCCTGGCCGGGCGTCATCGCGCGCGCGCGGCGCGCGCTCTCGGACATGGTGGTGTACGGCGTCAAGACCACCATCCCCTACTACCAGGAAATCCTCAATCATGCGGATTTCCAGAGCGGGCGCTTCAACACCGGTTTCGTCGAGGCCCACCCCGAACTCATCCAGTACGAAGAAAAGAATCCGCCGGAAATGCTGGCGGCCGCCGTCGCCGCAGCCATCGCGGCTTACCAGGGGCTATGAAAATTGAAATACCCCGAACAACCACAGGGAGGCAGGGGAGGTTTGGGGAGGAAAACCCTGCCTTGCTCCTTTACCTCTCTTAACCTCCCTGTAAATTGCTTTTCCACACCCCTGACTGAAATGGATTAGCCATGCCCAGAGTTCATATCACCGACCTTGTTCTGCGCGACGGCCACCAGTCGCTCATCGCCACGCGCATGCGCACCGAGGACATGCTGCCCATCTGCGGAAAACTGGATTCGGTCGGTTTCTGGTCGCTGGAAGCCTGGGGCGGCGCCACCTTCGACGCCTGCGTGCGCTTCCTCAAGGAAGACCCGTGGGAGCGCCTGCGCCAGCTGCGCGCCGCGCTGCCCAACACCCGCCTGCAGATGCTCCTGCGCGGGCAGAACCTGCTCGGCTACCGCCACTACAGCGACGACGTGGTCAAGGCCTTCGTCGCCAAGGCCGCGGTCAACGGCATCGACGTGTTCCGCGTGTTCGACGCGATGAACGACGTGCGCAACCTGCGCACCGCCATCGAGGCGGTCAAGGCCGCCGGCAAGCACGCCCAGGGCACCATCGCCTACACCACCAGCCCGGTGCACACCGTCGCCTCGTTCGTCGAGCTGGGCAAGCGCATGCAGGAAAAGGGCGTCGACTCGATCGCCATCAAGGACATGGCCGGCCTGCTCACCCCCTACGCCACCGCCGAGCTGGTCCAGGCACTGAAGGCCGAGATCGACCTGCCGATCTTCATCCACTCCCACGACACCGCCGGCATGGGCGCGATGTGCCAGCTCAAGGCCATCGAGGCCGGCGCCGACCACATCGACACCGCGATCTCCAGCTTCGCCTGGGGCACCAGCCACCCGGGCACCGAGTCGATGGTCGCCGCGCTGCGCGACACCCCCTACGACACCGGCCTGGACCTCGAGCTGCTGCAGGAGATCGGCCTGTACTTCTACGGCGTGCGCAAGAAGTACCACCAGTTCGAGAGCGAATTCACCGCGGTCGACACCCGCGTGCAGGTCAACCAGGTGCCGGGCGGCATGATGTCCAACCTGGCCAACCAGCTGAAGGAGCAGGGCGCCCTGCACCGCATCAACGAGGTGTTCGCGGAGATCCCGCGGGTGCGCGAAGACCTCGGCTTCCCGCCGCTGGTCACCCCGACCTCGCAGATCGTCGGCACCCAGGCGGTGTTCAACGTGCTGGCCGGCGAGCGCTACAAGACCATCACCAACGAGGTGAAGCTGTACCTGCAGGGCCGCTACGGCAAGGCGCCGGGCAAGGTCAACGAGCACCTGCGCTTCCAGGCGATCGGCAGCGAGGACGTCATCGACGTGCGCCCGGCCGACCTGCTGCAGCCGGAAATGGCCCGCCTGCGCGAGGAAATCGGCAGCCTGGCGAAATCCGAGGAGGACGTGCTGACCTTCGCCATGTTCCCCGACATCGGCCGCAAGTTCCTCGAGGAGCGCGCCGCCGGCAGCCTCAAGCCGGAAGCGCTGCTGCCGCCGCCGGATGCCGCCGCGCGCCCGGCCGCCCAGGAAGGCGTGCCCACCGAGTTCGTGGTCGACGTGCACGGCGAGAGCTACCGCATCGACATCACCGGCGTCAGCGTCAAGAACGACGGCAAGCGCCACTTCTACCTGGCCATCGACGGCATGCCCGAAGAAGTGGTGTTCGAACCGCTGAACGCCTTTGTCGGCGGTGCCGCCAGCGGCAAGCGCAAGCAGAGCGCCGCACCGGGCGACGTCAGCACCACCATGCCGGGCAACATCGTCGACGTGCTGGTCAAGGAAGGCGACGTGGTCAAGGCCGGCCAGGCGGTGCTGATCACCGAAGCGATGAAGATGGAGACCGAGGTGCAGGCGCCGATCGCCGGCACCGTTACGGCCGTCCATGTGGTTAAGGGCGACAGGGTCAATCCCGGTGAAGTACTCATCGAGATTGGAAGTTAAGCCCCCGGGGGAGCCGAAAGGCTCCCCTTTTTTATTTAAGCTATAGATACTTGAATTGCCCGAATGCCCGAGGAGGGGTTGATGAGTCTTGATCCGGTGGTGCTGTTCTTCGTCTTCGGCCTGACCGCGGGCCTGTTGAAAAGCGAACTGAAGCTGCCGCCCGCGCTGTACGAGACCCTGTCGATCCTCCTGCTGCTGGCCATCGGCCTGCACGGCGGCGTCGAACTGGCCGAGCAGGCCAGCCTGGCGCTGCTCGGCCAGGCGGGGTTGGTGCTGGGCCTGGGCATCGCCCTGCCGCTGCTGGCCTTCGCCCTGCTGCGCGGCCTGCGCTTCGACCGCATCAACGCCGCCAGCGTGGCGGCCCACTATGGCTCGGTGAGCGCCGGCACCTTCGCCGTGGTGGTCGCCTACCTGGCCTCGCGGGAGATCTTCTTCGAGAGCTACATGCCGCTGTTCGTGGCGATCCTCGAGATCCCGGCGATCCTGGTCGGCATCCTGCTGGCCAAGGGCATCTCCCGCGACACCCACTGGAAGGAGCTGGGCCGCGAGATCTTCCTCGGCAAGAGCATCATGCTGCTGCTCGGCGGCCTGGTGATCGGCGCGCTGGCCGGCAAGGAGGCGATCAAGCCGCTGGAGCCGCTGTACACCGGGATGTTCAAGCCGGTGCTGGCGTTCTTCCTGCTGGAGATGGGCCTGATCGCCTCCGGCCAGCTCGGCTCGCTGCGCCAGTACGGCGTGCGCCTGGCCGCCTTCGCCCTGTGCATGCCGCTGCTCGGCGCGCTGGTCGGCGCCCTGCTGGCGCGGCTGATGGGCCTGTCGCTGGGCGGCACGGCGATGCTCGCCACCCTGGC
>DCVO01000143.1:1994-3063 GCA_002327405.1 Thiobacillus sp. UBA2186 | reverse complement strand
TCATTCGCCCTTGACGTTGAAGATGTACGGCGCAGTGTGGTCCACCCCGGCTGGGTTGGGCCGATGGCGGGGGCGGCGCTTTTCGTCCGTGGGCGCCAAAAGCGCGGCCACCTCCGGCGGGAGCTCTCGTGGACCGCTGCGCCGTGTGGGCTCATCAACCTTCGCGGCGAGTAGCCGATGAAGCTGCACCCGGAATGTCCTGGCGGGCTCAGCGATGCTGTCCAGGAGTTCGCGCAGTTCCGGCCCCTTCGGCATAAAGCTTGGGCTCAGCCCCGGCGCCCTACGTTGCATCACCCTCCGGTATGCCTCGTCCAGGGCAAAGGAGGGCACACCCTCAAGCGAAACGAGATACCCTTCTTGCCGGCGCCGCAATGCGTCATCGTCCATTTCCGGCGTCCCGAATTGGTCCTGCAGCGTGACGACGAACGCAGCAAGCTCATCCGGTGAGGCGGGCGCCAATCGCTGGGCCAAGCGGGAGCGCATCCCATCCGCTATCGCCCTCTGCTCCTCCGACAGGGCCGCCCTGCTCGGCAGACGCGGCGGATAATCGGCTGTCAGGGCGGCCAGCGAGGACTTTAGCCATGGCGGCGCGACCCCGCTCGGATCGAGTAGGGCCGCGATCGCCGATTGCTGGTCTCCGGTCTTCGTGAGGTGCTGGCTCATCGTCCCATCGTCCCTGGTTTAGCCACGTTGCTGGGTTGCACCATTGTCGGTCTGGCGGCTTGCTGGCGATGTAGGCGTCTAGTCCGGACATCAGCTTGGCGAAGGTCACGCGGCGGGATCTTCGGATGCGATCCAGCTTGGCGAGGGCGTCGGACTTGCCCACGCGGTGCGGGTAGACCAGCCAGAACTGCACCCGGTAATCCGGCGGCCACCCATCATCGAACGCTGGCGCGCCCGCGCTCGCGTCTGATGCGATAGCATCAGATATTGGTGATGGTGGTTGTGGTTGTGATGGTATGGCGTTTTGCACATGCACATGCTCTGCATTTGCACCACATGTGCTTTGCTCTTTCCCCGCGGATGCACTGCGCTTGGCGTGCATCGCCTTCGCGGCGGCGCTGCGCTT
>DCVO01000143.1:0-1941 GCA_002327405.1 Thiobacillus sp. UBA2186 | reverse complement strand
AGGAGCATGTAGGCGCCATGCTCGATCGTGCTCAGGTGGCCCGTGTCGCCGAGGTAGTCGGCCACGTAGAGCGGCATCCATGGGGGGCTCACTCTGCGGCCTCCTGGCTGGCGCGCTCGGCCCGCAGGGCAGCTAAGATAGGAGTGGTCATTCGGCGGCCTGTGACGCCAATGAAAGCAGATCCCCGGCCACACCTTCCGATTCGGCCTGCGATAGGTTCTTGACCGCCTGCCGGAAATACGCCGGCTTCAGCTCGGAGCCGATGAAGCGCCGCCCCATTTTGAGCGCCTGATAGCCCTCGGACCCGATGCCAAGGAAAGGCGAAAAGACGGTTTCGTCCCGGTTGCTGTAAAGCGTCACGGCGCGCTCTATCACGTCGAGTTGCAAGGGGCAGAGATGCCTCTCGTCTTTGTCCTCGCGCGCCACCTTCACGTTCAGAACGTTGGTCTGGTCGATCGTCATCCACACCGGAGAGGCAATCTCCTGCCAGCGCATGACGGGGTAGGCGTTGGGGTCGTGCTGCACCGGCTCCGGCGTCTTTTCGGTCGCCGCACCGGTAGGCTTGCGAAAGATCAAGAGGTAGTCGGGCATGCCGGTTCGGCACCGGCTGCTGTCCTCGCGGAAAGTCTTGTAAAGCAGGCCGTGAGCCTTGGTGCGCTGCATCTCCACGACCGGGTCTTTCCAGATCGTGACGCGGGAGTGGTAGACCCATCCCTCGGCCTGGTGCGCCTCGCGGATGATCGCCGGCAGGTCGAACAGGCCGATCACCCCATCCTTGGATGCTGTGGTGGGAAGGTCCGAGCAGTGTACGACGGAGATGCGCCCAGGCTTGGTCGCGCGGAACATCTCGCGCACCAGATGCCGATAGGTGGCGCCGAACGTCTCATAGTCGGCGACGTTGCCCATGTCGCGTTCGCTGTCCGAATAGACGAACAGGTGCGCGAAAGGAGGACTGTAGATGCTCAGATCCACGCTGTCCGCAGGCATCTGCGCGGCGAACTCGACGCAGTCGCAATTATATACAGAAAACCTATCGCCATTAAATTGTTCAATTACTTTTACCATGACGGATGCCTCCAAATTTTTTGAAATCGTGGCGCCTGAAGTGGCATTTTCGACACAAAAATACAATGTTACTTTCACTGTTATTATTTGTGTTTTCGTCTATGTGGTGCCGTTCCGCTCTTTCTGCTCCGCACTCCACACATGGGCGTGGGCTGAACCATCTCTGCGCGCGTGTTCGTCCAGCCCCCTTGCCAACATCGTCACCCTTCCAGTTCGGGTGGTTTTCCCCCCGCTTGATGCGCTTTCGGATGTGGTCTTGAGACTGAGGCCTTCCATGTGCCCCCATCCTGCCGCACTCTGGAGAGCAGTATTTTCGGGGGCGGCTTGGTGGCGAATACGCTGAGAACTCCACTCCGCATCGCGTGCAGGTTCCGCGATAATTGTGCGGCACGTCGCGATATCTCATGGTGCCAGCCACGCCGGCAGGCGCGCCTCCTGGTTGGGGGAATATGTGGCGAGGGCGTCGGCCTTCATGGCCGCGCGCTTCATCGCCGCGATCATCTCGGATTTCATCTTGTCGTGGTCGCCAGCCTTGCGGCTCACCACATCCCAAATCGCGGCCTCTGTATCGGCGCAGACGATGTGCGCATGCACCGGGCGCGTTTGCCGGAAGCGCCAGCACCTACGAACCGCCTGATAGAAGCTTTCATAGGAAAAACTGATGCCGCAGAATGCCATGCGGGCGCAGTGCTGCCAGTTCAGCCCATAGCCGGCAATGCTCGACTTGGTCAGAAGGTGCTTGATCTCGCCCCGCGAGAACGCGGCCAGTCGCTCTTCCTTCTGGTCGATTTTCATCTTTCCGGACACCTCGACAATGCCCGGCATCGCCGCCTTGACCGCGTCCGCGTCGTAGTCGGTGTCCACCCATACGATCCA
>DCVO01000080.1 GCA_002327405.1 Thiobacillus sp. UBA2186 | reverse complement strand
CAGTTCCTGATCGAGGCGGTGGTGCTGTCGGCCTTCGGCGGGCTGGTCGGCATCGCCTTCGCCGTCGTTGCCTCGGCGGGCCTTGCCTACCTGATGCAGGTGCCCTTCCTGTTCAATCCCGGCATCAACCTGCTGGCGTTTTTCTTCGCCGCCGCCATCGGCGTGATCTTCGGCTTCTTCCCCGCGCGGCGCGCGGCGGGCCTCAACCCGATCGACGCCTTGCGGCACGAATGATCAGTGACCCGCGTGTTTTAACGGAGTGGCCAGCCAGCGATGCGCCAGCCAGGCGCCCGCGCCGCAGATGCCCATCATCAGCATGAGCGGGCGCGCAGTGCCGTCATGCCAGCACCCAACCATCGCCCCCGTCACCGTGGCAATGCCGAACTGCAGCGCCCCCATCAGCGCCGAAGCGGTGCCGGCCTGCTGGCCGTGGGTGGCGAGCGCCGCCGCCGTGGCGTTGGGGCCGATGAAACCCAGGCTGGCCACGTAGGCGAAAAAACCGGCCATGACCAGCGGCAGGCCCAGCCATCCCCCGAAACTCGCCAGCGCCAGAATCAACCCCGCCAGCGCCGGCAGCCAGACGGCGTGATGCAGGAGCCGGGTGAGACTGCGGGTTTTCAGCAGTCTCGCGTTGACCTGGCTGGCGACTACGAAGCCCAAGGCATTGAGGCCGAACACCCAGCCGAAATGCTCGGCAGGGATGCCGTGTAACTGGATCAGCACGAAGGGCGAACCGGCGATGTAAGCGAACATGCCGGCAAACGCCAGGCCCCCGGCCAGGGTGTAGCCGATGAAACTGCGCGAGACCAGCAGCCTTCCGTAATTCCCCAGCACGCTGCCGATGTCGAGCGGCGGTTCGTGCCGCGTGTCGTGGGTTTCCGGCAGGCCGCGGTATACCGCCAGAAGGGCGATGGCGCCATACAGCGCCAGCAGCAGGAAGATTTCGCGCCAGCCCAGCCAGGCCGCCACCGCCGCGCCGATCAATGGGGCGAGGATCGGCGCCAGGCCCATGACCAGTATCAGCAGGGAAAAAGCGCGCGCCGAATCGCGCGCGCCGCAGCGGTCGCGCACCACCGCGCGCGTAATGACCAGGCCGGCGCAGCCGCCCAGGGCTTCGAGAAAGCGCAGCCCCACCAGCAGCTGCACGTTGCCGGCATAGGCGCAGCCCAGCGAAGCCAGGGTGTAAAGGGCAAGGCCGGCCATCAGCGGCCGGCGCCGGCCGAACTTGTCGCTTAACGGCCCGTAGAACAGCTGCCCCAGCGCCATGCCGATGAAAAAGCTCGACAGCGTAAATTCCATCGAGCCGGGCACGGCCTGCAGGTCCCGTTCCATCGCCGGGAAGGCAGGCAGGTACATGTCGATGGACAAGGGCCCGATGGCGGTGAGCGCGCCGAGCAGGATCAGCCAGGGGAGGGAAAGCTTGTTTTTCAAATGAGCGGCAACATCGCGAAGTATCCGCCCAGCGAATAACGCCCACGGCGGATTCCTGCATCATATCCGATGGAATTGCCGGGCCGGCGTTTCGCGGACGGTTCTAAAGATCGATTAAAAAATGCGCGATAATTGTCGCATCAGGCATACCCAGAAAAGGCAACAACAACAACAACAACCCCTCATGGAAACAAACAGCAACATTCCCTTCAGCAGCGTGATGGACCTGCTGCTCGACGCCGTCTGCATCGTGGACGCTGAGGGGCGTTTAGTCTTCATCAGCGCAGCGGGCGAACGGATATTCGGCTACAAGCCGAAGGAAATGATGGGCCGGCCGATGATCGACTTCGTGTTTCCCGAGGACAGGGAAAGCACGCTGCGGGCTGCCGACAGGGTTTCGGCAGGCAACCCCCTCCCCTATTTCGAGAACCGTTACGTGCGCAAGGACGGCCGCATCGTCCACATCATGTGGTCTGCCCACTGGACGGAAGCGCATCGGATGCGCGTCGGCGTGGCGCGCGACATCACCGAACGCAAGCGCGCCGAATCCCTGCAGGCGGCGCTGTACGCCATTTCCGAAGCCTCGCACGCCACCGGGGACCTGCAGGCGCTGTTCCGGGAAATCCACCGCATCATCGGCAGCCTGCTGCCGGCGAACAACTTCACGGTTTCGCTCTACGACCATGCCAAGGAAGAACTGAAATTCGCCTATCACGTCGATGAAAGCGGTCTGGCGAAGGAGGCGCACCAGGCGGATATGGGCGCGCTGTGCGCCAAGCTCGTTCGCAGCGGACATAGCATGCTGCTGACCCCGGGCAGCGGGCAGGATGCCTCGAATTGCCTCGGCGTTCCGCTCAAGGCCAAGAAGGGCATCATCGGTGCCCTGGTTGTGAGAAGCCCCGCCGCCGAGCCGTGCTACACGCAGAAGGACATGGAGCTGCTGCAGTTCGTCTCCGCCCAGGTCGCCACCGCGATCGAGCGCAAGCAGGCCGAAATCTCGCTGCAGCACAGTGCCGGGCACGACCCCCTGACCGATCTGCCCAACCGCGAACTGTTCAATGATCGCCTGCAAGCCGCGCTGCGTCTTGCCGAACGCAACAAGACCCCGCTCTCCCTGCTCTACCTGGACCTCGACCGTTTCAAGGAGATCAACGACACCCTGGGCCATCCGGTCGGCGATCTTCTGCTGCAGGAAGCCGCCCGCCGCCTCAGCAAGTGCGTGCGCAGATCGGATACGGTAGGCCGAATCGGCGGGGACGAATTCCTGGTGCTGCTCAACAACACCGTGCTGCCCCAGCACGCCCTTCTGGTTGCCGAGAAAATCCGCAATTCGCTCAACCAGCCCTTCGAACTGGCCGGCCACTGGCTGCATGTCACGCCCAGCATCGGCATCGCGCGCTATCCCGAACAAGGCGACGACTACAAACATCTGATCCTGTATGCCGACGAGGCGATGTACGCCGCCAAGAAGGACGGCGGCAACCGAACCCGGATGATGGACAGGAGAGAGGGCATCGGCAGCCGGGAAAATCCCGCGAGCGCTTGAGCCCGGGCGGGACAGGCCGGGGGATCCATTCGAGTCGCTGCCGGACCAGGAAATGGCCTTCGGCCGCATGCGCGGCTCAGTCTTCGTGCCGGCAGACGGGCGCTCGCTTGTGCAATCCGAAAAGGTACCGCAAGTAACCCGTTGCGCGGTGGACGACGACCTTGTGCCGGAACTTCATGGTCGTCTTTTCATTGAGGAAACTCTGCTGGTTGTCCGGCATCACGCCGGACAGCTCGGCCAGCCAGCGATCGTCGGGCTCGTAACCGAGGGCCGCGAGTTCCCCGCTGATCGGGCCGTGCATGCCCAACTGCGCGGCGACCCGCGGCTTGTGCCTGCGCCATGCGCCGATACTGTCGCCGCTTACGGGACGCACCCCGCGCAGGGCCTTGAGCGAACCCTCGGATGGCCGCGCGGTTTCGTGGAAATCCGAAAACGCATGCAGGCGCTCCAAAACGGAAACTTCGCCATCAGCCTGTCCTGGACGCCGTCGGGATCGTGCACGAGATCCGTAGCGCGCCGCCATGCAGCGCGGGTGGCCCATGAGACGGCGCCCGGCCCTATGGTACTGCTTCCAGATGCGCAGGTTCGCCCAATACCGGTCGGGCGCCTTGCCATGCCGGCTGACGGTGACATCGCGCGGATCCCGGATGACGTAGATCAGCCAGAGGTTCGGATCGATGGCAAGCAAGGGGCGAGCGACCAGGACGTCCTGCGGGTTTTTCGAGCAGAACAGACCGACTTCCCGCTCCGGCCGCTTGAATATGCTCATTTCGTGCGGCGCATGGGCGTCGAAGCGAAAGCAAGTGGCCATCATCTCCGCCAGCAGCGTGGTGCCTGAGCGGGGAGAGCCGACGATGTGCAGGCGTTCGGCATGAGCAAGACCAATTCGGCTGAAGCGGTTCGATTTCCTTGGCAGCTCAGCCGCCCCTGACAATACGATTCCTGCCGCCCTGCTTTGCCTGGTAGAGCCGCCGGTCCACTTCCGCGACGAATTCCGTGGGATCGTCGCCATGCGCAGGAATGATGGTCCCGACGCCAAGACTGATGGTGACAATCCGGCCCGCACTGGATTTCTCGTGCACGATCTGTTCCTTGAGAACCAGCTGCTGGCAGCGTTCGGCCACCTTGCATGCGGACGCTTCATCCGTTTCCGGCAGCACCAGTACGAACTCCTCGCCGCCATAACGCCCCAGAAAATCGCGCGCGCGGGTGGCTGCCGAATTCAGGGCCTGGCCGACCCGCTTCAGGCAACTGTCGCCCTGGATGTGGCCGTAGTGGTCGTTGTACTGCTTGAAGAAATCGATGTCGATCATGATGACCGAAAGCGGCTGGTTGTTGCGCCTCGCCCGTTCCCACTCCACCTCCAGGATGGAGTCGAACATGCGCCGGTTGGGCACGCCGGTCAAGCAGTCCTTGTAGGAAAGCGCTTCCAGCTCCTTCTGCAGACTGATCAGCGCCTCTTCGGTTTTCTTGCGCTCGCTGATGTCGAACATGAACCCGACCAGCGCCTCGACCTCGCCCTGCCCGTTGCGCACCACATGCACCACATCGCGTATCCACACATAGCCGCCGTTACTGGTCAGCGCACGGTAGTCCGCCTCGTGATCGGTGCCGGCCTTGGACTGGGCCACGCAATAATTGACCACGCGTTCGCGGTCTTCGGGATGGATCCGTTCCGCCCAGTCCTGCACGCTCGCCCAGCTCGACTGCGCCCAGCCGAGCAGTTCCTCGATCTGCGGCCCGACATAGGCGAACTGCATGGTCTGCCAGTCGATCTTCCAGGGAATGGCCTTCGTGGATTCCAGCAGGGTCTTGTAGACCGCGCTGTCGCTTTCCATTTCATTTGCCGAATCGGTCATGGTGTCGCATTCATTCCTGATAAAACGGACAAAGCGCCGGGATAGGCAAGCCCTGTTTTTTTAATTATGCACGCCCAAGCCTTGCCGACGATCAACAAAAAAGCGGGGCGTGCCCCGCTTTTTTGTTGTCCAGAACCGCCGGCTTACAGGCTCAAGATCCACTTCGACAATGCGGCCGCATCGGCCGCAGCCTTGGGCTGGGGCGGCATCGGGATCTGGCCGTAGACCCCCTTGCTGCCCTTGTTGATGGCGTTGATCAGCTTGGCTTCGGCCCCCTTGTCGCCCTTGTGCTTGGCGGCGATTTCCTTGAACGAGGGTCCCATCATCTTCTTGTCCACGGCGTGGCAGCTCACGCACAGGTTCTTCTTGGCCAGCGCTTCACTGGCGAATGCAGGGCCGGCGCACAGGATGGCGGCGGCAGTCAGGGCGGCGGTCAATGCCTTCATGGGAGATACCTTTCCTTGATCAATTAGGGACGGGGGAGAAATCTTTTCCAAATATCAATATAGCAAGCATTATTTCGGTGTCATTGATCTGGGTCAACAATCAGACTTCCATCTATCGACAAACCCCAAAAGAATCGGCGTCGTAACTGCTTATTCTGTCCAGACAACGCCGCTATCCTTATTGCTCTTCCCTCAGCGCCACCCGCGGCGCCAGCGCGCACAGCAATTCGTAACTGATCGTTCCCGCCGCGCGGGCGACTTCTTCCACCGGAATGCCTTCGCCCCACAGCACCACCGGGCTGCCGATGCCGGCTTCAGGCACATTGTTCAGGTCCACCGCCAGCATGTCCATGGACACGCGGCCCAGTGTGCGGGTGCGCCGGCCATTGACGAGGATGGGGGTGCCGGTGGGCGCATGGCGCGGGTAGCCGTCGGCGTAGCCGCAGGCGACGATACCGACGCGGGTGGCTTCGTCGGCCATGAAGGTGAGGCCATAGCCCAGGCCTTCGCCGGGTTTCAAATTCTGCATGGCGATGATTTTGGATTGCAGGGTCATGGCGGGCTTGAGCCCGAGTTCGGCCGCGCTGACATCGGCGAAGGGCGAGGCGCCGTAGAGCATGATGCCGGCCCGCACCCAGTCGCGGCGCGTTTCGGGATAGCGCAGCAGCGCCGCGGAGTTGGCCGCGCTGATGGGCAGGTCGGCGGCCTGCGCCTTGGCGATGAAGCGTTCCCACTGCCAGTCGATGCCGAAATCTTCATCCGCGGTGGCGAAGTGCGTCATCAGCGTAACCTGCGCGACCTGGGATCTCGCTTTCGCCCATGCGGCGATGGCATCGAAATCCGCCAGTGAAAAACCCAGCCGGTTCATGCCGCTGTTGAACTTGAGAAAAACATTGAGCGGTTCACCGGCCAGCAGCAACCATTCCAGCTGGTGCGGCGAGTGCAGCACCGGGGTGAGGTTCAATTCCGAGTAAGCACTCATCTCCTCCGCATCGAACGGACCTTCGAGCATGAGGATGGGCTTTTCGATGCCCATCTGCCGCAGGGTCACGGCTTCTTCGATGTTGAGCACGGCGAAGCCGTCGCTGGCGGCAAGCGCGCGCGCTGCGCGGCTGAGGCCGTGGCCGTAGGCGCTGGCCTTGATGACGGAAAGGAGCTTGGCGCCGCCCGCATGCCGGCGCGCGACTTCAAGATTGTGCGCCAGCGCACTGGAAGAGATACGCGCTATCAACGGGCGCATGGGGTTAGGTTCCCTGTGTGGGGGTTGTCATCGCGAGGCGCGCAGCGCCGCGGCAATCCAGGGGTTTTGCCAAGCCTGATTTGCCGGATTGCTTCGTTAACTCGGTTTGGGCATAGCGTTCGCCCCCTCTCCCCAGGGGGCGAGACGGGGAATTGGCAGAGCATGCTCTGCGCCCGTCGAGCGGTTCCGGCATATCTGCCGGAACGCGCCCTGCAAGGGAGGGTTGGGGTGAGGGCATGTTCGCAATGACGACGTGCACAGGGCGTGTACCTGATTTAGAAGCTGCCCGGGAAGGCGAGGTTCTCGAAGCGCGTGTGCTCGCCGAGGAAGGCCAGCGGCACCATGCCGATGGGGCCGTTGCGCTGCTTGCCGATGATGATTTCGGCCTTGCCCTTGTCCTGGCTGTCCGGATTGTAGACCTCGTCGCGGTAGATGAANNGCCGGATTCGCGCAGGTCGGACATGACCGGGCGCTTGTTGGGGCGCTGCTCCAGCGAGCGATTGAGCTGCGAGAGCGCGATCACGGGGCAATTGAGTTCCTTGGCCAGCGCCTTCAATGAGCGCGAGATTTCGGAGATTTCGGTGGCGCGGTTTTCGCCCTGGCTGGAAGACGACATCAGCTGCAGGTAGTCGACCACCACCAGCCCGAGCTTGCCGCCGCATTGTCTCATCAATCGCCGCGCGCGCGCGCGCAGTTCCAGCGCATTCAGCGCCGGGGTCTCGTCGATGTAGAACGGCGCTTCGTTGAGCTTGCCGAGCGCATAGGTGAGTCGCTGCCAGTCGTCGTCCTTCAACTGGCCGATTCTGAGCTTGTGCTGGTCCAGGCGGCCGACCGAGCCGATCATGCGCATGACCAGCTGCTGTGCGCCCATTTCCATGGAGAACACCGCCACCGGCAGGCCGGCGTCGAGCGCCACGTGCTCGGCGATGTTGAGCGAGAACGCGGTCTTGCCCATGGACGGGCGCCCGGCCACGATGATGAGGTCGCCCGGCTGCAGGCCCGAGGTCATGCGGTCGATGTCGGTGTAGCCGGTAGGAATGCCGGTGACTTCGCTGGGATTGTCGCGGTGGTAGAGCTCGTCGATGCGCTCCACGGCCGAGCGTAACAGCGGCTGGATTTCCTGGAAGCCCTGGTTGCTGCGGTGGCCGGTTTCGGCGATTTCGAAAATCTTCGCTTCCGCTTCGTCGAGCAGCTGCCCGGCGCTGCGCCCGGATGGCATGTAGGCGGAATCGGCGATGCTGGTGGCGGTTTCCACCAGCTTGCGCAGCACCGCGCGCTCGCGCACGATCTCGGCATAGCGGCGGATGTTGGCGGCCGACGGCGTGTTGCTGGTAAGCGAAACCAGATAAGGCAGCCCGCCCACGGCATCGAGTTCGCCCAGCGACTGCAGGAGTTCGGCCACGGTCACCACGTCGGCCGGCTTGTTCTCGGCGATGAGACGGCTGATGGCGCGCAGCAGCTGGCGGTGGTCCTGGCGGTAGAAATCGGATTCCCCGACCTGGTCGGCGATGCGGTCCCAGGCGCCGTTTTCCAGCAGCAGCCCGCCCAGCACCGCCTGCTCCGCCTCGACCGAATGCGGCGGCAGCTTCATTGCCGCCAGGGCATTATCGGGGGAGTTGTTCTGGTTCAGGGAATACACGGAAGCCATGGTTGCATTCTACCCCTGAGATGCTCGGGGTCTAGGGGTAAGGCTGTGGAAAAACCCTGTACAAATGGTGCAAATAAATTTGGCCCGGATTTTCCAACGAAAACCGTCGGGGGTTGCCCCGGCCACCGGCCTTTGGCCATGGAAGATGGTCAATCTGACCGAGGCTCTCCGCCAATCAAACAAAACCCTGGATTGCTTCGGCTACGCCTCGCAATGAACGGCTTGGAGAAAAACCGGCTTGCCGGACTCAAACAACGGCCAATAAAAAAGGCCGCTTGCGCGGCCTTTTTCACGGCATCAACCAGCGATCAATGCTCGCCCAGCACCGACACGGTGATGTTCGCCGTGACGTCAGTGTGCAGGGACAGCACCACCGGATAGTCGCCGATGGTCTTGAAGGGACCTTCGGGCAGGCGCACCTC
This sequence comes from Thiobacillus sp. UBA2186, assembly GCA_002327405.1. Lineage (GTDB taxonomy): Bacteria > Pseudomonadota > Gammaproteobacteria > Burkholderiales > Thiobacillaceae > UBA6918. The sequence goes on along the minus strand of DCVO01000080.1, from coordinate 1,091 downwards.
GCTCTTGGCGACGTCATGGCCCTGGGCTTTCAGCGCTTCGGCGATGTCGGCGTTGCCGACGGAGCCGAACAGGCGGCCGTCGACGCCGGCCTTCTGGGTGATCTGCACCATCAGGCCTTCCAACTTTTCGGCACGGGCCTGGGCGGCGGCCAGCTTCTCGGCCTGCTCTTTTTCCAGGTCGACGCGGCGCGCTTCGAACTCGGCCACATTTGCCGCAGTGGCACGCTTGGCATGGCCGCCGGGGATCAGAAAGTTGCGGGCATAGCCGTCCTTGACCCTGACCACGTCGCCGAGGTTGCCGAGGTTGACCACTTTTTCCATCAGAATCACTTGCATCGCGGTCTCCTTAGTGCAGGTCGGTGTAGGGCAACAGCGCCAGGAAGCGCGCGCGCTTGATGGCGGTGGACAGCTGGCGCTGATAATGGGTCTTGGTGCCGGTGATGCGGGCAGGAATGATCTTGCCGTTTTCGGTGATGAATTCCTTCAGCACTTCGACATCCTTGTAATCCACTTCCTTCGCGCCTTCGGCGGTGAAGCGGCAGAATTTGCGACGTTTGAAAAGACCGCGGTTGCCGCTGTCGCGACGGGGTTTGCCATCTTTTCCAACACCTTTTTTACCAGTAGGACGAGCCATTTTGCTTATTCCTCAATCAATTGTTCAATCCACATCAACAGGTTTCGGCTGTTCGCGCCTGCGCGGGTAATCGAGCCTGTCGCTTTCACCTGGCTGCCGGGTTTGAGGCCGGCGAGCTGTTTTGCGGTTTCCCCCTGGGCCGCCACGGTCAGTTCGCACTGCATCAATTGTCCGGACTGCTTCGATTGGTGTTTCAGCGTGGCGCGGGCAATCGGGATGCCGGCCGGGCTGTAGCGCAGGGGTTCCAGGTTTGCGATTTCTCCGCCAATAACGAGCCGGTTATCCAACTCTTCTGTCAGGCGGCGGCACCGGCTTCGGTGTCGGCCTTGGTTTCGCCCTTGGCTTCGCCTTCCAGCACGGAGCGTGCTTTCTCTTCCTTCATCATCGGGGAAGGTGCGGTCACGGCTTCGTCCTTGCCGATGATGAGGTGGCGCAGCACGGCGTCGTTGAACTTGAA
>DCVO01000114.1 GCA_002327405.1 Thiobacillus sp. UBA2186 | reverse complement strand
CTGCTCGTCCGGGCTCAGTTTGAATTTGGGATAAGCGAGCACGCGCAGCAACTCGCAGATCGTGTCGCGGCTGGCCAAAGGGATCAAGCGCTTGGTCTGCCAAGCCTCCCGCAGCCAGGCAAACTTGCCGCGCGAGGAGATCAGGGCCGAAACCAGGCAGTTGGTGTCGAGGACAACGCGCGGGGCGCTCATCCGCGCTTTCTTGCCCAGGCGATGGCGTCAGCCACGTCATCTTGCGTGATACCCAGTTCCTCCAGCTTCGCCCGTACCGCGTCGGCCTGCTGCAGTCGCACCGGCGTCAGCACGATCTTGCCGTCTTGAACGGTCACGTCGTAGTAGTCGGCTTCGCCCACCGTTTGGACGATGGCCTTGGGCAAGGTGACTTGGTTCTTGCTTGTGCGCTTGGCCAGCATGGCAACATCCGAAAGTAAGGAAGTAAGGAGCGCGATTTTAGCCCCCCAGGAGGCGAGCCAATGCAGCAAGCATGCCCCATGCCTTCGCCCCTACAGCCGCTCATCCACCCATTCACGCGGCCACACCGACTTCACGTCGAACACCACGCCGCCCGGCGCCAGCAGCTGTTGGACCTGCTCCGGCGCCATGCGGCAAAACGGCTCGTGCGCCACGGCCAGCACCAGCGCGTCCCACGGCCCCGCGGGCAAGGTGCTGGCCAGTGGCTCGCCATACTCGAGCAGCACCTGCGCCGCGTCGGCCACGGGGTCATGCACCTGCACCTGGGCGCCAAAATCGCGCAGGGTGTGCACGATGTCCAGCACCTTGGTGTTGCGAATGTCCGGACAGTTTTCCTTGAAGGTCACGCCCAGCACCAGCACGCGCGCGCCGCGCGGCGCAAAACCGCGCCGCGACAGCAGNNTGCTCGCCCATGCCGTCGTTGATGCGCCGCCCGGCCAGGATCATCTCGGGGTGATAGCCCAGCTGCTGCGCCTTGTACGTCAGGTAATACGGGTCCACGCCAATGCAATGCCCGCCCACCAAGCCGGGGCGAAAGGGCAGAAAGTTCCACTTCGTGCCCGCCGCGTCCAGCACCTCGCGCGAATCCAGCCCCAGGCGCTCGAACAAAATTGCCAGCTCGTTGACCAGCGCAATGTTCACGTCGCGCTGAATGTTCTCGATCACCTTTGCCGCCTCGGCCACGCGCAGCGAGCCCACCGGGTGCGTGCCCGCGCGGATGATCTGGCGGTACAAAGCGTCCACATACGCCGCGCACTCGGGCGTAGAGCCCGAAGTCACCTTGACCACGTCCGCAAGCCGCCGCTGCCGGTCGCCCGGGTTCACGCGCTCGGGGCTGTAGCCCACGAAAAAGCCCTCATTGAAGCGCAGGCCCGAGGCGCGCTCCAGCACCGGCACGCACACCTCCTCGGTGCAGCCCGGGTACACCGTGCTCTCGTAAATCACCAGGCCACCCGCGCGCAAATGCCGCCCCACGAGCGCGCTGGCCGCCTCCAGCGGCCCCAGGTCAGGCCGCCGCGCCGCGTCCACCGGCGTAGGCACTGCCACGATGAACACGTTGCACGCAGCCAAGTCCGCCTCGTCGGCACTGAAGCGCAAGCGGCCCGCCGCCGCCAGCTCCTGCGCATCCACCTCGGCGCTCGCGTCGAGCCCCCGCTGCAACTGCGCAATGCGCGCCGCGCTCACGTCAAAACCCACGGTAGCATGGTGCTGCCCAAAAGCCACCGCCAGCGGCAGCCCCACGTAGCCGAGGCCGATGATGGCGATGTGGGGGGAGGAGGGGAGGGGTGACGGGGGGATGAAGGACATGAGTTGTGGAGCAGAATACTAGGCCGCGGCAGCATAGCGCACGTGCATAGATGATGAGGGCTGTATCTGCACCAAACACGCAAGAGCGATGCAGCAGTGGCGTTGTTGCGCGGGAGAGTGCCCAGAACTGGACGTATGCTTCACGATCGAGTTGAGTCAGATCTCGAAAAATAGCAAGATTCCCTTGGCGTCATCCAACTCCATGTCATCGTGCAGCCGTTCGAAAGGTGGACTGATTCGTATCGCTCCTGCAATGTGCGGCTGTACGGTCGCGCTCAGCATAATATCGGGGCTAGAAGCGGCGATCAGTCTGGATTCCCGTCGATCTCACGCAAGAGACAACTCTGAAGAACGCGGAAGCGCGGCTCCCTGCATGCCCTGGTTAAATAAGTTTGATCACCATCGTGATTTCAAAAGCAGCAAGACTAGGTAATTTCTTCGCTTGGCGGCCAGGAGCCTACCTGCGTTCCAGCGGTGCATTGTTTGCATGGCTGGCCGTGCGCACGCTGGCGCAGACGGCGTTGTTTGTGCTGGTGGCGCGCACATTGGGCGCGGACGGATATGGGGCGCTGATTTCCGCAATGGCGCTTGCCGGCATTTTTTCGTTCGCCGTGATGGGGGTATCGGCCGTTCTGGTGCGCGAAGGTGCGCGCGACCCCGACCGCCTGCCTCACCTCACCCGCGACATGGTCCGCGTGTGGCTGCTCTACATGCCTACTCTTTGCGTTGTGGCTGCGATCACGACGCAACTGATGGTCGGACACCTGCTGCCGATGTCCGCCATCCTGGCCATCGTGGTGGCCGAAGTGGTTTGCGCCACCGCGGTGGATGGCGTCGGGCGCGCATATCAAAGCCGCGACCGCGTCGCGACCATGGGCTTGATCTCCAGCGGATTGATCCTGAGCCGCTTGGCGGCTTTTGTGATTATCGGCAGATTCACGCACTGGACGCCGGCCACGTGGGCCTTCGGGTACCTCGGCAGCAGTGCGGCGTACCTGGGGCTCCTGGTGCTGGTCAACAAGCACGGGCATGGCGCCGCCGGCTCCGACACCCCAATGGCCCAGGCCATCAAGGCGAGTCTGCCGTTCTCGTTCTCTTACGCCGCGCAGAAAGTTCAGGCCGAAATCAACAAACCCATGCTGGCGCGCATCACCGACGCCTCCGGCGCCGGCGCCTTGAGCGCAGCACAACGCTTCACTGATCTGCTCCTGCTGCCAGCGCTCGCCATGCTGGAAACGTTGGCACCGCGCGTCTATCGGGCACAGAAACCCATTGCGACGGCCTTCACGTTCGGCCTAGTCCCACTAGCCACCGCGATCTTGGGGGGCGGCGCCCTGGTCGCCGCGGCCGACACCGTCCCCTGGATTCTGGGGCCGAGCTTCGAGGTATCCGTCCCAGCCGTCGTTCTGCTGGCCGCCTTGCCCGCCGTGCAGGTGTTCCGTTGGCTGTTGAGCACGGCGATGGCGGGTCTCGACCTTCACAGACATTTCTTTCTCGTCCACGGCACCGGAGCCGTGACAAACGTCCTTCTGGTGGCGGCGCTCGCGCCTGCTTTCGGGGTATCCGGCGCCGTGTGCGCGGCGTATGGCACTGAGGGAATGCTCATCCTCATTCAAGGCTGGATACTCGTGCAGATCATTCGCGGCTCGGGTTCGCCTTCAAGGCTTGTGCGGAGCTTGAATTGAAAGTCGTCATCCTCGCCGGCGGTCTTGGCACGCGCCTTGCCGAAGAAACCACCATCCGCCCCAAGCCAATGGTTGAAATTGGGGGCAAACCGGTGCTTTGGCACATCATGAAGACCTATTCAGCCCACGGTCTGCACGACTTCATCATCTGCCTGGGCTACAAGGGCTATCTGATCAAGGAGTACTTCGCCAACTACTTCCTGCATTCGTCGGACGTCACCTTCGACATCGCCAACAACCGCATGGAAGTGCACCAGAAAGAGGTCGAACCCTGGCGCGTGACGCTGGTCAACACCGGCGAGCACACCAGCACCGGCGGGCGACTGCGGCGGGTCCGGGACTATGTTGGCGAAGGCGATTTCTGCTTCACCTATGGTGACGGGCTCAGCAGCGTGGATATCGGTGGCCTCATCGCCTTTCATCGTGCGCACGGCAAGATCGCCACCGTCACTGCCGTGCAGCCGCCGGGCCGCTTCGGCATGCTCGGCATGGATGGCACCAGCATTACGTCGTTTCTGGAAAAACCCGCCGGCGACGGCGCCTGGATCAATGGAGGCTATTTCGTGCTGTCACCGCGTGCCTTCGACTATATCGAAGGCGATGAAACGGTCTGGGAGCGCGAGCCGCTGGAGCGTCTGGCACGCGACCAGCAACTGAGCGGTTTTCTGCACCATGGCTTCTGGCAACCGATGGACACGCTGCGCGATAAGAATTTGCTGGAATCGCTGTGGGACAGCGGGCAGGCGCCGTGGCGGAGTTGGTGATGGATGCGGCGTTCTGGCGCGGGCGGCGCGTGCTGATCACCGGGCACACCGGCTTCAAGGGCGGCTGGCTGTCGTTGTGGCTGGCGCGGCTCGGCGCGCAGGTGTTCGGCTACGCCATGCCGCCGTCCACTGACCCTAACCTGTTCGAGCTGGCCAAGGTAGGGAATGCCGTCGAAACGACCTTCGACGATGTGCGCGACGCGGTGGCGCTGACCGCATTACTGCGCCGCGTGCAACCGGAGGTGGTATTCCACATGGCGGCACAGGCGCTGGTGCGCGCCAGTTATGCGGACCCCGCCGGCACCTACGCCACCAATGTGATGGGCACCGTCAACCTGCTGGAGGCGGTGCGCCAGGTGGGTGGCGTGCGCGCGGTGGTCGTCGTCACCTCGGACAAGTGCTACGAAAACCGCGAATGGCTCTGGGCGTACCGGGAAGGCGAGCCGCTGGGTGGCGTGGACCCCTACAGCAGCAGCAAGGCATGCGCGGAGCTGGTGGCGCAGTCGTGGCGGCAGTCGTTCTTTGCGCCGCAGCGTCACGCCGAGCACGGCACGGCACTGGCCAGCGCGCGCGCCGGTAATGTCATCGGCGGCGGCGACTGGGCCGAAGACCGGCTGATTCCGGACATCCTGCGCGCCATCGCCGTTGGCCAGCCAGTCGCCATCCGCAATCCCGGCGCCGTGCGGCCGTGGCAGCACGTGCTGGAGCCACTGTCCGGCTACCTGTTGCTGGCGCAGCGGCTGGTGGAAGATGGCCCGGCCCACGCCGAGGCCTGGAACTTCGGCCCAGCCGAGGCCGATGCTCGCCCGGTGCAATGGATCGCCGAGCAACTCGCCAGCGCCTGGGGCGAAGGCGCTAGCTGGCGGCTCGATACCGCCCCCAAACCGCACGAGGCGCAGTGCCTGAAGCTCGACTGCGCCAAGGCGAACGCCCGGCTTGGCTGGCGGCCGCGCTGGCCGCTGGAGCGCGCGCTCCGCGCCATCGTCGACTGGCAGCGCGCTTACCTGCGCGGGGACGACATGCAGGCAGTCTGCCTGCGGCAGATCGATGAATACGCCGAAGACGCAGCATGAACCTCACCCCCACCCCGCTTCCCGGCGTGACGGTCGTCACTGGCCACCCCCACACCGACGCGCGCGGCAGCTTTGCCCGCCTGTTCTGCGAGCGCGAATTGGCCGGCGTGTTGGGCGAGCGGCGCATCGTGCAGATCAACCACTCGCGCACCGCCGCCGTGGGCACCATCCGGGGGATGCACTTCCAGCGCGCGCCGCACGCCGAGATGAAGCTGGTGCGCTGCCTGCGCGGCCGGGTGTGGGACGTGGCCGTGGATCTGCGCGCCGATTCGCCAACCTTTCTGCACTGGCACGCCGAGGAACTCTCGCCGGACAACCACCGCATGCTGGTGATACCGGAAGGCTGTGCGCACGGCTTTCAGGTGCTGGCGCCGGACAGCGAGCTGCTCTACCTGCACACCGCCTTCTACACGCCCGAGGCCGAAGGCGGCGTCCGCCACGACGACCCGGCGCTCGGCATCCGCTGGCCGCTGCCGGTCACCGACCTCTCGCCGCGCGACCGCAGCCACCCGCTGATCGGGGACCCGTTCGGACGGGCGCCATGAACTGCCGCCACTGCGCCCAGCCGCTGGAGCATGTATTTCTGGACCTCGGCTTCGCGCCGCCGTCCAACGCCTACCTGACGGCGGACGACCTGCACGCCCCCGAGACCTGGTACCCGCTCAAGCTCTATGTGTGCGCGCACTGCTGGCTGGTGCAGACCGAGGACTACACCCGCGCCGATGACCTGTTCCGGCCGGACTACGCCTATTTCTCATCCACCTCCAGCACCTGGCTGGAGCACGCCCGGCGTTATGTCGATGCCATGCGCGAGCGGCTCGCGCTGGCCCCGGACAGCTTCGTCATCGAAGTCGCCGCCAACGACGGCTACCTGCTCCGGCACGTCGTGGCCGCCGGCATCCCGTGCCTGGGCATCGAGCCCACCGCCAGCACCGCCGAGGCCGCCGAACAACTCGGCATCCCGGTGCTGCGGGAATTCTTCGGCGAAACGCTGGCAAAACAACTGGCCGCCCAAGGCCGGCAGGCGGACCTGATCGTCGGCAACAACGTCTACGCCCATGTGCCCGACGTCAACGACTTCACCCGCGGCCTCAAGGCCGCCCTCAAGCCCGGCGGCACCGTCACGCTGGAGTTCCCGCACCTGATGCGGCTGATCGAGCACACCCAGTTCGACACCGTCTACCACGAGCATTTCTCCTACCTGTCGCTGCACACCGCGAGCCGCATCCTGGCGGCCGCCGGCCTGCGCGTCTTCGACGTGGAAGAACTGCCCACCCACGGCGGCAGCCTGCGCCTGTTCGCCTGCCACGCCGAGGATGCGCGCACCACCGCCGCCACCGTCGCCGCGTTGTTGGCGGAAGAAACCCGCCGCGGCTTGCAAAGCCTGCACACCTACGCCGGCTTCCAGGCCCGTGCCGATCGCATCAAGGACGACCTGCTCGAATTCCTCATCCAGCAGAAGAAAGCGGGGAAAAAGGTCGTCGCGTACGGCGCCGCCGCCAAGGGCAATACCCTGCTCAACTACGCCGGCGTCAAGCCCGACCTGCTGCCCTTCGTCTGCGATGCGGCGCCGTCCAAGCAGGGTAAATTTCTGCCCGGGAGCCACGTTCCCATCCTGCCGCCCGACGCTTTGCAGAAGAGGAAACCGGACTATGTGTTGATCCTGCCGTGGAATATTTCCGGGGAAATTCAACAGCAAAATCCTGGTTTGTGCGATTCGGGCGGGCGCTTCGTTATCGCCGTACCGACCCTGCAAGTGTTGAACTGAATGATTCGCCACCCGACCCGACTCCCACCACCATGAAAGTTCTGCTGACCGGTGCAAGTGGCTTTATCGGCCGCCACGTCCTCGCCGACCTACGGCAACAAGGGATCGATACCGTGGCAGTCGGACGCACCCAGCCTGCAGATTACGTGGGCGACTTCATTACGGCCGACCTTTTGCGGCCCGAAGCGCCAGCCTTGGTGATCGAAAGTGCGCGCCCCACGCACCTGATCCACCTTGCCTGGTATACCGAGCACGGCGCCTATTGGACATCGCCACTGAATCTGCGCTGGCTGGATGCTTCCGTGCGCTTGGCCGAGGCGTTCTGTGCCGCCGGAGGGGAAAAGCTCATTGCGGCTGGAACCTGTGCCGAATACGACTGGGCCGCTGGCTACTGCCGCGAGGAGACAACGCCGCTGGCCCCGGCGACGCTCTACGGCACCGCCAAGGATGCCACTCGGCGTCTGCTCGCTGCGGTGTGCGCGGCCGCCGGGGTACCCTTTGCGTGGGGCAGAGTGTTCCTGCCCTATGGCGAGGGCGAGGACAGGCGGCGCCTGATTCCGTCATTGATCGCCGTGTTCGAGGGCCGGCGCGAGCCCTTCGGTGTGAATGCCGAGGCCTACCGCGATTTGCTGCATGCTGAAGACGTCGCGCGCGGCTTCGCCTGCCTGCTGCGCCCGGAGGCCAACGGTGACTACAACATCGCCTCCGGCCAGCCGACGCGGATCGCCGACGTAGTAACGCGGATCGCGGAAGCGCATGGCGGTGACCCCCGGCGCGTGCTCGATTTGTCTTCGGCGCGGCCCGGCGAGCCCGAACTGCTGCTCGGCGACAACCGAAAACTAAAGGCGCTTGGATGGCAGGCCGTCCACACTCCGATCCTCCAAAGGCCCATCCAGGGAAGCTGATGTCGAACGAACGCGAGTTGTACCGGATCGAACAGTTGCCAATCTTTCAGAACCGGATGTACGACACGGCGGCCGAGGCACGCGCCTGTCCGCGAGGCGACGTCCGCTTGGTCCAGAATCTGGCCAGCGGGCTGATCTACAACGCCGAATTTCGCCCGGAGCTGATGGCCTACGACGCGAACTACCAGAACGAGCAGGCCGTCAGTCCGCACTTCCGGAGCCACCTCGACAGCGCGGCGCAGATCGTCGAGCGCACCATGGGGCGACGCGAGCTGGTCGAAGTCGGCTGCGGCAAGGGCTTCTTCCTCGAGGTAATGGCCGAGCGTGGCGTCGACATCGCCGGCTTCGATCCAACGTATGAAGGCAGTAATCCGCGGGTGCAGCGCCACTATTTCGCGCCCGGCGTCGGCATCACGGCGCAAGGCATCGTCCTGCGCCATGTGCTCGAGCATGTGCAAAAGCCACTGCAATTCCTGCAACAGCTGCGCGCAGCCAACGGAGGAGGCGGCCTGATCTATATCGAAGTACCCTGCTTTGACTGGATTTGCGCGCACCGCGCTTGGTTCGATATTTACTACGAGCACGTCAATTATTTCCGCCTCGCTGATTTTGCACGCCTGTTCGGCAATATCGTCGCCAGCGGCCGCCTGTTCGGCGATCAATACCTGTACGTTGTCGCTGATCTGGCCAGCCTGAAGGCACCCCGCGCTGGCGAGACCGACCAGGTGGACTTCCCAGTCGACTTCCTCCGCAGTCTCGACACCGGCACGGTTCACGGGCCTGCTGCGATCTGGGGCGGCGCTTCCAAAGGGGTCATCTTCGCCCTGTTGCGGGAGCGACTGACGCGGCCAATTGCGCGGGTGATCGACATCAATCCCGCCAAGCAGGGAAAGTACCTCCCGGGTACCGGCCTCCTGGTGGAAGATCCGGCCAGCGCACTAGCCGCCCTGCCGCCGGGGGCAACGCTGTATGTGATGAATTCAAATTACCTCGAAGAAATCCGGGAAATGTCCAACAACGCCTACTGCTATGTGAGTTTCGACCATGAATGATTTTGACAACGAGGTCGCGACGCGTGTTGCCACGAATGCGCACAACCCTACGCTGGCCGCCAGCACCGAGGCCTTTCTCCGCGCTTCGATCGCGGCGCAATATTCCTACAACTTCGCCTGGATGGGACGGCCAATAATCCAGTACCCCCAAGACATCGTGGCCATGCAGGAACTCATCTGGCAGGTCAAGCCCGACCTGATCATCGAGACCGGTATCGCCCACGGTGGCTCGCTGATTTTCAGCGCCTCCATGCTCGCGCAGCTTGATATCTGCGAGGCCATCGACGCGGGCATCAGCTTCAATCCCAGGGAATCGCGGCGCAAGGTGCTCGGCATCGACATCGACATCCGCGCCCACAACCGCGCGGCAATCGAAGCGCATCCGATGGCCACGCGCATCCAGATGATCCAGGGCTCCAGCATCGCGCCGGACGTGATCGCGCAGGTGCAGGCCATCGCAGCCAGCCACTCGCGGGTACTGGTGTGCCTCGACAGCAACCACACCCATGAACATGTGCTCGCCGAGCTGGAGGCCTATGCGCCGCTGGTCAGCGCAGACAGCTACTGCGTGGTCTTCGACACCATCATCGAGGACATGCCCGAGAGCATGTTCCCTGACCGACCCTGGGGGCCGGGCAACAACCCCAAAACGGCGGTTTGGGAATACCTGAAAACCCACCCGGAATTCCAGATCGACCAGAGCATCCAGCATAAGCTACTGATCACGGTTGCGCCGGATGGCTACCTGCAGCGTGTGAAAACTTAGGCGCCAGAGGACTGCGGTGTCTGGCACCTATCTCTGCCGACGCTGAAAGTCAATCAGATTTGCGCCTTTTTGAGATCGTTTCTTAATGCAAAAAAAATAGGATGAGTCCTCGGGCCCGTGGCTAAGGCGTAGGCAATCGCGTCTTGGCTTGTCCCGAATTTGCGAGAAAGCGCCCAGAGGGCAGCCCTGTTGAAAAAGTTAACGCATGCACTGAACATGCGTGGTGGCGGTTGAATCCATCCAGCATTTTTTAGTGTCAAAAAGGCAGACTCCATCGCTTCCTGGTTGTTGTAGTTGCTAACCTCCTGCGCGAGAAAGCCGAGGTAAGCGTCTTGTTTTATCTCCGGGAATTCCGGGCTCTCGGATTCTTCCTTCACGAAATTATATTCATTGACGACCGCATTCCCGACTGTCATGATTTGCGGCAGGGGCGTGTTGCCGTTAATGGATCCGCTCGACTGGCTTCGAAGAAAGTCCAGGTGATCAAGGGATTGGGTGCCCCGCGAAACATTTGCGCCATTGCTGCGGTCGTGCGCATAGCTCAGTAGAATTGATTTGTCGTAATAAACGATGGAATTTTCCTGAGATAGTGCTCTGAAGCAATAGCAATAATCAGGTGAAATTGAAGAAAATATAGATCCGAAGCGAACTCGCATTTTTTCCAGTAGGTCTCTCGGGGAAACTGAATTTAGCATCCGAGGGAGGCATGACGAAAATTTCATGCTCGCAGCCATATGCAAAAGATGGGACGAGCTGAGTGCGAGTATAAACCCAGAGCGGGGCAGCGGTTGGTAAACAACTGGTTGGGCGTGGTCATTTATTCTGTCATAAGTGTAGCTTATGACTTTATTTGGGCGCTCATCTATTAGCTCCAGAATTTCTCTGGTCGACCCGGGACGAAAGAGCATCCGGTCAGTAAGAATTGCGAAGTGGGTGCTGTCAGTGTTGGTGAGCGCATGTTCCATTGCCCAATTCCAGTGATCGCTCATTGGCAATGGTTTTTGCGGCCGAATCAGAGTTACGCTTTTGCTGCTGGCATTTGTTACGTAATCATTTAGCAATGCGGAGTCTTCATGGTTGGTGGAGTTATCCGAAAGCAAAATGTGGGGCGATAGGTCTTGCTGACCGAGAATGGATTCGACGGCATTTATTGCTAGATTTGCACGATTCCTTGTCGGAATAATGATGGTGAGTTTGTTGCTCATAGCTATCCCCGGATTTTGTCGGTGCTCTGAAAATACTCGCGCCTGATCGCTGATATATTCTATTTTGTGGTTGGACGAGTGGATTTTAAGAATTGTATTTCAGTCATATTGAGTTCAATATGCCGGATTGCGCGCGAATTCATGCATTTCCGAGGGTGGCGCAATATATTTTGATGTGATCGTCAATGAAGGTTGATGCCGCAAAGCTGCTTACGGCATGCTCCCGCGCAGAGTGCGACATACTTTTCCATAATTCATGGTCAGTAGCGAGGGCACGCGCCGCATCAGCAAAATGACGCACGTTGTTCATTTCGCATAATATGCCCGTATTCTTATCCTCAACCACTTCTAGAAGTGACGATCCCTTGGTCGCTATCACTGGCAAACCACAAGCCTGCGCTTCAACTGCGACAAGGCCGAAGCCTTCAAGACGAGACGGGAAAAGTAAAGCGTCCGCCTGCTGATAAATTGCAACCAGTTCCTTTTTTGTTCGGGCCGGAACAATACGCTTACAATTGGATGGGAGCTTTTTTAGATAAACCTCGTGTGGCTGTCCTGTATATTGCAACTCGAATGCGCTTCCTAGTGATTGCATGATAGGAGAAATCAGATCGCTGCCTTTTCGGGAGGACCAGGTTCCAACATAAAGTAATCTGAAAGGCTTGTGAATTGCACGTGCGAGCGGGGGAGTAAATTCCGAAGTGTCAATACTGGGGTAAATGACATAAGCGGAATCGAGCGCGAAGAATTTTGATAGCTGGGCCGATGTATAGGCGCTATCGGCAACGACTTTCGCGGCAGTGTGAATTGAGTGGCGCTCCATCGGTGTGATCCAGGTGCTATGGTAAAGCCGCTGCAGGAGACTTTTATAGCGCCTGAGGCCCGGGTCCTGAACGCAATGGTGGACGGTGGTAATGATGGGCAAGTTTTTCGGATGAAATCGCCGGTGCAACCACGAGTTAATGTGCACCACGTTCGCCCAGGCGGGCGGCTTGGGCACAGGGACGGTCCACGGCGCATACTCTGCCCGGTGCGGCAGCCAGGTGATTTCGGCGCGGATGCCACGTGCTCTCAGACCGGCGACGAGGAGCTTAGTGAATACGTCGGCGCCTGTGCCCGCACGGACGGCAGGGAACCAGATGGCAGGCTCGTTCTTGGACAGGGCTACTTCAGCCATTTTCAAAGCCAGACGGAAATTTAAGATGCGCGGACGGGGCGTTTGAGCTCGCTGGTCCAGGATTTTAGTTCTACGCCGAAACGTATAACAACGAAGTCAGGCGAATTTGGCGCAATATTCCGCAATGACTGTCGAAGGTGAAAATGTGTTTCTCGGCACCGCGTTGTCAATTGCAAAATTCTGCGAAATGAAAGAATCAATCACCGCTGGGTCATAGCGGCTGAGTACGCAGTGCTCTTCAAGCCCCTCTTTCCGCTCGGTTGCCTTTCGCAGCAGTAAAGTCGGCTTGCCGAGATAGGCGCATTCCTCCTGGTTGCTGCCGCCATCGGTGACTACAAACATGGCGTGTTTTAGCAGTGATATAAACTGAAAATACCCGTAACGCGGTCTGAATTCGATATTGGGGTTTGTGCGCAATCTATCCAGAAGCCCAGAGATTTGCAGGCGCCGCTCGGTTGGCTTGTGCAATACGAAAAGCAGCCGATGCCGCACAGCGATTTTTTCCACGGTTGCCACAACACGTAGAAGTGCCTTTTTGGTTAGAATGTTTTCTGACCGATGCAGCGAAACGATGCCAAATGGATAATCTGGCACGGGCGGCATCGCTTCGCGGTTGTGATCTATCGCTATGTTTAGCGCATCCATGAGCGTATTGCCGTTGGTATTGATGGCCTCCGCCCTGTAGTTCCTTACATTCGAGACGGCCCATTCGTTCGGGCAAAACATCACATCGGCAAGCCGAAATGTTGCAAGCCGCGTGAGTTCCTCGGGGAATGGGTGAAAAATGTCGAAAGAACGCAATCCGGATTCTATATGCCCCACCCTCAATCCGGCCGCTTTGGCCATCAAGGCGCCTAGAATTGTTGAGAACGTGTCACCATGGATGAGAACTATACCGTTGCGATCTTCTCCAAATATGCTACGCCGGTGTCTTAGGGTTTTCAGAAGTATGTGCGCACTCCATCGCATCATCGCAGGGATGCTCACAATATCTGGGCCGCTATATAAAACGCGATTGGGTCCAGGAAGCCCGAAGTTACGGAGAATATCCTCAATGGTTTCGTGGTGCTGTCCGGTGGAGATGTAATTGTAGGGAATCCCGCGATTCTTCAGCGCGCGCATGACGGGGGCTGTCTTGATGAGCTGTGCTTTCGTGCCGATGACAAAATGTATCATTTTTTAAGGGCATTTCATGTCGAAGTGCAGCGGGTATCAACCCTCGCGCTTGTAAGTCAGATTGGTAATCTGCTCTGAAATCAAGCCGATCAAAAACACGATCACCGCTGCCGAGAGCAGCAGCGCGCTCATGTTGGTAAAGCGGCGCTCGGTTAAAAAGCTGTGCAAATAATTGCCGAGCCCGAGCAGGAAAAAGCCCGCGCTGACCGGGAAAAAGAGCTTGAGCGGTGAATACAGCGTGGCGATTTTGAAGATGATGAGCAAAAAGCGCACGCCGTCGCGCACGAGGCGGATGTGGCTTTTGCCTATGCGTTGCGCGGCGACGATGGGCACGTAGGCNNGGTACAAAAACTCGCGGAACTTGGCAGCGCGCACGGCGCGAAAGCCGCTGGTCAGGTCTTGCACCGGGTGCCCGGTCATCCAGCTGGCCAGGCGGTTGTAAACGCCGTTGGCCACGCCGCGCCCCACGCTGGCCTGCGAGCCCTGGCCGCGCGCGCCCACGGCCATGTCGTAGCCTTCGTCCAGCTTGGCCAGCAGGCGCGCAATGTCGGCCGGGTCGTGCTGACCGTCGGCGTCCATGAAGACCAGCACGTCGCCCGTGGCGGCGCGCGCGCCGGCCTTGATGGCGGCGCCGTTGCCCATGCTGTAGGGGCGCGAGAGCACTTGCGCGCCGGCGGCGCGGGCGATGGCGGCGGTGTCGTCGGTGGAGCCATCGTCCACCACGATGACCTCGGCGGCGGGGTAGTGCGCATGCAGGCGTACGAGCAGTGGGCCTATGGCGGCGGACTCGTTTTTGGCGGGCAGGATGATGGAAAGCGCAGGCATGGCCGGGGACGCATCAGCGCAGTTCGTTTTGCAAGATGGCGCGGATGCGGGCGATTTCGCGGTCATAAATGCTGCGGGGGAATTTGAGCGAGGTATCGCTTTGCGCGCGGTAAATCGCCTCGGCCTGGTCGAGCAGGCGCATGGCGTGGTGTGGATAGCCGGCGTTGCCCATTTCGGCCACCATTTGCATGGCCGAGTCGATGTTGCCGTATTTTTGCATGGCGATGCGGTATTGCGGCTCGGCCTCGTCGGGGCGGCCGTCGGCCAGCGCGAGCCGGGCTTTCAGGTAAGGGATGAAGCGCAAAAAAATGGGGAACAAGGCATAGCGGCTGTGGCTTTCCGCTTTTGAGAGGCGATCCAGCAAGCCTTCCGTGGCGTGGCGTGTCCACGAGGGTTGGCTCTTTTGCGTGACCTTGTCCACCAATTGGCGCAGGGCCATGACGGCTTGTGCATCGAAAGGCTGTTCGGTCAGGCGCTGCGCCGCCCAGTCAAAGTCTTCGGGTTTGGCGGTGCCAAGATACACCTTTTGTAGCAAATAGCCCATGGTCAGCAAGGGGCTATCGGGCATTTTCTGCATGGCGCTGCGCATGACGGCGTCGGCCTTTTCTGCCTGGCCGTGGCGGGTGTAGTAATTGGCAAGCGCGTTTTGCGCGCGCGGCGAATCGGGCGAGGTCAGGGCCCAATAAATCTCCAAACCTTCGGGCTGGCCCCACAGCGTGGCGC
>DCVO01000071.1 GCA_002327405.1 Thiobacillus sp. UBA2186 | reverse complement strand
AAGTCATGGCCGTAGGTTTCCATGTGGTCGGCGTCGATGTTGGTGACCACTGCCACCACCGGCGTGAGATACAGGAAGGAGGCGTCCGACTCGTCGGCTTCGGCCACCAGGAAATCGCCCTTGCCCAGGCGCGCATGCGCCCCGGCGGCGGTGAGTTTGCCGCCGATGACGAAGGTGGGGTCCATGCCGGCTTCCGACAGGCAGGATGCCACCAGCGAGGTGGTGGTGGTCTTGCCATGCGTGCCGGCGATGGCGATGCCCTGCTTCAGGCGCATGAGCTCGGCCAGCATCATGGCGCGCGGCACGATGGGAACCTTGTGTTCGCGCGCGGCCGCCACTTCCGGATTGGTTTCCGGCACGGCGGTGGACACCACCACGGCTTCCGCGCCTTCGATGTTTTCCGCGCGGTGGCCCTTGTATACCTTGACGCCAAAGCCCTGCAGACGACGGGTGGCGGCGTTGTCCGAGAGGTCGGAACCCGATACCGTGAAACCGAGGTTGGCCAGCACCTCGGCGATGCCGCTCATGCCTGCGCCACCGATGCCGACGAAATGAATATGTTTGACGGCGTGCTTCATCGCACCCTCCGGGTAGTGAAGGGGGAAGGGGGAAGGGGGAAGGGTTGCATTTGTTTCACTTTGCGAGCGCCTCGCAGATATCCGCCACGGTTTTCGTCGCCTCGGGCTTGGCCAGGGCCCGGGCCTTCTTCGCCATTTCCGCCAGTTGTTCGCGCGTGAGCGCGGCAAGTTGCGCAGCCAGCTTTTCCGCGGTCAGTTCCTTCTGTTGCATGCACCAGGCCGCGCCGGCGTCAGACAGGAACGCCGCATTGGTGGTCTGATGGTCATCCACCGCAAAGGGGAAAGGCACCAGCACGGCGGGCACGCCGGCGCAGGCCAGCTCGGCCACGGTCATGGCGCCGGCGCGGCACACCGCCACGTCGCACCATTCGTAGAGGGTGGCCATGTCTTCGATGTAGTCGCGCGCATCCACTTCGATGCCTGCCTCGGCGTAATTGGCGCGCAGCTTGTCCACATGCTGGCGGCCGGACTGGTGCACCACTTCCGGCCGCTTTTCCGGAGGCAGCAAAGCCAAAGCCCTGGGCAGCAGTTCGTTCAGCGCGGCCGCGCCGAGGCTGCCCCCCACCACCAGCAGACGCAGCGGGCCTTCGCGGCCATCGTACTTTCCTTTGTCGCCCGCGAGCCTGGCGATGGGCTCGCGCACCGGATTTCCGACCCATTCCGTATCAGCCTTGCCGCAAGGAGCGGGTTTGTCGGTCTTGTGGGTGAAAGCGGACGGGAAAGCCACCAGCACGCGGTCGGCGAGACAGGCCAGCACGCGGTTGGTCAACCCGGCGATGCTGTTCTGCTCGTGAATGACCAGCGGCTTGTCCAGAAACGAGGCCATCATGCCGCCTGGAAAGGCTGTGTAGCCGCCCATGCCCAGCACGACATCGGGCCGGCGGGAAAGAATGGCGCGCAGGCTTTGCCAGAAGGCACGCACCAGCATGAAGGGCGTCAGCAGCCTGCGCAGCAGGCCATGGCCGCGCAGGCCCGACATCGACACCCAGACCATGTCGATGCCGGCTGCCGGCACCACGCGCGCTTCAAGACCGCCGCGCGTGCCGAGCCAGAACACTTCCCAGCCGCGCGCGCGCATCTCCTCCGCCACCGCCAGCGCCGGATAGACGTGGCCTCCGGTGCCGCCGGCCATGACCATGAGGGTGCGGTTTTGGGTCATGCCAAACCCCTCTTCATTGACCGCAGAGGACGCAGAGCAAACCCTTGACCATGCTTTTCCTCTGCGTACTCCGCGAACTCCGCGGTTAAATGGTTTTTGCGGATTTTCATCAGAACGTCTTCCCCCGCATCGTTAAATCGGTTGGGGCCCAGCGTTTGCCCCCTCTCCCCTCGCGGGAGAGGGTTGGGGTGAGGGGAAATGATGCGCGTTGCATGATCTTTTTCATCAGAATGTCTTCCCGCGCATCATTTGCCGGTGTTCCCAGTCAATGCGCAGCAGCACGGCGACCGCCACGCAATTGGCGACGATGCCGCTGCCGCCGAAGGAAAGGAAAGGCAGGGTCAGGCCCTTGGTCGGCAGGAGACCCATGTTCACGCCGATGTTGATGCCCGCCTGCACGCCAAACCAGATGCCGATGCCCATGGCGGCCAGCGCCGCGAAGTTGCGTTCCAGACGTGCGGCATGGCGCCCGATCAGGAAAGCCTTGCCCACCAGCACGACGAACAGGGCCAGCACCATGGCCACGCCCACGAAGCCCAGTTCCTCCGCAATCACCGCGAGCAGGAAATCGGTATGCGCCTCGGGCAGGTAGAACAGTTTTTCCACGCTGCCGCCCAGGCCCAGGCCGAACCATTCGCCGCGACCGAAGGCGATGAGCGAATGAGAAAGCTGGTAACCCTTGCCGTAGGGGTCCGACCAGGGGTCGAGGAAACCCAGGATGCGCTGTAGTCGATAGGGCGAAGTCAGGATCAGGGTGACGAAACCCGCGATCAGGACGCCGACCAGGGCGGCAAACACTTTCCAGTTGAGCCCGCCGAGGAACAGGATGCCGACCGCGATGCCGGTGATGACCACGAAGGCGCCAAAATCCGGTTCGTGCAGCAGCAGGAACCCCGTGATCAGCATGACTGCGGCCATGGGCAGGAAACCCCTCCTGAAGTCGTGCATGACCGCCGCCTTGCGCGTGGTGTAATCCGCCGCGTACAGCACGGCAAAAAATTTCATCAGCTCCGACGGCTGCAGGTTGGCGAACCCCAGCGATATCCAGCGGCGGCTGCCGTTGACTTCCTTGCCCAGGCCCGGGATCAGCACCACCACCAGCAGCGCAATCCCGGCCATGAAGAGATAAGGCGCTGCCTGCTGCCAGGCACGCGTCGGCACCTGGAATGCCATGGTTCCCGCCACCAGGGCAGCCACGACGTAGACGCCCTGGCGCAGCAGGAAGTAGTGGCCCTGATGGGCGGTCATGCGCGAGCCTTCGGCGATCGCGATCGAGGCGGAGTAAACCATGACCAGGCCGAATCCCAGCAGCGCAAGGACCAGCCAGGCGAGCGCGAAATCGAGTTCGCCGGTGGGCTGTTTGGGAGCGCGGGCGGCGTACAGCATCAGGCACCCTTCCTCGAGGCCTTGATCGCGCGTACCGCCTGGGTGAACACCTCGGCACGATGGGCGTAGTTGCGGAACATGTCCCAGCTTGCGCAGGCGGGAGACAGCAGCACGGCATCGCCTTCATGCGCCAGTTCGTAGGCCAGTCCGACCGCCGCTTCCATGGTAGACGCCATTTCCATGGGCACGCCCGACCCGGCGATGGCCTTTTCGATGCGCGGAGCGTCGCGCCCGATCAGCACCACGGCGCGGGCATTGGCCGCCACCGCCTGTTTGAGCGGCGAGAAATCCTGGCCCTTGCCGTCACCGCCGAGGATCACCACGACCCTGCGGTCCATGCCATGAAGCGCGGCTTCGGTGGCGCCGACATTGGTGCCCTTGGAATCGTCGTAGAAACGTATGCCCTCGATCTCGTCGACGAACTCGACGCGGTGCGGCAGTCCCTTGAACCGTTTCAATCCCTGCAACAGCCCGGCCTCGGGCAGGCCGACGGAAGCGGTCAGCGCCAGCGCCGCCAGGGCATTGGCGGCATTGTGCAGACCCGCGACCGGCAGTTCGGCCACGGACATCAGCCGCTCGCTGCCGCGGCACAGATGGCCATCGCTCAAGCCGAAATCGCGGCTGCCGGGCGCGCCGTTCAGCCCGAAACTGATCTGCGGCCGGCCGGGAATCGCCATCGCCATCACGCGCGCATCGTCGCGGTTCAGCACCTGCACGCCGCGGCCGGAGAAGATGCGCGCCTTGGCGGCGGCATAGGCCTCCATGCCCGGGTAGCGGTCGAGATGGTCCTCGCTGACATTCAAAACCGCAGCGGCGTCGGCATCGAGGCTCGTGGTGGTTTCCAGTTGGAAGCTGGACAGTTCCAGCGCCCAGACTTCCGGCTCGTCCATGCGCCCGGCTTCGATGTCCATCAGCGCATCCAGCACCGGCAGGCCGATGTTGCCGGCGACACAGGTGACCTTGCCGGCCGCCCCGCTCATGGCCCCGCACATGGCGGTCACCGTGCTCTTTCCGTTGCTGCCGGTGACGGCGATGAGCTTGGCCTGAGAGGCCTTGATGGCACGCGCGAACAGTTCCACGTCACCCGCGACCTCGATGCCCTTCTGCTGCGCGCGCGCCACCGCCGGTTCGGCCAGCGGCACGCCGGGGCTGGCGACCAACAGGTCTGCCGCCTGCAGCACCTCGTCGCGAAAGGGGCCGCAATGCAGCGCCACATCAGGCAAGGTTTCCTTCAATGCCTGCGCGTTGGGCGGCGATTCGCGGCTGTCGGCCACCGACACCACGGCGCCGCGCGCCGCCAGCCAGCGGGCGCAGGACAAGCCGGTATCCCCCAGTCCGAGGACCAGGGTTTTCATGCCGGTGTAGTCGTACTCCTCACTCCTCACTCCTCACTCCTCACCTTAATTTCAAGGTCGACAAGCCGATCAGCACGAGCATCATCGTGATGATCCAGAACCTGACGACGACCTGCGTCTCCTTCCAGCCCTTGAGTTCATAGTGGTGATGCAGAGGCGCCATGCGGAACACGCGCTTGCCGGTGGTCTTGAACGACGCCACCTGGATGATCACCGACAGGGTCTCCACCACGAACACCCCGCCCATGATGAAGAGCACGACTTCCTGGCGCACGATCACCGCCACCACGCCCAGCGCCGCACCCAGGGCGAGCGCACCGACATCGCCCATGAACACTTCGGCCGGATAGGCGTTGAACCA
>DCVO01000113.1 GCA_002327405.1 Thiobacillus sp. UBA2186 | reverse complement strand
GCGCCATCGTGTTCGGCTCCAAGGAAGACATGACCCACCATGCAGAAGGACGCGTCGCCGACCTCAAGAGCCGCGGCTACCCGAACGCCGGCCTCTACGATCCGGCAGGCGTCGGCGGCACCCACGTCATGTACGTGCTGCAGCACGCCGACCAGCCCGAGCTCTATCACGGCCTGCCCAGGGAGCCTGGCATCAGCCCCATGGTCTCGCTGTGGAAGGGCATCACCAAGCCGCTCGCCAGCTTCGGCCTCGGCCTCGCGGTGCTGGCGGGCTTCTTCCACTACATGACGGCAGGCCCGAGCGAAGTGGAGGATGAAGAGGAGCACACATCATGAGCGAGCAAATGATCAAGCGCTATTCGTCGAACGAGCGCGCCAACCACTGGATCATCGCCATCTGCTTCATCCTGCTGGCGATCTCGGGCCTGGCGCTGTTCCATCCCGCCTTCTTCTTCCTTTCCAGCCTGCTGGGCGGCGGCACCTGGTCGCGCATCCTGCATCCCTTCATCGGCGTCGTGCTGGCGGTTTCCTTCTTCTTCTTCGCCATGGGATTGTGGTCGCAGAACAAGGTCACCGCAGCCGACAAGGAGTGGCAGAAGCGCCTGGGCGACATCATCTGCAACAAGACCCAGAACCTGCCCGAGATCGGCAAGTACAACATCGGGCAGAAATACCTGTTCTGGACGCTGGTGATTTCCATCGCCCTGCTGCTGATATCCGGCTTCGTCATCTGGCAGCCCTGGTTCACGCCCTACTTCCCGGTCGTCCTGGTGCGGCTGGCGGTGCTGGTGCACGCGGTGGCGGCCTTCGTCTCCATCCTCGCCATCATCATCCACATCTACTCGGCCATCTGGGTCAAGGGATCGATCCGCGCCATGACCCGCGGCACCGTCTCCGCGGCCTGGGCGAAGCACCATCACCCGGCCTGGTACAAGGAAGTCGGCAAAGGAAATAGATGACCGCAAGCACCATCCTGCAGCCGGGGCAGATCGAACCCCCGGCAGGCGACATCCCCTTCCTGCTCCTGCCGGCGCGCGACAGTTTCTTCAAGGAGCGCGCCGCGCGTTTTCGCCAGCTCGCAGCCAATCACAAGATGGGCGACTTCCTGGAATTCATGGCCGGCCTTGCCGACGCGCAGCACGCGGCGCTGGCGCATTTTCCGCAGGCATCCCTGCCCGACTCCAGCCGGCTTGCGCTGTCGCGCGAACATGGCATGCCGGCGCTCGCCGCCCGCAGCCGGGCTCGCGACCCCGCGTGGCGCAAGGCCTTGCGGGACATCGCAGAGGCGGCATCCGCGCACGCCCCGCAGGCGGTGCGCGAGGCCGTCGCGCGGCTGGGTGCGCTGGACGACGCGAGCCTGGAGAAATTCGCCGATGCGATCCTGGACGGCCGCTTCCACGACACGGATCTCGCGCTATCGCCCTTCGTCGCCGCCGCGCTGCAGGTCTACTGGCTGCACATGAGCACCACGCTCGGCGCGGCCGCCTTCGGCCGCACCGACCTCGACAACCTGTGTCCGGTGTGCGCCTCGTCCCCGGTCGCGAGCATCGTGCGCATCGGCGGTGCGGAACAGGGACTGCGCTACCTGCACTGCTCGCTGTGCGGCGCCGAATGGCACATGGTGCGCGCCAAGTGCAGCAACTGCGAATCCACCAGGGGCATCGCCTATTACGCCATCGAAGGCGGCAAGGGCGCGGTCAAGGCGGAAGCCTGCGAGGAATGCGGCTCCTACCTGAAGATCCTCTACCTGGACAAGGATCCGCTGCTCGACCCCACGGCGGACGATCTCGCCAGCCTCGCCCTCGACATCCTCATGGACGAGACCGGGATGCAGCGCAGCGGACCCAATCTGTTCTTGCTTTCGGCATAGTCTCCTTCGGCGCATCCTGTCGCGTCTTTGCCCCGCTTCTCCGGCATCCCGTCGAAAGCATGGGCAGGATTTCTTGTATAGTTCGCGCATGGCCGACCGCCGGCCGAACAGCACAGGTAACGCGTTTGAGATTCGCATGTTTCGCCGCCCTCTGCGTCATGCTTCTTGCCGCCCAGCATGGCTGCGCCAGCATCGACATCGACCGCGCCGCCGTGCGCCCCGTGTCGCACGCCATTTCCCAGGACACCCCCAGCCAGCTGCAGAAACTGGCGCACAAGCCCGGTCCCGCCAGGCCGAAGGAATCGAGCTTCGTGCTGCTCGACGCCGGGCTCGACGCCCTGGCCGCGCGCCTGTGGCTGGCCGAGAAGGCGGAAAAGACCCTGGACGTGCAGTACTACATCTTCCACGGCGACAAAACCGGCGCGCTGGTCGCTGAAGCGCTGCTGAAAGCGGCCGACCGCGGCGTGCGGGTGCGCGTGCTGCTCGACGACATCTACACGCACAGGAACGAGGCCGACATCATGGCCTTGTACTCGCATCCCAACATCGAAATCCGGCTGTTCAATCCCTTCTTCTACCGCGGCGGCAATCCCCTGCTGCAACTGGGCCAGTACCTGCGCGACGACCGCCTGAACCGGCGCATGCACAACAAGCTGTTCGCCGCCGACAACCAGTTCGCCATCACCGGCGGGCGCAACATCGGCGACGAATATTTCGTCGCGCACGACGAGTTCTCCTTCGTCGATCTCGACGTTCTGGCCTCCGGCCCGGCGGTGGCCGAGCTGTCCGATACGTTCGACGCCTACTGGGCGAGCGACGGCGTGGTGCCGGCGCGCGCGCTGCCCGGCTACAAGGAAGCGCGCAACCGGCTGGCTGCGCTGAAAACGGCGCTGCAAGCCAGGAAAACGGAACTTGAACAAACGGATTACGGGCGCGAACTCGAATCCCTCCGTTTCGAAGAGCGCCTGCTTTCCGGCGAACTGCCCGCCTATCCGGGCACGGCCGGGGTCCTCGCCGATCCGCCGGAAAAAGTCGAAGGCAACTCGCACGCCAGCGAACTGCTGGTCGGGCAGCTGTCCGGCCTGGGCGCGGACGCGAAACGGGAAGCCATCGTGATCTCGCCCTATTTCGTGCCGGGCAAAATGGGGCTGGACTGGATGGGCTACATGCGCGCGCGCGGCGCCAAGGTGCGCGTGCTCACCAATTCCCTGGCCGCCAGCGACGTGCCCGTCGTGCATGCCGGCTACGCCAAATACCGCAAGGCCCTGCTGCAGATGGGCGTGGAACTGCACGAGCTGAAGCCGCTTTTCAATGCCGCGCCGAGAAAGACGCGCATCATCGGCAGCGGCTCGTCGCGCTCCAGCCTGCACACCAAGTCGCTGGTGTTCGATCGCGAGAAGGTGTTCATCGGCTCCTTCAATTTCGATCCGCGCTCGGCCTGGCTCAACACCGAACTCGGGCTCGTCATCGAAAGCAGGCCGGCGGCGGAAAAAGTCGCCGAACTGGCCGATCGGGCGATGGCCCCCGATTTCAGCCACCGGCTATCGCTGAAGCAGGCGGGCGAACAAACCGCCATCGTCTGGAGCAGCCGCAACGCGCGCGGCGAGTTCGTCACCGAAACCGAACCCGACACCGGCTGGTGGAAGCGGCGCTGGGTGGATTTTCTGATGCTGCTGCCGCTCGAGGCGCACCTTTAGCCGGCCAGCCCTCCCGACGGCATGTTATGGCCTCCCGGCCGCTGCATCTTTGAACTTGAAATGACTTCCATTTTGATTATGCTGCAAGTGTTACGCCCCATTTCCGCGCTGCCAGGTCCGCCATCAGGAATGGCTCCCTGATCACATAACATAACAAGAGGCATGGCGTGAACGAAATCTTCACGACAGGTTTGGCCGTACTCGCCGGTTTGTGCCTGTACGCCTCGGTGCACCACTTGTGGCTGGGCTGGCGCAAGCCGCCGCAGCGCATGCACATGCTGTTCAGTTTCTTGTGCCTTGTGGTCTCGATCTACGTGCTGACCAAGCTCGGCGCGTACCGCGCCGACACTGCGCAGGAACTGGTTGCCATGAGGCAAGCGGAAACCGTCGCCGTCGTCATCATCCTCGGCGCCCTGCCGTGGTTCGTCGACGCCTACGTGGGCGGCGCACGGCGCGCGGTGCTCATCGCCTTCGGCGCGTACGCGGCACTGCTGGTGGCGGCCAACCTGGCCCAACCCTACGGAGTCTTCTACGCGCAACTGCCCGAGATTCGGCGCATCGTCCTGCCCTGGGGCGAAACGGTCACGCACCTGCGCCCGCAACAGCCCACCATCTGGTTCTACCTTGGGCTTTTGCTCTTCGCGTCGAGTTTCGTCTATTCGGGCTATGTCTGCGCACGCCAGTACCGGCGCGGCGACCGTCCGCAGCGCGCCAGGTCGCTGGGCCTGGCGCTCGCGCTGTTCTTCGCCTTCGCCCTTTTCAACCATGTGGTGAATTTCACTCATCTGGACTTCGTGCATACCGCCGAGTTCGGCTTCATCGCCCTGGTGCTGCTGATGGACTGGTCTCTGAGCCAGGAGCTGCGCCGGGGCGCGAAAAAGATCGAAGCCTCGGAGCACCGCTTCCGTTCGCTGGTGGAGCAGTCGCCGTTCAGCATCCAGGTGCTCGCGCCGGACGGCCGCACGGTGCAGGTCAATCGCGCGTGGGAGGAGTTGTGGGGCGTACAGGGATCGGCCTTGGCCAGCTACAACATCCTCGAAGACAATCAGCTCGGCGACAAAGGCATCCTGCCGTATGTCAAACGCGGCTTTGCCGGCGAATCGCTGGAACTGCCGCCGGTAATCTACAACCCCCTGGACACCCCGGAAGTAGCCGGCGCGCCCTTCCGCGACCGCTGGGTGCGCGCCTACATCTACCCCATCAAGGACGAGGCGCGCCAGGTGCGCGAGGTGATCCTGATGCACGAGGACATCACCGAGCGCAAGCGGTCCGAGGATGCCATCCGCAACATCGCAGCCGGCGTTTCCGCCCGCACCGGCGAGGACTTCTTCCGCGACCTGGTCGCGCATCTGGCCGGCCTGTTCGATGCCGACTACGCCTTCGTCGGCATCCTGGACGGACATGACCCGCGCGTCGTTAACGCGCAGGCCGTGTATGCCGATGGCAGCATCGCCGGCAATCTCAGCTATCGCCTCGACGACACGCCCTGCGCAAACGTGGTCGAACAAGGCACCTGCGTCTATCCGCGCGACGTTCAGCATCTGTTCCCCAGGGACCGGCTGCTTGCCGAGATGAGCTGCGAGGGCTATATCGGCACCCCGCTGATCGATGCGCAAGGCGAAGCGATGGGCCTGGTTGTGGTGCTGAGCCGCAAGCCGCTGGCGCGCACCGAATACACGCGCGAGATACTGGAAATCTTCTCCGCGCGCGCGAGCGCCGAGCTTCAGCGCCTGCGCGCCGAGGAACACATCCGGCAGATCGCCTACCGCGACTACCTCACCGGCCTGGCCAACCGCGCCGCACTGCACGAATACCTCGCCGGCCTGTTCGAGCGTTCGCGCCTTTCCGGCCGCCAAAGCGCCATGCTGCTGATCGACCTCGACCACTTCAAGACCATCAACGACGCCCTGAGCCATCACGTCGGCGATCTGGTGCTGAGCGAAGTGGCACAGCGCCTAACCCAAGCTGCCGGGCAGAACGCCTTCGTCGCGCGCCTGGGCGGTGACGAGTTCGTATTGCTCATGCCGGAAATTTCCGCCCATGCCGCCACTGCCGCCAAACAGGCCCGGCAACTGGCGGAAGCCGTCGTCGCTTCACTGAGAAAGCCCATTGCCGCGGGAGAACAGTCGCTCAACGTGGATGCGAGCATCGGCGTGGTGCTGTTTCCGCAGGCCGGCGCCAACGTGCACGACATTTTGCGCCACGCCGACATCGCGCTCTATCAGGCCAAGTCGCAGGGCCGGAGCAGCATCCAGTTCTTTCTGGCCGAGATGCAGAAAAAAGTCAGCGAAAGGCTGGAAGCGGAAAAGCGGCTGCGCCATGCCCTGGCCAACGACGGGCTCGTCCTGCATTTGCAGCCCCAGGTGGACAGGAGCGGGCGCGTGACCGGCGCCGAAGCGCTGCTGCGCTGCAGAAGAGCGGACGGCAGGCTGGCCGCGCCGGAAAGATTCATCTCCGTCGCCGAGGAAACCGGCCTCATTCACCCTGTCGGCCAGTGGGCGCTGGCGCGCGCCTGCGCCTGTCTCAAGGCGTGGGAGGGCGCAGCCTCCACAAGCGCGCTGAAGCTTTCCGTAAACGTCAGCAGCTGGCAGTTCGTGCGCGACGATTTCGTCTCGCAGATCGAGCAGCACCTGGCGCAAAGCGGCATAAACCCTTCCAGGCTGACCATCGAAATCACCGAGTCCGCGCTGTTTTACGACATCGAAGACGCCATCGCCAAGATGCATGCCCTGAAAGCCCTGGGGCTGCACTTCGCGCTGGACGACTTCGGCACAGGCTACTCCTCCCTGAGTTACCTGAAAAAACTGCCTCTGGACGAACTGAAAATCGACCGCTCGTTCGTGCAGGCGCTGACGCCGCAGGCGCCCGATGTTTTCATTCAGTCGATCATCTCCATCGGCCACGCCATGGGCATGCGCATCGTCGCCGAGGGCGTGGAAACCGAGGTGCAGCGCGATGCGCTGGCGGCGATGGGCTGCGACGGCTTCCAGGGCTACCGGTATTCCAGGCCGATGCCGAAAGACGAGTTCGCCCGCTGGACGGCGGCGCAGGGATGAAGCTTATGGAACCAGGCCCGCCTACTGCCGCAGCACGCACTTCTGGTAGAGGTTCCTGGCCCTGCCCCGCGCATCGTATTTCTGCTTGAGTTCGCGATAGGCCGCGCCGTCGTAGATGCGCCAGAAGGCTTCCTCGTCGAAGAAGGAATCGGAATACAGCGACTTGATGCCGCCCAGCTCGGTGACTTTGTTTTCCACCAGCCTGTTGTGGCGGCCGGGCTCGAAGGCGTGGCGCCGCCGCACCACGTCCCAGAAGCCGAAATTGAGATACAGCTCGTCGCGCATCGGAAACAGGGTGAAGTGCGCGTCCTTGCGGTACGGCCGCACCGGGCAGACCCAGATTGGAGCAATGCCGATCTCGCGCTGGAAGAAATCGAGGAAGGCCGCAGCGCTGGAGAGCGGAATGTCGA
This sequence comes from Thiobacillus sp. UBA2186, assembly GCA_002327405.1. Classification (GTDB taxonomy): domain Bacteria; phylum Pseudomonadota; class Gammaproteobacteria; order Burkholderiales; family Thiobacillaceae; genus UBA6918. The sequence continues at coordinate 2,588 of DCVO01000113.1, read as the reverse complement.
CGTCCTGGATCACCGATTCGCGATGCAGGCCCAAGAGCCTGTCGAGGCGGCGGGTCAATCCCCACCTGCTGTTGAAGCGCATCATCTTCGTGTAGAAGACCGAGTTCAGGCGCTTGCGCCCGAGCAGGCGGCGAATGAGCGGATTCTGCGCGCCCAGGTTCTTCGAGCACCAGAACCAGTCGGTGTCCCAGCGCCAGATGTAGTCGCGCGTGGTGAGGTAATCGCTGTCGCGCTCGCGCAAGCTGCGGTAGTAAATCTTCTCGTAGGTGTAGTCGCTGGTCCAGGGCGCACTGTCCACGAAGCGCGCCTGGCTCAGCACCAGCTCGCCCGGACCGAACACCACGCCGTCGACGAAATCGCCGTCGCCCCGGCACGCCGCTTCGATGGCGCGGAAAAATTCCGCCGGATTATCGAAGCGCGTGTGCCGCACCTCGACATAGGGCTTCACCGGCACCGCCAGCGCCTTCAGTTTCAGCGCATAGCCCAGCGTCCCGTAGGAATTGGGAAAACCGTAGAACAGATCGCTGTGCGCATTGCCGGGCGAGGCCAGGACGATCCGGCCGTCCGGCAGCAGGATCTCCAGCTCCTGCAGGGTCTCGTGCACCAGTCCGTACCTGAACGAAGTCGCCTCGATGCCCACCCCCGCCGCCGCGCCGCCGATGGTGATGGACTTGAGCTGCGGCACCACCGCCGGCATCAGGCCCTTTTCCAGCATGGCGTCGACCAGCTTGACGTAGGGCGTCATGCCTTCCACTTCCGCCCAGCGCTCGTCGGCGTTGATTTCCAGCACCTCATTGAACTGGCGCACGTCGAGTTTGTGCTTGGGCGTCTGTTTGCGGTCGCGGAACAGGTTGGAGGTGTCCTTGGCCAGACCCAGCGGCGCGCTGCCGGAAACGGCTTCGATCTGCTCCTTCAAGCGGAGGATTTTGTCTGCATGATTCATGGAACCCCCAATTCAAGCCACGGAGAGCACAGAGAACACAGAGTGGCCCTCGCGGGATCAAGGGCACTGCCAGGCGGTTGCGTCACTGCGATGCCGACGATTTTTATATCTCCTCTGTGCTCTCTGTGTCCTCTATGGCTGGCTTTTCCCTTTACGAATAAAGAAATCCCCGGCTCATCGGATAGCTGTCCGTGCTGACGTTGCCCTTGCTGAACACGATCTGGAACAAATGCGTCCGGCTGTTGGGCGAACGGAACATCTCGGCGCAGGACCACAGATAGGTGCGCCACTTGCGGCGGAACGCCTCGTCGAATTTCCGCGGGTCGAGCGCATGGATTTCGTCCCAGCGCGCGTCGAAGCGCGTGGCCCACTCGTCCAGGGTCAGCGCGTAGTGGCGGCGCAGGTTCTCGACGTCCACTACTTCCAGTCCGCACGCATCCATGGCCGCGAGGGTCTCGGACAGGCCGGGAATCCAGCCGCCGGGAAAGATATGCTTGCGGATGTAGAACTCGGTGTCGAACACGCCCTCGTGGCCGATGAAATGCAGCATGCCCAGGCCGCCCCGTTTCAAGGCATTCGCATGCGCGCGCACCACGTCGAAGAGCTGGTCGCGCCCCGCGTGCTCCAGCGTGCCTATGGACACCACCTTGTCATACTGGCCGGGAATTTCGCGGAAATCCGCCTCGACGACTTTGAGCTTGTCGGCAAGGCCGCGTTGCGCGATCTCGCCGCGCAGCCAGTCCACCTGTTCCGTCGTGGTGTTGACGCCGGTGCCATGCGCGCCGTAATGCTCGAGCGCATGGAACATGAAGCCGCCGAAGCCGCAGCCGATGTCGACGAAGGATTCGCCCGGAGACAGGCGTATCTTCTTCGCCACATGGTCCATCTTGTTGCGCTGGGCTTCCTCCACCGACTGCGTACCCTCCTTCCAGTAGGCGCAGGTGTACATCATGGCCGGCAGGTCCAGCCACAGCTTGTAGAAGTCGGCGCCGAGGCCGTAGTGGAAGCGTGCGTTGGCCTTCGCCTGCGCGATGCTGCCGTTGCCGAAGCGCAGTTCGTGCCAGGCGTTGCGCAGCTTCAAGAGGCCAGAGGGCGGCGGCGCCATGCCCGAGTCCATGGCCATGCGGAAGGCGGCGGCGAAATCGCCGTCCACGTCGGCGTCGCCGCAGAAATAGGATTCCAGCAGGCCGACATGGCCGAAGGCCAGCGTGCGCAGCTCTGCGCGGCGATTCTTGAAGATCAGGGTGAAGGCCGGTTCGCCCTCATGATTCCGGAAGTCGCTGCCGTCGCTGAACACCACGCGAAAGCAGACCCGGGTGGCATGGGCGAAACGGCTCAAGTATTTTCGCGTCGAAGAGGTCATGCCCTTGTCGGAAACCTGTTATCGATTGGAAGCGAAACAATCCTCACTGCATGGATCGCCACGGGCCTTCCGGCCATGTACGCGACGACCTCATTGCGAGGAAGCGAAGCCCTCGCCCCAACCGCTCTCCCGGCGGGAGGGGGGCAAACGCCAAGCCCAAAGCGACTTAACGCGGCAATGCGGCTTTTTTCTTCCCGGTACGAATCAGTCGAACACCACCGTCTTATTAGCGTAGACCAAAACCCGGTTGTCGATATGCCACTTCACCGCGCGCGACAGCAC
>DCVO01000130.1:7893-10202 GCA_002327405.1 Thiobacillus sp. UBA2186 | reverse complement strand
GCCTACAACTGCGGCGAAGGCTGCGTGTCGCGCGCCGTCCAGAAGAACGCAGCGCGGAGAAAGCCCACCGATTACCAGAGCCTGCAGCTGCCGCCGGAAACCCGCCATTACGTGCCCAAGCTGATGGCGGTCAGGCAACTCATACGGAATCCGGAAAACTTCGGGGTGGAACTGGCCGACATCCCCAACGAGCCCTACTTCACGCAAGTGTCGCTCGACATCGGCGCCATGGACGTGCACTCCGCAGCGCGGCTGGCCGGCCTTAGCGTGGAAGAATTCGTGTCGCTCAATCCCGCATTCCCGCGCAAGCTGATCAAGGCAGGCAGCGAGGTTTCCGTGCTGGTGCCTGTCGATCACGCCGAGGTCTTCCAGTCCAACCTGGACAGCGGCGAATGGGACAGTTGGGAGCCGGTTACGGCCAGAAAAGGCATGACGGCCGCCGAAATTGCCGAACAGTTCGGCACCACGCCGGAACGCATTGCAGAACACAACCAGCTGCATCTGCGCAACGGACGGCTCATCAAGGACCAGGTCATCCTGGCGCCGGTCGACAGCAGCGAGGAAAGCGAACTGCCGGCCGCAACCTGGCAGGAGGCCGAAGCGGACGCGAAGGAGGCCGCCGGCTCCCCGGCGAAATACCACCTCGTACGCAGGGGCGAGACGCTCGGACAGCTTGCCGGAAAGTACCGCGTCAGCGTTGCCAGCCTCAAACGCTACAACAAGCTGAAATCCTCCAGGCTCAGGATCGGCCAGCGACTGGTGGTCAAACCCGCCACGCCCGGGAACGCCAATGCCGTACTCGCTTCCGCTTCTGCCAAGTCCGCGGGAGGCACGACCCGCTACACCGTGCGTCGCGGCGACACGCTCTACTCCATCGCCAATCGCTTCAAGGTTTCCGTCTCCGAGCTCAAGGCCTGGAACAAGCTGCGCAGCAACCACCTGCAGGCCGGCAAGCAGCTCACCATCAAAAGGAGCTAGTTCCAGGATTCAGGGGCTGCTAGGGGCTAGGGGTAGTGCGGCCAGAGGCCGCGCATTCCTCAAAGCGCAACTCCTGGCCCCTACAGCACCGACGCCAGCAAGCCCTGCGTATAGGGGTGCTGAGGGCGTACAAGAATGTCGCGCGCAGAGCCGATCTCGACGATCTTGCCTGCCTTCATCACTGCCACGCGGTGCGCCAGATAGCCGACGGCCGCGAGGTTGTGGGTGATGAACAGCATGGCCAGGCCTTCTTCGCGCTGCAGATCGGCCAGCAGATTGAGTATCTGCGCCTGTACCGACACATCCAGTGCCGAGGTCGGCTCGTCGCAGATCAGAAGCCTGGGCTTTACGGCCAATGCGCGCGCGATGGCGATGCGCTGACGCTGGCCGCCGGAAAATTCATGCGGGTAGCGGTTGACCGCATCCGGGGACAGCCCGACCTTTTCCAGCAAGGCGGCGATTGCCCGGCTGCGCCTGGCCGTCTCGCCCACGCCCAGCGCGGCCATGCCTTCCTGCAGGATGTCGCCTACCCGCATCCTCGGGTTGAGCGAACTGTAGGGGTCCTGGAAGACGATTTGCGCGAGACGCCGGTAGGGTTTGAAACGGCGCTCGGGAAGCCCCGCGACATTTTTACCGTCCAGTTCGACCTCGCCGCCGCTGGCCGGCGTCAGCCCCAGGATGGCCTTGGCCGCGGTGGTCTTGCCGCAGCCGGACTCGCCCACCAGCGCCAGGGTTTCGCCTGCATTCAATTCGAAGCTGATGCCGTCGACGGCACGGATGTGTTTCTTGCCGAACATCTGGCCGGTGCGCTGGGTGTAGGTCACGGCCAGGCCGCGCACCGCCAGCACCGAGGCACGCCCGGGTTCGGCCATTTTCAGCGTTTGCGCCGTTTCAAGCTTGCGCACGGCTTCAGGCTGCACGGCCAGATGGCAGCGTACGGCATGATCCTCGGCCAGCCCGGTCCAATCCGGCACCGTGCCTGCGCAAGGTGCGAACGCATGAGCGCAGCGGTCGGCAAAGCGGCAGCCGGCAAAGGGTTGATCCAGCGGCGGTACGCGGCCGGGAATGGCGGCCAGCCGCTCGCCTGCGCGCTGCAGGCTGGGCACGGCGGCCATCAGCTTGCGCGTGTACGGATGGAAGGCGGCTTCGAGGCCGTTTTCCGGGTCGACCGGCAGCTTTTCCACCAGTTGTCCGGCATACATGATGCCGACGCGGTCGGCCATGTGGCGCGCAACGCCGAGATCGTGCGTGATCAGCAGCATGCCCATCCCCTGCCGGCGCTGGATGTCGGCCAGCAGGTCGAGCACCTGGGCCTGGATGGTGACGTCGAG
>DCVO01000130.1:7367-7800 GCA_002327405.1 Thiobacillus sp. UBA2186 | reverse complement strand
GGCTCCTGGAAGATCATCGCCATGCCGCGCCCGCGCAGGCCGCGCATTTGCGATTCCGGCAACCGGCCCAGCACCTTGACGTCGAAGCTCACCTGGCCCGAGACGATGCGCCCGCCCGCTGGCAGCAGCCGCATCAGGGCGAGCGCGGTCATGGATTTGCCGGAACCGGATTCGCCCAGCAAGGCAAAGGTTTCGCCGGCATCGATGCTGAAACTCACGCCGTCCACCGGCGCCACTTCGCCGATGCGCACGCCGAGGTTTTCCACCCTGAGCAGGCTCATGACTTGCCCCCTCTTGCGGCCGTGCGGGGGTCGAACGCATCCTGCACCACATCGGCGAACAGGTTGGCCGACAGCACCAGCGCGAACATGAAGCTGAACGCGGCGAGCAGCGGCCACCAGACCACGGGCTCGCGCGCCAGTTCCAGGCGCGC
>DCVO01000130.1:7144-7315 GCA_002327405.1 Thiobacillus sp. UBA2186 | reverse complement strand
AATCCATCACCACCGAAATCAGGATGAGATGCTGCACGTTCGGCAGGATATGCCTGAGCAGGATGCGCGGCCCACTCACCCCAAAGGCGCGCGCCGCCGTCACGTAGTCCAGTTCCCTGAGTTTCAGGGTTTCGGCGCGCAGGAGGCGCGCGAGCCCGGTCCAGCCGGTGA
>DCVO01000130.1:6140-7115 GCA_002327405.1 Thiobacillus sp. UBA2186 | reverse complement strand
TCTGCTCGATGAACACCTGCACGATGAGCACGGCCGCCGCCACCAGCAGCACCCAGGGTATGGAATTCAGGGTGGTGTACACATACTGGATGGCATCATCCGCCCAGCCGCGGAAATAGCCGGCCAGCAGGCCCAGCCCGATGGCGACCGGCAGGGTCACCAGCGTGGTCAGCGTGCCGATGACAAGGCCCGTGCGGATGCTTTTCAGGGTTTGATAGAGCACGTCCTGCCCAACCTTGTCGGTGCCCAGCACGTGATAGCCGCCGGCCAGACCTGCCGCGGCGCCGGCCGTCAGCAACAACAGCGACACTGTCACCAGCAGGCTGCGCCAGGCCGGGTCCCTGTCCTGCGGCTGCCGCAAGCGGACAAGCGCTGCGGCGAAACTGCAACGCCAGAACCTGCTCAAAACAGCAGCCAGCAGAACGGCGAACAGCAGGCTGGCCAGCAGGCCCAGGCCGAGTCCGCTCGCGCTGCGCGAGACCACATCGCCCAGCCAGTCGTTTTCCGTGTCGGCCAGATGCGCGCCGCCGAATTGCAGGCGCGGCGTTTCCCGCACGGTGCTGCCGTCAGGCTTTTCGACGGTTTCCCTTGCCTGCGAATGCGTGGCCAGCGGCGCCGAGTAAGTGCGCTCGCTGCGCGCGGTAAGCGGCGCCAGCATCCGGTCCAGCACACTCCTCACCTCCACGTCCAGCTGTCCATTGTCGAGCTTTGCCCGGTAATGCAGGCTGTCGGCCAGTCCCGCCAGCACGAATACCGCCAGCACTACCGCTGACGACATGCCCATCGGCCGCACCAGCACCTCGTGCCAGGAAGAACGCAATACCGGCNNCTGGAAGCTCATGTCAGCTTCACCCTTGGGTCGACCAGCGTGTAGGACAGGTCGGTCAGCAGCAGGCCGAGAATATAGAGCGCCGATCCGAGGAACACCATGGATTGCACAATGGCGAAGTCCTGCGCGCGGATGGCGTCGATGGT
>DCVO01000130.1:0-6108 GCA_002327405.1 Thiobacillus sp. UBA2186 | reverse complement strand
CGTTCTTCAGCACGTGGCGGAACAGCACGCGCAGTTCCGACAGCCCTTTGGCGCGTGCCGTACGCACGTAGTCCTTGCCGATTTCTTCGATGAAGATGGTGCGATACCAGCGCGCGCCGCTGCCCAGTCCCGCCGCCACCGACACCAGCACCGGCAGCAGGATGAACCTGAAGGCGTCGATGCCGCCGCCGAAACCGGAAATCGGCAGCCACTGCCACAACTTGGCGATGAAGTACTGGCCGGCGATGATGTAGAACAGGCTCGAAATCGACATCAGCGCGATGAGCCCGACCACGCCTGCGTACTCCAGCCGCGTGCCTCGATAGAAAATCATCAGCAGCGCCGCCGTGATGTTGACCATGAGCCCGATGACGAACACCGGCAGCGCGATCGCCAGGGAAGGCCACATGCGCGTCTGGATGTCGCGCGCAATGTCGCGGCCGTCGTCGGCCTTGCCGAAGTCGAAACTGAACAGCTTGATAGACCGGTCCACGAACAGGGTGTCGGTCACCGCCTTGACCCCTTGCCGCCCGCGGTTGAGGAACAACGGCTTGTCGTAGCCGTGCTCGGCCTTCCACTGCTCGATCGCCTCGGGCGTGACGTGCTTCACCCCAAGGTGGATGCGTGCCATGTTGTCGGGCGTGTTGACTACGAAAAACAGGAAAAAGGTGATGAGGTTCACACCGATCAGAATCGGGATGGCATAAAGCATGCGGCGCAGGATGTAGCGGATCATGCGCGCCCTTCCTCGTGCCTGCGGTATTGGCGCCAGGCGGGCAAGACCAGGGCCAGCAATACGAGGGCGCATGCAGCGAAGGGCCACAGCACCGGCCGGTTCCATTGCGCAATGTTCTGCTGACGCAGCTCGGCATCGATGCGCCGGTACTTGAGCGTGTTGTTGGCCATGAGATTGGGTTTCACGTTGCCGACCCAGGCATGCTGCAGACTGAAGCCCTTGGGAAAGAAACCGAACAGCCAGGGGGCGTCCTCGCGCAACAGCCCCGTCATGCGGTCGATCACGGCCTGTCGTTGCGGGCCGTTGGCCATGCCCTTCATCTGCGCGAACAGGCGGTCGAATTCGGGATTGCTGTAATTGGCGGCGTTCTCGCCGTTCTTGCCGGCCTTGGCGTTCGGCCCGTAAAGCAGGAACAGGAAGTTTTCCGGGTCGGGATAATCGGCGTTCCAGCCCCATTCGAATATCTGCGCATTGCCGCGCAGCATCTTGTCCTGGAAGCGGTTGTAGTCGGTGGCGCGGATCACCAGCTGGATGTCGATCTTCCTGAACTGCTTGATCAGCCAGTCGAGCCGCGACTTGGCGTCGGGTCCGGTGGCGGCAGTGTCGAAATACAGCACCAGCGGCTCGCCGGTACTGGCGCTGCGGCCGTTGGGATAACCGGCCTCGGCCAGCAGCTTTTTCGCCTCATCGAGGCCACGCCGCTTGCCGGGGGCAGCATAGACCACCGGGTTGAAATCTTCCCGGTAGCCGAAAATGCCCGGCGGCAGCGCGCCGTGCGCGGCAATGCCGCGGCCGTTGAGAAAAATCGAAATGAACTCCTCGTAGTCCACCGCGATGGAAATGGCCTGGCGCAATTTGCGCGCCGCCTCGCCGCCGGCATGGCCGATCAGCGGATCCCGCATGTTGAAGCCCATGTAACGGTTGGAAGTGGTGATCGCCGTCACCAGTTTGATGCCCTTTTCTTTCATGTCCGGCGTGAGGTCGGCCTCGCCCTCGGGCGAGAATTGCACCGCCTGGTCGAAGTTGTCGGAACTGATGCCGGAGCTGTCGTAATAACCCTGCAGGAATTTGTTCCACTGCGGGATATCCTCCTTCTCCAGGGTGAACACCGCACGCCCCATGAGCGGCAGCGGCTTGCCCGCATCCGCCAGCAGGCCCTTTTCCGCGTCGCCGGTCTCGCCTTCCGTGGGGTAGGTCTCGCCATGGAAATTGGGATTGCGCGACAGCACCATGCGGCGGTTGGGGTCGTTCTCGCTCAGCATGAAGGGCCCGGTGCCGACCGGGAACCAGTCGAGGTTGAGATTGCGCTCGGCCATGCCGGGCTGGGCGTAGAAGCGCTCGGCCTCCCAGGGAACGGGCGCGAAGAAGGGCATCGCCAGCCAGTAGATGAACTGCGGGTAATGCGCCTTCAGGGTGATGCGGAAGCTGTGTTTTCCGGTAGCCTTGGCGCCGGCGAACCCATAAGGACGCAGATCGAACCAGGCATCCTTCGGCAGCGACTCGGCCGCCTTCACCAGTTGTTTGTTGAGATCGTCCAGCCCTTCGATATATTCGCTCATCAGTCCGAAAATGGGCGAGTTGAGCCGTGGGCTGGCCAGGCGCTTGATCTCGTATACATAATCCTCGGCCGTGAGTTCGCGGCTGCCGGCATGTTCGAAATCCCCCAGCGTGTCGATTTTCTCGAGGTCCTGCACGGACAGGCCAAGATAGCGCGGCTTGCCGTCCGGCAGAACGGCAAAGGCGGGATGCGGCTGGTAGCGGATGCCGGGCCGGATGGTGATGTCGTAGGTGGTGCGGGCGATGTTCTCGGGCGAGCTGTTCTGGGGCAGTTCGCGGCCGTCCTTGCCCCAGTAGCGCACCGCCGGCATGCCGTCCGTGGTCAGCGGCTCCAGCGTATAGGGGCGCTTGAGGAAATGGTATTGCAGCGGCGGCTCGTAGATCTGGCCGGTAAATTCGACCTCGTTGCTGCTGTAGGAGCGCGCCGGATCGAGATGCTTGGGGCGCTCCTCGAATACGGTGTAAAACGTATCGGTGCCTGCATCCTCCTGCGGATAGGGATTGTTCCAGGCTTCGCCGCAACCCGAAAGCAAAGCCGGCAGGAGGAGGAGAAATATCCAGTTGCGCATGGCCGGATAGTGTATCAAGGCTGGCTGCCTGTCAGCGTATAATTCGCCTATTCGAATCTGCTGCAAGGACTAGACATGGGTTTTCTCGCGGGAAAAAAAATCCTCATCACCGGACTGATCAGCAACCGCTCCATCGCCTACGGCATCGCCGGCGCCTGCAGGCGCGAAGGCGCCGAACTCGCCTTCACCTACCAAGGTGACCGTGCCAGGGACCGCGTGGTCGAATTCGCCAAGGAGTTCGGCTCCGGCATCGCCCTGCCTTGCGATGTCTCCAGCGACGATGAGATCGCCGCAGTCTTCAGCGAACTGAGCAAAAAATGGGACGGCCTGGACGGACTGGTGCATTCCATCGCCTTCGCGCCCAAGCAGGCCCTGGCCGGCAGCTACCTGGAGGCGGTGACGCGTGAAAACTTCCGCATCGCCCACGATATCAGTTCCTACAGCTTCGCCGCCCTGGCCAAGGCCGCGCTGCCGATGATGGAAGGACGCAATGCCGCACTGCTGACGCTGACCTACCTGGGCGCCGTCCGTTCGGTGCCCAACTACAACGTCATGGGCCTGGCCAAAGCCAGCCTCGAATCCGGCGTGTATTACATGGCGCAAAGTCTCGGCCCGCTCGGCATCCGCGTGAACGCCGTTTCCGCCGGCCCGATCCGCACCCTGGCCGCGAGCGGCATCGCCAATTTCAACAACAAGCTGGACATCGTCGCCAAGAATTCGCCGCTGCGCCGCAACGTCACCATCGAAGAGGTCGGCAACGCCGCAGCCTTCCTGCTGTCCGACCTGGCTTCGGGCATTACCGGCGAAATCACCTATGTGGATGCCGGCTTCAATACCACTGCCGGCGCCGAAGTGTAAAAGCCTTGCCTCGCTGGCAAAAAAAACGCGCCCATCGGCGCGTTTTTTTCATTCAGGCTTGCGGCCCTATTCCTTCTTGTCCAGCGCACCGGACTTGATCTCGATTTTCTGCGAGGCCTTGGCAAGCTCCAGTTGCGCCACCGCATCGCTGCGTGCATAGGCCTGACGCAGGCCTGCATCCACTGCGGCACGCAGCATGGGGTTGGCAACGGTATCTTCGACGACCCGCGTTACCCGCACGATGCGGTAGCTGCCATCGGGCATGGCTGCCCCCACATAGGCTGGCAGCTTGGCCGCATCGGCACGCATGATGGCCTGGACGGTCTTGGCATCCAGGCCTTCGGGCTGCTGGCGGCCGATCATCTTGAATGCCGACCAGCCGATGCCGGCGGGTTCCTTGCCCTGGCCCAGTTCCGCGATCCGCGCCTGCCCCTGCTTCGCGACCAGGGCGGCGGTCTGCTCGGCCAGAAGCTTGCCGCGAATGTCGGCAGAGACTTCCGTCAAGGATTTCTGCCTCGCCGGCCGATGATCGATCACGCGTACCGCCACCATGGTGTTGCGGCTGGTTTCGATGGGTTCGACGTTCTGCCGGCTCTTGATGGCATCCGTGGAGAAAACCGCGTCCAGCAGCTTGGCGGAATCGAATGGCGCCGCGTGCTTGCCCTGCCGCGTCATCCAGTCGGTGGTCTGGACGGACAGCTTCAAGGCGTCTGTCGCAGGCTTCAGGCTCGCAGCCTGTTCATAGACGAGGTTGCTGAAATTCTCCGCAGCCTCGGCGTAGTGTTTCTGCGCCTGTCCCCTGCGGAGTTCCATCTCGATCTGGGCGCGCACGGATGCCAGCGGCGGCGTCTTGTCCTGGACACCGTCAAGCCGGATGATGTGGAAGCCGTATTTGGTTTCCGCCAGGCGCATCTCGCCCGGCTTCATCGAGAACACCGCATCCTCGAAAGGTTTCTCCATCATGCCGCGTTCGAAACTGCCCAAGCTGCCGCCTTCGGCTGCCGAACCCGGATCCTGGGACTCGCGCTTCGCGACATCGGCAAAGGTCCTGGGCGCCTTCTGCACCGCGGCCAGCAAGGCTTCGGCCTTGGCCCTGGCCTGCTTGCGCGCCGCGATATCCCCCTCAGGCGCTTCAATCAGGATATGGCTGGCACTGCGCGTTTCGGGCGGGCCGAGCTTGGCGGCATTGGCGGCGTAATAATCCTGGATTTCCTTTTCGCTGGGCTGGATGGCGTTGGCCATTTGTTCCAGCGACAGCACGGCGTATTCGGCGCGTACGGCCTCGGGCTCCACATACTCGGCCTTGTGCGCCTCATAGTAGGTCTGGATGTCCTTGTCGGCAACATTCACCCGGCCGGCAACCGTTGCGGGGTTGATGTCATGCCAGGAAATCTCGCGGCGCTGGCCGGCGATCTTCGTGACCAGGTCGGCGCTGGTCGAGGACAACAGGGCGCCCGCCAGGATGGGATGGCGCATGATCCCCACGCTGACCTCGCGCCTGATCAGATATTCGTAATACTTCTCGCTGTAGCCGCGTTTCTCCAGCCTTTTCTTGTAGAGTTCGGGGGAAAATTTCCCGTTCTCCTGGAATGCCGGTACCTGCTGCAGAATCGCGGCGATCTGCTCATCGCTCACCTGCAGGCCGGCGGCATTGGCCTCCTGCACCATAGCCTCTTCTTCCGTCATCGCCTTCAGGACATTCTCGCGAAAGTCCGCGCTCTCGACGATGGCAGGATCGAAATTGGGCCCCATCGCCTGGCGCATGCTGTTGGCCTGCTCCTTCAACATGTCGTTATAGGCCTGGCGGGTCACGCCGGAATCGCCCACCTCTGCAATCACCTCGTTGCCTCCGCCCGAGCTGAAGTAGGCGTCGATGCCCCACAGCGCGAAGGGAATGGTGATGAGGGCGAGGATGAGCTTGACTAACCAGCCCTGAGCCCGTTTACGTATGGCTTCCAGCATATCTGTCTCTGAAACAACGATAAAAGATAATTGTCGCCCGAAACGGCGGCGATGTGTACGGCTTTCGCCGGCAGAAAAGAAAAAAGCGAACTCGCGTTCGCTTTTTTTCGGTATTGGCGGAGCGGACGGGACTCGAACCCGCGACCCCCGGCGTGACAGGCCGGTATTCTAACCAACTGAACTACCGCTCCAGAATCTGTGCGCTATCGGCAAACACCCCCTCAAGCGCAGGCCGCAATTATACACATGGCACAAAAAAATGGATGGGTTATGAACAAAAAAATCATTTTTTCGCCCCGTAATGCGATCGAATGGACCATGGCACGCCGCGTCGAAGGGACTACAAAAAAAACCCGCGAACGCGGGCTTTTTTGTTTGGCTGGACGCGCTCAGGCGTCGTATTGGTGGGTGCTGACGGGTTCGAAC